>CAVDTK010000009.1:23352-31351 GCA_963611755.1 Oscillibacter sp. ER4
TTCTAGTTGCCTTGTAGTTATCATCTAGTTATCAAAGGCGGCGAGTTGAGCTGCGGCGTAGGCCCGGGCCTTCTCGTTGATCTCCTCGTTGTCCGTCGTTGCGGAGCCGCCGCAGGCCGCCACCTGGCGGGCAAGCCAGTCCCCTCCGTAGTAGGGGATCCAGGCGACCGTCGCCTCGTCGGTTTCGCTCACGATCTCGAGGTTGGGCCACCACAGGTAGTTGATAAAATCGGTGTTCGTGAATGTGATCTTGACCAGGGGATTCTTCTCATCCCCGCCTTCTGCAGCCACTGGCGCGTCGATCTTCTCGCCGATGGAAATCGAGGACATGTGGTCGATCCTGAACCGGCGCTCGCCGCCTCGCCGGTGATCGAAGGCCTTGAGGTACCACTTGCCCTCTTCCATCTCGATCGACAAAGGAGTCACCAGGCGCTCCGTCGCTTCGCCGCTGCCGACCTTGGTATAGGAGAAAGACAGGCTCTTGCCAGCCGCGCGAGCCTCGGCGCAGGTCCTTACCCCTGCCGGGACCTCATGGCCCTTCTCGGCGCCGAACATTTCCTGCACGGCCGCCGCATCGACGTCGGCGGACAAATAAGACGAGGTCAGACGGGCCAACAGAGGGTCGTCCGCGCTAACATCCAGCGCTTTTAGGGCGGCGAGAAGAGCGCGGGTCTCGCGGGGAGAAAGGCGCAGGTCACGCCCGCGCGCCCCCGAGGAGCTTATGAGCGTAAGGCGGTCCTCGTCCTCGCCTTCCGGATAAACGCCCAGGTAAAAGTTTTCGGTCATGATGAGTTGCACGAGGTTGAGAAGGCTTTTCGCGTGCTCGGGCGTGCAGCTGTACCTGCGGGAGATTGTCTGTGCGCTGATCTGGTCGTTTTCCTTCTGCAGCGTCGACACGATGGTGACGACCTCGCGGCCTTTGTCGCCGGCGCCCTTGCGACCGCGGTTGGTTTTCTTAGCCACGGTTGGCCACCCCTTCCAGAAGGTTCTTCCATTCCTCGACCAGCTCAGATGGCGAGACGGGCCGAACTCCCTTCGCGATGGCCCAGCTAGCTGCGGCGGTGTAGTCACGTACTTCGACGGTCCATTCGGCCCCGCCCGCGACCTCGGCCCAAGTGCCTTTGCCTTCGGTTTCGGGCTTGAAGTCACGGATCTTCTCTGCGTCGACGCGGAATGTGGCCGAGCCCAGGGTCTCTCCAATCTGGAACGGCAGGAGTTTCCAGTCCTTATCCAGGTGCTCCGCGGGGATCTCAAAGCTCATCTTGGGCTTTTCGGTGGCCGAGTTCACGCGGTCAAGCAGGTACGGGCCGGGCTTTCTGAACAGCTCGAAGCCCTTCTCGCTGCTTTCGTCAAACTTGGCCTGCGCCGCGACCATATAGGCCTTTTTCCTGCAGGTATAGAAGGAGAAGGGGGCAACAAGCCGGGTCGAGCGCCCGCCTTGGGCGTTGGTGTAGTCGATCTCGGCCAGGTGGCGCTGCTCCTGGCAGCGCAGCAGCGTGTCAGAGATATTCGTGACGCTGGCCTGCGCGCCGTCAACGGCATTCTCGTCCTCGCCGAACTGCTTGTCGATCTTGGCCAGGGCAAAACGCAGCTCATTTGCGTAGAGAAAACCTGGTTGGGCAACGAAAGGCTGGCAGATGACGTTGATGGTGCGGGCCTCCTCGGGGCTCAGGACCGCGCCACCGCGATAGGTCTTCTCGGTGTCGATTTTCCATGTGGCCTCGCCCACGCCCCCGGCCTTGACAATATAGATGCCCATATTGGCCAAGGTGTCCCGGTCGCGGCTGAACGCCCTGGTAAAGGAGTCCTTTGGGCTATCCGGCCAAAGCTCACTCTTAATCTTTGACGAGGTCAACGGCCTGCCCGCGTTGGAAAGCATGAGCTCAAGGGTCGCCAGGCGCCGCGCGGCCTCGTCGTCCTTGTTGATAGTCCCGGACTCGAGATCGTCCATTCAACCACGTCCTTTTAGCGCCCCAGTCGTGCCGTCCGTCACTTTTGTACCGCGGCATCTGCGTTAATTCAACGAAAAATTGCAAGTTAGACGTATACTCTCTTGATTGTATGTAGCTAAAAACGCAAGCGTCTTCGAGACCTACCAAAAAGGACGTACGGCATATGGCCATGACACACGACTATATGGACTACCTGGACGAGCAGATCAGCATTGCTCCGGCGGGTAGCCAAGAAGAGCTTCAGGCGGCGCAGACCATCGCCGGCCTGATGCGCGAGCACGGCGTCGAGCCTCAGATCGAGGAGTTTGATGCTCCCAAGTTTGCCAACCTTATCCCGGCTGGCCTGCTCATTCTCATCTTCTTGGGTATCTTTTTGGCTGGTATCGGCGTTGTTATCCTGACCGCGATCGGCTTTTTCATGGTTGCGGTGCCCACGGCCCTGTTTGTCCTTAAGTTCCTGGGTACCGACGTCATCTCTGGCCTGGGCCCCGCGGCTCGCAGCCAGAACGTCATCGCTTTCCACAAGGGTTGCGGCGAGAAGGTCCAGAAGGGCACCCGACCCATCGTGGTCGTGGCCCACTACGACGCGCCGCACGAGAACCCCCTGTACACGACCCCTGTTGCCCAGTACCTGCCGCTGCTGTGGAAGATCAGCCGCTACTGCGTGCTTGGCGTCGCCTTCTGCACCCTGATCCAGATCCTGGGCTTTTTGCCCGAGGGCTTCCGCCGCTTTGTCTGGATCATCGGCATCCTGGGCTCGCTGCCCTTGCTTTTGCTGGGCGTGAGCAGCTTCCTTGAGCACTTCTCGCCCTGCACCCTGGGCTCCAACGACAACAAGTCCGGCGTGGCCGCGATGCTCGGCGTGCTTGAGAAGGTCCAGCCTTCCGGCAAGAAGACCGCTTACGAGGTCGAGATCTCCCGCGCGGAGCAGATCGCGGCCGAGGAGCGTCGTCGCGCCGAGGAGGCCGCGGCCCAGCGTGCCGCTCAGGAGGCTGCCGCCGCAGAGCAGGCCGCCGCTGCCGCAGCAGCCGCTGCAGCCGCCGCGGCTGCCCGACCCAAGGTTGAGATCCTGGGCGTGCGCCACGGCGAGGACATCCTGCGCTCCCTCGGCATGCTGCCCGAGGACTGCGAGATCGTCTACGACCTGGATCAGTACGCGCCGGTCGAGGAGGGCGTCGCGCCCACGCCGGTTGCGGCTCCCGTGGCTGAGGACGTTGCCGAGCAGCCGATGGTCGCCCCGGCCACTCCGGTCGCCGAGGCTCCCGTGGCCGAGATGCCTGTCTCGGCGCCTGTGGAGCAGTCGGTCGAGCAGCCCGCCTACGATTACAGCCAGCCCGTCTATGACGAGCAGGACGCTTACGAGGAGCAGGTCTTCTCGCAGTCCATCCCCATGGAGGGCTACGCCGAGCCTGCCGAGGCTTACGCGGCACCGGCCGAGGCCTACGTCGCACCTGTGCCCGCCGAGACGACTGCCTCGTTCGAGGAGATCCCGGCTCCCGAGGTCGAGACCACGCAGGCTTCCCAGCCCGTCGAGGTTACTCCGGCTGCCGAGCCCGTCTATGAAGAGCCTGCCGCCGCCAAGACCGGCACGATGCCCTTCGCGCCTCTCTCTGCCAATGCCGAGCAGACCTCGCCCTGGCGCGCTACCGGCGACGCCTCCGGCCTCACCGCCCAGGGCAACATGGACGATGTCGAGCGCGTCCAGGCCGCAGCGGCGGTCCCCGCGCCCAAGCCCGAGACCCCGGACGACCCCTCGTGGGGCAAGTCTGAGTTCGAGCCCCAGATGTCCAGCGTTGCTCGCCGCGCGTCTCTCTTTGACCTGCCCGACCTTTCCGGCAACGCCAAGGATCCCTTCGAGTCCACCAACCCGCAGGGCGCCCGCGTCACGGCTCCCACGATGCCCAAGCCCCAGGCGGCCCCCGCGCCCGCCCCGGTGCAGCAGGACCTTCCGGTGATCTCTGCCTCCGACGAGGACGACGATTCCTACTCCGACTTCTTCTTCGAGCCCGAGGGCCAGAGCCAGGCGCCCGCCGCGCTCGGCAACTTCTTTGGCAAGCTCAAGGAGAAGGTCGCTGGCTTCTCTCACGGCAAGGCTGCTGACGTCGACGCCGGCGAGAACAACGACCAGGACTCCGGCGCGCCCGCTGGCGGCAAGAGCCCCTGGCGCGGCGGCGCGACCGTCCGCAGCGACCTTCGCGTCATCGAGGGTGGCGAGCTGTCCGGTGAGGTCCCCGGCGAGGAAGAGCTGCGCGATGCGGTTCTCTCCATGAACGATGACGACCTTCTCGCCCATGACATCTGGTTTGTGGCCCTGGGCGCTAACAGTATGGGGCACGCAGGCATGAAGGCCTTCATCGACCGCCACCGCAGGGATTGCCGCGGCTGCTTTGTCATCAACCTTGACTCGGTGGGTGCCGGCAACCTGACGGTTTACTCCAACGAGGGCCTGCTCATCACCCGCCGCACCGACCGCCGTATGCTGCGTATGCTTACCACCACGGCCGCTGACCTGCATATTGGCATCCAGACGCGCGAGCACGACTGGGCCAAGACCGACGCGACCGAGTCGATGCTGCGCTCCATGAGGTCTGCCACCATCACTGGCCTGGACGAGAACGGCCTGACCGCGCTTTCGCGCACCCAGGCCGACGTGCCCGAGAACGTCGATCCCGCGCAGGCGGTCGCCGTCACCGAGCTTGTCACGGAGTTGATCCGCCGCTCGTAGCCAGAGTGTGATAAACTCGGTATCTCATGCGGGCGTCGCCAAGTGGTAAGGCCCCAGCTTCCCAAGCTGGTATCCGCGGGTTCGAATCCCGTCGCCCGCTCCATAGAACCTCAAAGGACCCCGAAAGGGGTCCTTTTCATGTGCGGTCGACTGCCTGATTGGGTGAGACGGCAAAAGGGCGCTCAATTTTGAGTGCATATTGGTAGGTTCGAGCTGATTTTCTCGCTTGGGAAAATGTGACCAACTCATTTACCTGCGGCTTTGGATTTTGGGCAAAGTTGATTCAGGCCAAAATGGGCTAAATAGCACCAATATCCCTGCAAAATTGAGCGCCTCCTTGCCCAAACCTACCAATATGGCATCAAAATTGAGCGCCCGGCGCGACAGGTGGGCGGGGCTAGTGGGTATCTTAGTTGGGGCGCCGCGCGGGTTTCTCGCCGGCTGCCCATACCAAACCAAATCAATTCTGCCGTGATTCATCCTAAGAAAGCGAGAAGATCAATGGCTTATATCCCCATGACCGACGAAGAGTGTCGCATCGCGACCGAGGGCCTCTCTGAGCAGCTCGACCTCTATGCGGACCTGCTGGTGAAGAAGGGCGCCTCCCTGAAGCCCGGCCAGGAGCTGGTGATCCAGGGGCCCGTGGAGCGCGCGGACTTCGTGCGCCGCGTGGTGGCCGCGGCCTACGCCGCCCAGGCCGGGCACGTGACCGTCATCTGGTCGGACGACGAGGTGACCCGTCTTACCTATCAGAACGTGCCCGTCTCCTACTTCGAGCACACCCCCTCTTGGAAGATCGAGCAGCTGAACTCCTTGGCCGAGGCCGGTGCGTCGTTCCTCTTCCTTGAGGGCTCGGATCCCAACGCGCTCAAGAACATCGACCCCGCAAAGCCTGCCGCCGCGGCCAAGGCGAGAAACACCGAGTGCCTGTCCTTTAGGAACGGCATGGACTTCGGCAAGAACGTCTGGTGCATCGCCGGCGTGCCCGTTGAGGCCTGGGCCTGTGAGGTCTTTCCCGATGTCTCGCCCGCCGAGGCGGTCTATCGCCTGTGGAACCTGATCCTTGAGGTCTCGCGCGCGGACTCCGACGACCCCAAGAGCGCCTGGGAGACCCACAACGCCTCGTTCGAGAAGTCCAAGCGCTTCCTCAACAACCATGCCTTCGACGCCCTGCGCTACCAGTCAGCCAACGGCACGGACTTCACCGTGGGCATGAACCGCGGCCACAAGTGGGACGGCGGCGCCTCCAAGACCCAGGACGGCACGGCGTTCTTCCCAAACATCCCCACCGAGGAGGTCTTCACGACCCCCGACCGCAACCGCGCCGACGGCATCGTCTACTCCGCGCTGCCGCTGGTCCACGCCGGCCAGGTGGTGCGCGACTTCTGGATCCGCTTTGAGAACGGCGCGGTGGTGGACTATGGCGCTGAACAGGGCAAAGAGGTCCTGCGCCACATCATCGAGACGGACGAGGGCTCGCGTCACCTGGGCGAGTGCGCGCTTGTCTCCAAGAACACGCCCATCCGCCAGTCCAAGACCCTGTTCTTCGATACCCTCTACGACGAGAACGCCAGCTGCCATCTGGCGCTGGGCATGGGCTTCCCGGAGTGCCTTGAGGGCGGCCTCGACATGGAGAAGGACGAGCTTCTCGCCAACGGGGTCAACCAGTCGGCCACCCACGTGGACTTTATGATCGGCTCGGACGACCTCAACATCTGGGGCATCGCCGCCGACGGCACCGAGACCCCTGTTTTTGTCAACGGACAGTGGGTGTGGGAGTAGAGCCGGTTGTGTTAGAATACCGACCAATGCGCCGTTAGCTCAGTTGGTAGAGCAGGGGACTTTTAATCCCAAGGTCCAGGGTTCGAGACCCTGACGGCGCACCACCTAGAAAGAACAAAGGCCGCAGCTCGTGAGGGTTGCGGCCTTTCTCGTTACCAAGGAGGCCGCCCCATGAACCTTGCCAAGATGATCGACCACACGCAGCTCAAGGCCAACGCCACGCGCGAGCAGATCAAGCAGTTGTGCGACGAGGCTGCTACCTGCGGTTTTGCCTCGGTCTGCGTGAACTCCTGCTGGGTTTCCTACTGCGCGGAGCTTCTCGCCGGCACGGGCGTCAACGTCTGCACCGTTGTTGGATTCCCGTTGGGCGCCGCCTCGACTGCCGCGAAGGTCGCCGAGACAGCCCAGGCCGTGGCGGACGGCGCCGCCGAGATCGATATGGTGATCAACATCGGGCAGCTTGTCGCGGGAGAGGACGAGAAGGTCGCCGCCGACATCGCGGCCGTGGTCGAGGCTGCCCGCCCCGCCATCGTGAAGGTCATCATCGAGTGTTGCCTGCTTAGCGACGAGCAGAAAGCCCGCGCCTGTGAGATCGTGGCTGCCTCCGGCGCGGCCTTCGTCAAGACCTCGACGGGCTTCTCGACAGGCGGCGCGACCGTGGCCGACGTGACCCTTATGGCCAAGACCGTCGCCGGCCGTTGCCAGGTCAAGGCCGCGGGCGGCATCCATACCGCGGTGGAGGCTCAGGCCATGGTGGACGCCGGCGCGACCAGGATCGGCACCTCGAGCGGCCTGGCCATTCTCGGCAAGTAGGGCGTGACGGCAACGGGCGGCGGCAACGGCCGCCCGCTAGCACCCGTCCGGCCCTTCTCGCCGCCCGAGTTTGTTTCGAAATAAAATCGTTCGCGATTTTGGGTTGTGCCGCCCGGCCCATGAGGTCTATAGTCGGGTTCATTGATTGCAGCCCCACGTCAATAGGCGTGGGCCACTAGTCTACTAGGGGAGGCGAAAGAAGCCTAATGAAGACCTTCGGCGTGATTTACATGGACCTTTACCAGGCCATCGCCCTCTCTTCTCCCCAGAACCGACGCCAGGACCGACGAATCTAGCCCGCGATGTGCGTGCGCTGCGATGCTGTCCTGAGGCCAACCCCTTTTCAAGAACAACTTGCAACCCACGACGTCGTCGGGTGTCTTTGTCGCGCTGCGATTAGCTTCTACCTGCATTTTTGCCAAACGAAAGGGATTTATCATGGCTGAGAAAGATAAGGTCGTCCTCGCGTACTCCGGTGGTCTGGACACCTCCGTCATCGTCAAGTGGCTCCAGGTCGAGAAGAACCTCGACGTCGTGGCCATCTGCGGCAACGTGGGCCAGGACGAGAAGGACCTCTCCTGGATCAAGCAGAAGGCCCTGGACATGGGCGCCATCCACTCCGACGCCGTCGACATGCGCGCCGAGTATGCCGAGAAGTACCTGACCCACGCTATCAAGGCCAACGCCAAGTACCAGAAGGTCTACCCGCTGCTCTCCGCCCTGTCCC
>CAVDTK010000010.1:0-28990 GCA_963611755.1 Oscillibacter sp. ER4
GCCCAGGACCCCTCCAAGCACTTCGACACCCTGCAGATCCACGCGGGTCTCGCCCCCGACCCCGTCACCGGCGCCGCGGCGCTTCCCATCTACGCCTCCGCCGCCTTCCAGTTCGACTCCGCCGAGGACGGCGCCGCCAAGTTCGCCCTGGCCAAGCCCGGCAACGTCTACGGCCGCCTGACCAACACCACCACCGACGCCGTGGCCGCCCGCGTGGCCGCCATCGAGGGCGCCACGGGTGCCGTGGCCGTCGCCTCCGGCCACGCCGCCGAGATCCTGGCCCTCACCAACATCGTGGGCGCCGGCGACCACATCGTGGCCTCCGACTCCCTCTACGGCGGCACCTGGAACATCTTCCTGCACACCCTGGGCGACCTTGGCGTCGAGACGACCTTCGTCGAGAACAACAACATCGACGCCTTTGTGGCAGCCACCAAGGAGAACACCAAGCTCTGGTACGTCGAGACCATCGGCAACCCGCTGGTAGACGTGGCCGACGTCCCCGCCATCGTCGAGGCCGCCAACTCCCTGCCCGAGCCCGTGCCCGTGTTTGTCGACAACACCTTCGCGACCCCGTACCTCTACCGTCCGGCCGACGACGGCGCGGCCGTTGTCATCGAGTCTTTGACCAAGTGGATCGGCGGCCACGGCGCGACCCTGGGCGGCGCCGTCATCGACACCGGCAAGTTCGACTGGAAGAAGACCCCCGGCAAGTTCCCGACCATCACCGAGCCCGACCCCTCCTACCACGGCGCCGTCTTCGCCGACGCCGCGCCCGCCGCGCCCTTCTCCACGCGTGTCCTGGCCAACAAGCTCCGCGACTTCGGCCCCACGCTGTCCCCGTACGCGGCCCAGCTCATCGGTATCGGCATCGAGACCCTGTCGCTTCGCGTCCAGCGCCACTCCGACAACGCCCTGGCCGTGGCCAAGTTCCTCGAGAGCCACCCCAAGGTCAGCTGGGTCCGCTACTCTGGCCTCGAGAACGACCCCTCGCACGAGGTCGCTTCTCGCGTGCTTAAGAACGGCTTCGGCGGCGTGGTGGTCTTTGGCGTCAAGGGCGGCCGCGACGCGGGCCTGAAGGTCGTGGACAACGTCAAGCTCTTCACCCACCTGGCCAACGTGGGCGACGCAAAGTCCCTGATCATCCACCCCGCCTCCACCACCCACTCCCAGCTCACCGCCGAGCAGCTTGAGGCCGCGCACCTGTCCGAGGACCTCATCCGCCTGTCCGTGGGCATCGAGAACGTCGACGACATCATCGCCGACCTCGACCAGGCTCTGGCCCAGGCCTAAATTCCGGCGAGAAAATCGCCTGCGAGCAGGGCTTTATTGACCCTGCGCAAGATCTAAACGAACAAGGACCCGCGCGCTTTCTGGACGGCGCGCGGGTCCTTTCTTGCGTAAATACGACATCGCACAAATGTCAAGAGACAATTTTTTACCGGCGGATTACGTGCCGCTTATCGATTGCTTAATAATTTGGATTCAAATAAACCGCAGGTAGAACGCTTTTTTCAAAAACGCTCCCCGATATATGAGCGTTCAATGAAGGAAAAATGGTAAAACAGAAAGCGTTTCACTTTAACCCGCCTGTGCGCCTCGCGCACAAAAGACTAAGGGGCGTTGATGGAAGCTCAAGATAGCACCCTTTACCTCAGCAACGACGACGTTTACCTGCTCGGAGCCGGCGAGTGGTACCGCAGCCACGAGAAGCTCGGCGCGCACCCCGCCAAGTCCGGCCGCTCCAAGGGCTACCACTTTGCCGTTTGGGCGCCCGAGGTGGCCGCGGTTTACGTGATCGGCGAGTTCAACGGCTGGGACGAGCAGGCCAACCCGCTCGAGCGCTCCCAGGACGGCGACATCTGGCAGGGCTTCGTCAAGGGCGTGGCCGAGGGCCAGCTCTACAAGTACCTTCTCGTCACCAAGGACGGCTCCAAGATCTACAAGGCCGACCCCTACGCCTTCGAGGCCGAGCTTGCGCCTGGTACCGCCTCTCGCACCGCTGACCTGGCCGGATATGCCTGGAAAGACAAGAAATGGCTGGACGCGCGCTCTTCTCGCCCCATGCTTAAGAGCCCCCTCAACATCTTTGAGGTCCACCTGGGCAGCTGGAAGCGCCACGGCGACGAGCCCCAGGGAGAGCCCCGCGCCGACGGCACCTGGCCCGGCCCCGGCGATCCCTTCCCCGCTCAGCGCGGCACCTACTACACCTACGATGACCTCTCCGTCGAGCTGGTCGACTACGTCAAGCAGATGGGCTACTCGCACATCGAGGTCCTGCCCCTGACCGAGCACCCCTTCGACGGCTCCTGGGGCTACCAGTCCACCGGCTACTACGCGCCCACCGCGCGCTACGGCACGCCTAAGCAGCTCATGCACTTCGTCGACGCCTGCCACCAGGCCGGCATCGGCGTGATCATGGACTGGGTGCCCGGCGGCTTCTGCGCCGACGCCCACGGCCTGGCCACTTTCAACGGCCAGATGCTCTATGAGCACGAGATCCACCCCAACTGGGGTACCCACAAGTTCGACTTCACGCGCGGCCAGGTTCGCAGCTTCCTGGTCTCCAACGCCCTCTACTGGGTCGAGACCTACCACATCGACGGCATCCGCATGGACGGCGTCTCCTCGATGCTGTACATGAACTTCGGCATCGACAACCCCGCCGAGAAGCGCTTCAACCACCTGGGCACCGAGGAAGACCTCAACGCCTCGGCCTTTATCCGCCAGACCAACTCGACCATGGGCAAGCTCCACCCCGACGTCATGATGATCGCCGAGGAGTCCACCGCGTGGCCGCTGGTCACCTACCCGCCCGAGGACGGCGGCCTGGGCTTCAACTTCAAGTGGGACATGGGCTGGATGAACGACACCCTGCACTACATGCAGACCGACTTCCCCTGGCGTCCCGGCAACCACCGCATGCTCACCTTCTCGAGCATGTACCAGTTCAACGAGAACTTCGTCTTGCCCCTTTCGCACGACGAGGTCGTCAACGGCAAGTGCTCGCTGATCACCCGCATGCCGGGCGACCAGTGGCGCCAGTTCGCCGGCCTGCGCGCGCTCGCGCTTTACCAGATGACCCACGCCGGCGCCAAGCTCAACTTCATGGGCAACGAGATCGGCCAGTACATCGAGTGGCGCTACTACGAGGGAATCGAGTACTTCCTGGCCAACGACTACGAGTCCCACCACAACCAGCAGGTCTTCATCGCCGCGCTCAACGCGTTCTACAACGCCCATCCCGCCCTGTGGCAGCGCGCCTTCGAGTCCTCCGGCTTCGAGTGGATCGACGCCGACAACTCCGACCAGTCGATCATCAGCTTCATCCGTCGCGGAGAAGATCCGGCCGACGACCTGGTCATTCTTCTCAACTTTGACGTCAACGCCCGCGAGGACTTCCGCATGGGCGTGCCCAGCTGGTGCTACTGGACCGAGGCCTTCAACTCCGACGCCACCGAGTTCGGCGGCTCCGGCGTGGTGAACACCGGCAAGCTCAAGTGCGAGGACACCGCCTGGAACGGCCGCGAGCAGTCCGTGGTCCTGCGCGTCCCGCCGCTGGGCGGCGTGGTGCTCAAGGCCGCAGGCGCCCAGCCCAAGCCCAAGAAGGCCACCGAGAAGAAGGCTGCCGCGACCAAGGCCGCTGCCGAGAAGAAGCCCGCGGCTCCCAAGGCTGCCGCTCCTAAGAAGGCGGCTCCCAAGAAGGCCGAGGCCCCGGCTGCTCCGGCTAAGAAGGAGGTCGAGGCTCCCGCCAAGAAGGAGGCCCCGGCACCCAAGCCGGCTCCCGCCAAGAAGGCCGAGGCCCCGGTCGAGAAGAAGCCCGTCTCCGCCAAGCCCGAGGCAAAGCCTGTTGCGAAGCCCGAGCCCAAACCAGCCGCCAAACCCGCCCCGGCCAAGCCCGCGGCAAAGGCGACAAATGTCACGACCATTGCTAACAAAAAAGCTACTTCCAAGGCAAAGAAGTCCTCGAAGAAGTAACTTTATACAGACGCGCGCGAACTTCTCGTTCGCGCCGCATCTGTCCGTGTCACCGTTTTAAAAGGGGAGTTTCATGCAGACAAACGACAAGATCTTTGAGACCAAGCTGGACTTCGCGCAGCAGTACCGCGACATGTGCCAGTCCGAGCTCGGAAAGACCTTGGACAAGTGCAGCGAGCTGGAGCAGTACCAGGTCCTCGCCAAGCTTATCGCCTCTAAGGGCAACACGCTCATGCCCGTGTCCCACACCAAGGACGAGAAGAAGGTCTACTACTTCTCCCTTGAGTTCCTTATCGGCCCGCTTCTGGACAACTACCTCATCAACCTTGGCATCCGCGACCTCGTGGGCGACGCCCTCAAGGATATGGACATCGACCTCGACGCCCTCTGCCGCCAGGAGGTCGACCCCGGCCTCGGCAACGGTGGCCTGGGCCGCCTGGCCGCCTGCTTCCTGGCGTCCATGGCCCACAACGGCATGGCCGGCTACGGCAACGGCATGCGTTACCGCTACGGCCTGTTCCACCAGGACATCGAGGGCGGCCGTCAGGTCGAGCGCACCGATAACTGGCTGGCCAACGGCTTCCCCTGGGAGACCCGCAAGGACGCCTCTTCCGTGCTCGTGCGCTTCAACGGCCACGTCGTGCGCCACGAGGGCGAGGACGGCAAGTACTGGTTCACCGAGGAGGGCGGCGACCTCGTTCGCGCCGTGCCTTACGACGTGCCCATCATCGGCTATGCCGGCCGCGTTGTGAACAAGCTGCGCCTCTGGAGCGCCGAGCCCGCCACCGAGGACTTCGACCTGGATGCCTTCAACGCCGGCGACTACGCCAAGGCCAACAAGTTCCGCTCCGACGTCGAGGCCATCTCGACCATCCTGTACCCCAACGACGCCGGTGAGCACGGCCGCCTGCTGCGCCTTAAGCAGGAGTACCTGTTCGTCTCCGCGGGCCTGCAGACCATCCTGCGCGACTACGTGAAGGACTTCGGCGAGGACTGGGAGAACCTCGGCAAGCACGTGTGCGTCCACACCAACGACACCCACCCCGCCATGTGCGGCCCCGAGCTCATGCGTATTCTCGTCGACGAGAAGGGCGTGGACTTCGACCTGGCCTTCAAGATCGCCCACGAGACCGTCTCGTTCACCAACCACACCGTCATGCCCGAGGCTCTGGAGAAGTGGCCCATCAACACCTTCCGCTCCCTCCTGCCGCGCCTCTACATGTTCATCGAGGAGATCGACCGCCGCTGGCGCGACGACCTGGCCGGCAAGCTCGGCGAGGACGGCGCCTCCTGGACCGACGTCCTGCGCAACACCGCCATCCTGTGGGACGGCCAGGTGCGCATGGCCAACCTCTCGATCATCTTCTCGCACTCCGTCAACGGCGTGTCTGCGCTGCACTCCGACATCCTTAAGCGCGAGACCTTCAAGGACTTCGCCAAGCTCGAGCCGGAGCTGTTCAACAACAAGACCAACGGCGTGACCCACCGCCGCTTCCTGCGCGAGGCCAACCCCGCCTACTCCAAGATCATCACCGAGGCCATCGGCGAGGGCTGGCTCGACGACGCCGACGAGCTCAAGAAGCTCATCCCGTTCGAGAAGGACGCGAGCTTCCTGGACGCCATGGACAAGGCCAAGCTCACCAACAAGGAGCGCCTGGCCGCCTACGTCAAGGAGACCTCCGGCACCGTCCTGGACACCAACATGGTCTTCGACGTGCAGGTCAAGCGCTTCCACGCCTATAAGCGCCAGCTGCTGTCCGTCTTCAAGATCCTCGACCTGCGCAACCGCATCCTGGACGACCCGTCCTTCTCGCCGCAGCCCACGGCCTTCATCTTCTCTGGTAAGGCCGCCCAGAGCTACGCCTTTGCCAAGGAGGTCATCCGCCTCATCAACTCGCTGGCCGACGTCGTGAACAACGACCCGCGCGTCAACGACAAGATCCGCGTGGCCTTCGTGCCCAACTTCGCCGTCTCCAACGCGCAGTACATCTACTCCGCGGCCGACATCTCCGAGCAGATCTCGCTGGCCGGCACCGAGGCCTCCGGCACCTCCAACATGAAGCTCATGATGAACGGCGCCCTGACCCTGGGTACCCTCGACGGCTCCAACGTCGAGATCTCCCAGCTCGTCGGCCCCGAGAACATCAAGATCTTTGGCATGAAGACCGAGGAGGTCGAGGAGCTCCAGGCTTCCGGCCGCTACTACGCGTGGGATATGTACAACAACGACCGCGCCCGCATCGGCCGCATCGTTGACCAGCTGACCGACGGCACCCTGGCGGCTCTGTCCGGCAACTTCGAGAGCGTCCGCGACCACCTCATGGTCGAGAACGACCCGTACTTGGTCATGCGCGACTTCTACGCCTATGCCCAGGCGTGGGAGGAGCTCACCTCGACCTACGCTGACCGCCGTTCGTGGAACCGTTCGGCGCTTCACAACACCGCCAACGCCGGATTCTTCTCCAGTGACAGAACTATCCATGAATATATGGCCGACATTTGGCACATTGAGAGTTAGGTATCGGTCGGGACGCGTCTTGTCCCGTTTGAAATAAGAAAGTTTGAAAGGAGTGGGGGGAATGAGCAAAAAGGAGTGCATCGCGATGCTTCTCGCGGGTGGCCAAGGCAGCCGTCTTGGTGCCCTTACGAGCAACGTCGCTAAGCCTGCGGTCTCATTCGGCGGCAAGTTCCGCATCATCGACTTCGCGCTGTCCAACTGCGCGAACTCGGGAGTCACGACGGTCGGTGTCCTGACGCAGTACCGTCCGTACTTGCTGCACAGCTACATCGGCACCGGCGAGGCCTGGAACCTCGACGACAGCGAGGGCGGCGTCTCCATCCTGCCGCCGTACGCTACGCAGACCGGTGGCGCCTGGTACGAGGGCACGGCCGACGCCGTGACCCAGAACCTCGGCTACATCGAGCAAAACGATGCCGAGTACGTGCTCATTCTCTCCGGCGACCAGCTCTACCGCATGGACTACGCGGACATGCTGGCCACCCACAAGAAGAACAACGCCGACCTCACCATCGCGGTCATGCCCGTGCCTTGGGAGGAGGCCTCCCGCTTCGGCATCATCACCGCCGACGAGGACGGCCGCATCACCAAGTTCACCGAGAAGCCCAAGCAGCCCGATTCCAACCTCGCTTCCATGGGCATCTACATCTTCAGCACCGATCTTCTCGTCCGCGCCCTTAAGGAGGACGCCGTCGACCAGACGTCTGAGCACGACTTCGGCAAGAACGTGATCCCCAAGCTCCTGGCCGAGGACAAGCGCCTGTTCACCTACGAGTTCCGCGGCTTCTGGCGCGACGTCGGCACCATCTCGAGCTACCACGAGACGAGCATGGACCTTCTCGGCCCCAACCCCGCCTTCGACATCTACAGCAAGGAATTCCCGATCATGTCCAACAACTCCATGCGCCCGCCGGCGTATGTGGGCAAGGACGGCAACGTTGACGACTGCCTGGTCTCCAACGGCTGCAAGATCCTGGGAACCGCCAAGCACTCCATCTTGTCCACCGACGCCTACATCGGCGAGCGCGCCACGGTCGAGGACTCCGTCCTTCTCCCCGGCGCCAAGGTCAAGGCCGGCGCCCACGTCGTGCGCGCCATCCTGGGCGAGAACTCCGTCGTGGAAGAGAACGTCAACCTTGGTAGCGTCGACATGACCAAGGACACCGCAGTCATCGGCAACGATGTCGTTGTAGGAAAGGGGGAGAACTAATCATGGATAAGGTTATTGGTCTGGTTACCTGCAACTACTCCGCCAAGGAGTCGAGCGCGCTTTCCTCGAGCCGCCCCGTTGCCTCTGTGCCTTACCTCGGTCGTTACCGCATGGTCGACTTCGCTTTGTCTAACCTGGTGAACGCCGGCGTGCGCACCGTTGGTGTCGTCATGCCGTACAACTACCGCTCGCTCATCGATCACATTGGTTCCGGCAAGGACTGGGGCCTCGACCGTAAGAACGGCGGCCTGTTCGTGCTGCCCGGCAGCGCCTTCGGCACCTCCCGCACTGGCGCGCGCTTCCTGCTGCGCGACCTCGTGCACAACAAGGCGTACTTCACCCGCACCACCGCCGACGCCGTGTTCTTCTCGACCGCCAACGTCATCGCCAACATCGACCTCAAGGCCGTCTACGCGGCCCACAAGGAGTCCGGCGCCGACATCACCGTGGTCACCAAGACGGCCGACGCCAAGTACGACGACGTCGTGCGCTTCGACGTGGCCGACGGCCGCGTGACCGGCGTCTCCAACGGCGTCGTCTACGGCGACACCATGTTCCTTGACGTCTTTGTCATCAGCCGCCAGCTGCTTCTCGACATGTTCGACTGGTACGCCCCCACGGACTACCTGGATCTCTTCGAGGCCATGGCAGACGACTTCGGTCGCCTGAACGTCAAGACCTACAACTTCGACGGCTACGTTGCCCCGCTGTTCAACAAGCGCGACTACTACCGCGCCAACATGGACCTGCTCAACCCCGCCGTCCAGGACGAGCTGTTCCCCGAGGACCGCTCCATCAAGACCAAGGCCCACGACACGCCGCCCGCCAAGAACGAGATCGGCTCGCGCGTGAGCAACTCCAGGATCTCCTCCGGCTGCCGCATCTACGGCAACGTGAGCGACTCCATCCTGGGCCGCGACGTCATCATCGAGCCGGGCGCGACCGTGCGCGCGGCCATCGTGATGCAGGGCTGCGTCGTTAAGACCGGCGCCCGCGTCGAGAACGCCATTGTCGACCGCAACAATGTCGTTCCCGCAGGTACCGAGCTTCGCGGCACGCCCGAAGACGTTCTCATCAAAGAGAAGCAGAACGTGTAACACATAAGCTGTAGAGGGGCGGCCGGGCCGGCAGGAGATCTTGTCGGCACGGCCGCCTTTGCTAGGCGCTAAGAAGAAAAAGCGAGTGACACATGACAACTAACGCTAAGCGCAGAAAGATCAAGGTGCTGTTTGCCGGCTCCGAGGCCGTGCCCTTCTCCAAGACGGGCGGCCTGGGCGACGTCGCAGGCTCCCTTCCGCGCGCGCTCAAGCACGCGGGCGCGAAGGCCGCCGTTATCAGCCCCAAGTACGCCTCCATCCCGCAGGAGTACAAGGACCAGATGAAGCACGTGGCGGACTTCTACGTCCCCCTGGCCTGGAGAAGCGTCTACTGCGGCATCGAGAAGCTCACCATTCAGGACCTCGATTTCTATTTCGTCGATAACCAGGACTACTTTGGCCGCGACGGTCTCTACGGCTACTTCGACGACGGCGAGCGCTTCGCCTTCTTTGCCAAGGCGATCTGCGAGGCCATCGCCCGCGTGCCCGAGCTTGAGTGCGACGTGCTGCACTGCAACGACTGGCAGACGGCCCTTTGCCCCGTTTACCTGCGCGAGTTCTACCGCGAGGTGCCGCAGTGCAACAACGTGAAGACCGTCTTCACCGTGCACAACGTCAAGTTCCAGGGCCAGTACGGCGACGCCATGCTCCACGACGTCTTGGGCCTGGACACCATCACCGCCGCGCGCGACCAGCTGAGAAGCGACAAG
This sequence comes from Oscillibacter sp. ER4, assembly GCA_963611755.1. Classification (GTDB taxonomy): domain Bacteria; phylum Actinomycetota; class Coriobacteriia; order Coriobacteriales; family Atopobiaceae; genus Paratractidigestivibacter. The sequence goes on from CAVDTK010000010.1 coordinate 9,514, forward strand.
GACTCCATCAACTTCATGAAGGGCGCCCTGTGCTACTCCGACTGGCTGACCACCGTGAGCCCCAGCTACGCCTATGAGCTGCAGATGCCGTTCTACGGCGAGGGCCTGGACGACATCTTCCGTCGCCGCTCCTCGATCCTTTCCGGCATCTTGAACGGCATCGACCAGACCATCTGGAACCCCTCGATGGACTCCATGATCCCGTGCGGCTACTCGGTCGACGACCTGAGCGGCAAGGCGGAGTGCAAGCGCGCCCTGCAGGAGGAGTGCGGCCTTAACCAGGATCCCACCCGCCCGCTGGTGGTCTCCATCGGTCGCCTGACCGACCAGAAGGGCCTGGGCCTGGTGCGCTACTCCATGGACGCCCTGATGTCTCGCGGCGTGCAGGTCATCATCCTGGGCACCGGCGACCACGACCACGAGGAGGCCTTCAAGTACTTCCAGTCCAAGTACCCCGGCCAGATGTGCGCCCGCATCGCCTTCGACAATGCCTTGTCGCACCGCATGTACGCCGGCGGCGACCTGCTGCTCATGCCGTCCGAGTTCGAGCCCTGCGGCTTGTCTCAGATGATCGCCATGCGCTACGGCACCCTGCCCGTGGTGCGCGAGACCGGCGGCCTGCGCGACTCCGTGGCTGCCTACAACAAGTTCACCGGCGAGGGCACGGGCTTCTCGTTTGCCAACATGAACGCCGACGAGATGGCCGACACCCTTCTTGGCGCCTGCGAGATCTTCTGGACCGAGCCCGATACCTGGCGTTCGTTGATGAACCAGGCCATGAATGCAGATTTTAGCTGGCGTCGCGCTGCAAATGACTACATGGACATCTATCATAGTCTTCACCCGGAGATCATCCGGTACAACAGGAGACGCGATAGATAGGGAGATCAAACGTGAGAGCACGTCACGTAACCTCCGAGAAGGACTATAGAGATCCATTCGGTGCCGTCCAGTTGGGCGGCACCGTCACGCTGGCGATAGATGTTTGGGGCGAGGTCACGTTCTGCACCCTTCGCATCTGGACCGACGAGGCCGGCGAAGAGCTTATCGAGATGCGCGGCAAGGCCGAGGGCGACCACCTGCGCTTTGAGGCGGACTACACGCCGGCCTGCACGGGCCTGGTGTGGTACAGCTTCGACCTTGAGGCCCCCGACGGATCCGTGTGGCGCTACGGCGCCTACGAGGGCTGGACCACGGGCGAGGGCACCTTTGCCTACGGCGAGCCGCCCTCGTTCCAGATCACGGTTTACGAGCCCCGCGCGGCCCAGCTCGACTGGTACAAGAACGCCGTGGTCTACCAGATCTTCCCCGACCGCTTTGCTCGCGGCAAGGATTGGGAGAAGCGCACGGCGGCCGCCCTCGACAAGCCGCTGAACGGCGTGGAGCGCGCCTTGGTCGAGGACTGGGACACCCCGCCTTCGTACGCGCGCGTCTCGGCCGATGACCTGCGCATTGCTCGCTGGGACTTCTACGGCGGGACCCTCCAGGGCGTGACCGAGAAGCTCGACTACCTGCAGGGCCTGGGCGTCACGGTCATCTACCTCAACCCGATCTTCTCGGCCCATAGCAACCACCGCTACGACACGGCCGACTACCTGCGCATCGATCCCATGCTGGGCACCGAGAAGGACTTCTCGGACCTGTGCGCGGCGGCCGAGGCCCGCGGCATCTCCGTCATTTTGGACGGTGTCTTCAACCACTGCGGGCGCGACTCGATCTACTTCAACCGCGACGGCAACTACCCCGAGGCCGGCGCCTGGCAGGCCCACGTCGACGGCGAGAAGTCCCCGTATGGCGACTGGTTTAGCTTCAACGACGACGATACCTACGCCGGCTGGTGGGGCAACCAGGACATGCCCACGTTCAACGCCGACGCCGAGGGCTACCACGAGCTCATTTGCGGCGAGAACGGCGTCATTCGCAAGTGGATGCGCCTGGGCGCGCGCGGCTGGCGCCTTGACGTGGCCGACGAGCTCACCGACGAGTTCATCGCCGAGATCAAGGCCGCCGTGGTGGCCGAGCGCCCCGACGGCGTGCTTATCGGCGAGGTCTGGGAGGACGCCTCCAACAAGCTGGCCTACGGCAAGCTGCGCCACTACTTCCAGGGCAAAGAGCTGGACGCCACGATGAACTACCCCTTCCGCACCGGGATCCTGGACTTCCTGTGCGGCCGCATTGGCGCCAACGAGCTTGCCTACCGCTTCGAGCAGCTGCGCGAGAACTACCCGCACGAGGCCTTCTACCAGGCGCTTAACCTGCTGGGCAGCCACGACCGCGAGCGCGTGTTCACCGTTTTGGGCAACGCGCCCGATCCGGACAGCATGAGTGAGGAGGCGCGCGGCGCGTATCGCCTGGACGAGGGCCAGGCGGGCCTTGCCATGTCGCGCCTGTGGGTGGCCGCCCTGCTGCAGATGACCATGCCCGGCGTCCCGTGCGTCTACTACGGAGACGAGTGCGGCGTCGAGGGCTTCCGCGACCCGTTCAACCGCGCGAGCTTCCCCTGGGACGGCGGCCGCATGAACGCGACCACCATCTACCGCAACGCCATCGCGCTGCGCAAGACCCTGCCTGAGCTGGTCGACGGCGACTTCGAGCCCTTCTCGGCCGGCGAGGACGTCTTTGGCTTCTGGCGTCGCGGCAAGGACGGCTCGAGCGTGTGCGTGCTTGCCAACGCGAGCCTCTCGAACTCCCATAACGTGCAGATCCCGATGGTTGCCGAGCAGGTGGACGACGTGGTGAGCGGCCGCGCGCCCAAGGTCGAGAACGGCCAGGCCCAGGTCTTCCTGTGGCCGCTGGGCACCGCCGTGCTGCGCTTCTCGGCAAAGGAGCGCCTGCAGTCCGACCTGCCGGCTGGCATGGGCGTCCTGTGCCACGTGACGAGCGTTCCCAACGAGGGCCGTCCCGGTACGCTGGGCAAGTGCGCCTATCGTTTTGTCGACTGGCTGGCCGAGGCCGGCGTGGCCTACTGGCAGGTCCTACCGGTGAACCCCGCCGACGGGTTTGGCTCGCCTTACGCGGGGCTTGCCGCCTTCGCGGGCAACACCGCCCTTCTCGACCGCACCGAGGCCCAGGTCATGGCCGACGCCAAGAAGACACGCGGGACCGCGGCGTACCGTGACTTCTGCGAGGTCAACGAGTACTGGCTCACCGCCTACGCGACCTTCTGCGCGATCAAGGACCTTCTGGGCGACGGCCCCTGGCAGGAGTGGCCCGCCCCCTACCACGACTACTCGCCCGAGCTGGCCAACCTGCCGCAGCTCAAAGCCGGTGTCGAGCGCCATCGCCTGCTGCAGTACGAGTTCTCGCTCGAGTGGTCGCGCCTGCGCAGCTACGCCAACAGCCGCGGGGTCGCCATCGTGGGCGATATGCCGATGTTCGTCTCGGGCGACTCGGCCGATGTCTGGGCCGAGCCCGACATCTTCGACGTGGACGAGAAGGGCTACGCGCGCCTGCAGGCCGGCGCCCCCGGCGACGCCTTCGCGCCCGAGGGCCAGCTCTGGGGCAACCCCACCTACCGCTGGGACGTCCTGCGCGAGCAGGGCTACGGCTGGTGGCTGTGCCGCTTTGGCCGCGCCATGGAGACCTACGACTACGTGCGCCTGGACCACTTCATCGGTTTCTCGTCGTACTACGCGATCCCGGCCGGCAAGACGGCCGCCGAGGGCCAGTTCCGCTTTGGCCCCGGCCTGGAGCTCTTTGATGTCGCGGCCAAGAAGCTGGGCCCGCTGCCTTTCGTGGCCGAGGATCTGGGCAACATCACGCCTGCCGTCCGCGCGCTGGTGAGCGCCACGGGCATCCCCGGCATGGACATCGTGCAGTTCAGCGACGGCGACGTGCGCCAGGGCTACGAGCCGCGCAAGGGCACCGTCACCTTCACGGGCACCCACGACAACCAGACGCTGCTTGGCTGGGTCAAGGGCCGCTTTGGCGTGGACGGCGACGAGGCCCGCGCGCTGGCCGACGACATCATGGCCAAGGTGTTGCGCGCCGACTGCGACCTGGCCGTCGTTCCGCTGCAGGACGTACTGGGCCTGGACGACGACGCCCGCATGAACGTCCCCGGCGTGGCCGAGGGCAACTGGAGCTGGCAGGCCAAGGCCGCCGACGTCGAGGCCGCCGCGGACCGCCTGCGCAAGCTCGTCGCGCTCCACAAGGGGCACAAGTAGGGCAGCGAAGGGCTTCTCGCCAGCCGGTTTGCGTCTGCATCAATAGACCCTGCATCCAGAGTCATTTTCGAGCCGGAAAGTGACTCTGGATGCAGGGTCGTTTCATTCAGAGGCTTAAGGTGGCCCGCTCCCCGAAAGTCTGGCCTGAAATAGCGGCCATATGGGGATAACCCACCTTCACCAGAGGGGGTGGCGCCGGTGAGCAAAGAGGTGGATAGGCGGGTCGATCAATGGATGGAGATTTCCGAGCGGGAGCGGACGTGCTATGTGGCCCAAGGAAAGGACGAGGCGCGGTGTCTAAGCCGTCGTGTGGGGAAGCGGCTGGTTAGGCCTGCGCCCGGTTTATATGCTCGGCGGGATGCTTGGGAGAAGCTCGAGCCCGATGAGCGGGCTCTCTGGACGATTCGAGGCATGGCGGGACAGGATGAGGGCGTGGTTTTCTGCGGGCCATCCGCGGCGGTGGTTCATGGGCTTGACGTGCCGTGGAGGGCGCTTGGCCAGATCCATGTGGCGCAGTCGCCTGGTGGGCATTCGCGTTCAAGTGATCGGATCTTGCGGCACGAGCACAAGGGCGAGACAGACTTGGTCGATGGCGTAAAGGTCACGTCCTATTGGCGAACGGTCGCCGATTGTTTGCGCTGGCTACCGTTTCCGGATGCACTCGCTGTAGCAGACTCGGTGCTGAAGGATACGGGATATAGCTCGGAGAAGCTGGTTTTGGCCATAGAGGAAGAGGTGTTTGGCAGACCGGGTAAGAAGAGCGCGCTTAAGGCGGCGTCCTGCGCCGATGCCGCGAGTGATAACGCTGGCGAGTCTCTTGCGCGCGGCGTAATGATCGAGAGCGGGTTCGCGTGCCCGGTGCTTCAGTTTGAAGTTCCTGACCCGGTAGAGCCGTGGCACCGTTATTTCATCGACTACGCCTGGCTTTCCGAGGAGGGTGTGCCACTGGTGTTTGGCGAGCTGGACGGATATCGAAAGACCGAAAACGAGGCGTATATGGGCGGTCGCGACGCGAGGCGCGTTCTTTTGGATGAGCGTCGTCGAGAGTCTCGCATCTCACTGCTGGGCGTTCCGATCGTGCGTTTTACGTTGTCGCAGGCGTTGCGTGACTGGGAATTCTCGCTTCTTTTGGCGTCGTATGGGGTACCACGCGCGGCATAAGCAAGCTTGGTTGGTCAGACCCTGCATCTGGAGTCATTTTTGAGGCGAAAAGTGACTCTGGTTGCAGGGTTATTTTGATATCCAGGCAAGAAAGCGAAAAGTGCTACCGTTGCGAAGGAAATTGAGGGCCCGCGAGTGGGGGAGAAGACCTTATGAAGTATGATTTCACGTCCATTTTGGATCGTCGGGGCAACGACGCCGAGGCGATTGACGCCATCGGCCAGCCCGGCGGCGCCGTGCCGGTGGCCCCGGCCGAGGGCTTCGACGCCATCCCCATGTGGGTCGCCGACATGAACTTCCCGGTGTGCCCCACGATCATCGACGCCCTGGTCGCGCGCTCGCAGGTGCCCCACTTTGGTTACTTCGCGCCGCGCGACGAGTACTTCGAGAAGATCATCGCCTGGCAGACGGCCAGAAACGGCGTCACCGGCCTCGAGGCCAAGCACATCGGGTACGAGAACGGCGTCCTGGGCGGCCTGATCTCGGCCGTCACGGCCTTCGCCGCGCCGGGCGACTCCGTGCTGGTCCACAGCCCCACCTACATCGGCTTCACCCACAGCCTGGAAGGCGCGGGCTTCAAGATCGAGCTGTCCCCGCTGGTCAAGGACGAGAAGGGCGTCTGGCGCATGGACTTCGCCGACATGGAGGCCCGCCTCGAGAAGACCCACGCCCACGTGGCGATCTTCTGCTCGCCGCACAACCCGTGCGGCCGCGTGTGGGAGCGCGAGGAGATCGAGCGCGCCATGGAGATCTACCGCGCGCACGACTGCGTGGTGATCTCAGACGAGATCTGGTCGGACATCATTTTGCCTGGTCACAAGCACGTTCCCACCCAAAGCGTGAGCGAGGACGCCCGCCATCGCACGGTGGCCCTCTACGCGCCGAGCAAGACCTTCAACCTGGCGGGCCTCGTGGGCAGCTACCACGTGATCTACGACGACTACCTGCGCGACCGTGTGCTGGCCAAGAGCGAGAAGCCCCACTACAACGAGATGAACGTGCTGTCCATGCACGCGCTTCTCGGCGCCTACGAACCTGAGGGCTATGAGTGGGCCGACGAGCTGTGCCAGGTCATCGACGGGAACGTCTCGTTTGCCTGCGACTTTATCGCCGAGCACTTCAAGGGGGTCGAGGTCGCGCGTCCGCAGGGCACCTACATGCTGTTCCTTGACTGCTCGGGTTGGCTGGCCGAGCACGGCAAGACCCTGGGCGACCTGCTGCGCGCCGGCTGGGAGGTGGGCGTTGGTTGGCAGGACGGACGCCCGTTCCACGGACCTGCGCACATCCGCATGAACCTGGCGCTTCCCCTCTCGCGCGTGGAGGAGGCCTTCCGGCGCCTGGATGCCCACGTGTTCAACTAGAGGCGGAAGACGCGCCCGTTTCAACTAGAATAGTCGCCAGACAAGTCGAAAAGCCGAGCCGGGGTTGCGCGCAATCCCGGCCGCTTTGCGTGCGAAAGGCCGCCTCATGCTTATCAACCGCGTCGCAAACCAGCTGCTCGCAGCGCCGAGCCTCGAACCCGCCCTCCGCGAATACGAGGCCGGGCGCGACGTCACGCTGGCGGTCGCCCAGTCCGCGCGCCCGCTGGCCCTGGCAAGCCTGTGGGCAAGCGACCCGCGCCCCTGCCTGCTGGTGGTCTCGGGCGAGGAGGCGGCCGAGCGCACATCGCGCGCCCTGGCGGCGTGGCTGGGCCAAGACCTGGTCTGCCGCTACCCGCTGCGCCGGGATCGCCCCTGGTCAGAGGCCGCGCCGGACGACGCGGTCGTCGGCGCCCGCTGCCAGGCCATAGCGCGCTTGTCCGCTGGCGAGAAGTGCGTCTGCGTGGCTTCGGCCGCGGCCCTGCTGCGCCGCGTGCCGCCCGTGGGCTCGGGCTACTTCGCGTCGAGCACCTTCGCGGTGGGCGACGAGGTGCCTTTCGAGGACGTTCCGGCCCTGCTCGTGGGCATGGGCTACGTCGACGACGGCGAGGCGGCGACCCCCGGCGCCTTCCACGTGCACGGCGACGCGGTCGACGTCTTTCCCGCCCAGGCCACAAGCCCGGTGCGCATCGAGTTCTTTGGCGACGAGATCGACCGCCTGCGTCGCGTGGTGGCCTCGACCAAGCAGACCATCGGCGAGCTGGAGGAGGTCAGCATCTCTCCCTGTCGCGAGATGGCGCTGACCGATGACGTGGTGGCCCGCGCGCGCCGCGCTCTGTTCAATAAAGCCCAGGAAGATGCCCATATCGCGGCGGACTTGGAGCTCATCGAGGCGCGGTCTTCTCAGCCTGCGCTCGAGCGCTACCTGCCCGTGCTCTACGGCAAGACCGCCAGCCCCATCGACCACATTAGCAAGGACGCCCTGGTGGTCCTGGCCGAGCCGCGCGCCCTGTTCGACGACTGCATGCGCGCCATGGACGAGATCATGGTGGCGGCCAACTCCGCCCGCATCAAGACCGACGGCCTCTACACCAACCCACGCGAGATGGACTTCGGCAAGCAACAGCGCCTGTCCTTCTCGTCCATCCTGCGTGCGGGCGCCGGTTCCGTCACGGCCGAGCTCGAGGTGCGCCAGCCGGGCATCGCGGGCGCGGACTCCAAGCTGCTGGGCCGCGTGCGCCAGCTTCTGCAGGACCGATCCGCCGTCATCTTTGCCGTGCCGGACCGCGCGGCGAGAGAAGCCCTTGAGCTGCGCTTTACTGACGAGAACATCCCCTTCGAGGAGTCGCTGGGGTCGGACGCGAGAAATGCGACCGGGGTCTGCGACGAGGACGCCTGCGCGGCGGCGCCCAAGCTGGCACGCGACCGCGTGACCTTCACGGACGCCCCGGTGCCCGCCGGCATCGTGATCCCCGGGGCGCACCTGGGCGTGCTTTCCGTCTCTGACCTCAACGCCCGCACGGCCAAGTCCCGCCGTCGCCGGCGCGTGGACCCCACGACCGTCACCTTCCCGTTCAAGCCGGGCGACTACGTGGTCCACGCCACGCACGGCATCGCCCTGTTCACGGACATCGTGCGCCAAGAAGTCGCAGGTAAAGAGCGCGATTACTTCCTTTTGCAGTACGCCGGCGAGGACAAGCTCTTCGTCCCGCTGGAGCAGGTCGACCGCCTTTCTCGCTACGTGGGCCCCGACGGCGGAAGCCCGCGCCTTACCCGCCTGAACACCGCGGACTGGAGCCGCGCTACCGGCAAGGCCCGCCGCTCGGCCAAGAAACTGGCCTTCGACCTGGTGGACCTCTACACGCGCCGCGCCTCGGTGACGGGCCTGGCCTTCTCGCCGGACACCCCGGTCCAGCAGGACATGGAGGCCGATTTCCGCTACGACCTCACGCCCGACCAGGCCAACGCCGTGGCCGACATCAAGGCCGACATGGAGGCGAGAAAACCCATGGACCGCCTGCTCTGCGGCGATGTGGGCTTTGGCAAGACTGAGGTCGCCCTGCGCGCGGCCTTCAAGTGCTGCCAGGACTCCAAGCAGGTCATGGTCTTGTGCCCCACGACGATCCTGGCCCAGCAGCACTTCGAGACCTTCTTCGCGCGCTTTGCGCCGTATGACCTCAAGGTCTCGGTGCTGTCGCGTTTTGTGACGCCTGCCCAGCAGCGCCGCGCGCTCGAGGGCTTCGCGGACGGCTCGGTCGACGTGCTGGTGGGCACGCACCGGCTTCTCTCCGCCGACGTCAACCCCTATGACCTGGGCTTGGTTATCATCGACGAGGAGCAACGCTTTGGCGTGCAGCACAAGGAGCAGCTCAAGAACATCCGCGAGCAGGTGGACGTCCTGACGCTTTCCGCGACGCCTATCCCGCGCACGATGCAGATGGCCATGAGCGGCGTGCGCGACATGAGCCTCATCATGACCCCGCCGCCGGGGCGCCTGCCCGTCAAGGTGACGGTGGGCGAGTACGACCAGGACCTCGTTTCTGCGGCTATCCGGCTTGAGCTGGAGCGCAAGGGGCAGGTTTACTATGTGTCCAACCGTGTCCATACCATCGACGAGGCGGTCGCGCGCGTGGCCGAGGCGGTGCCCGAGGCGCGCATCGGCGTGGCGCACGGCAAGATGAGCGCGCGCCAGGTGGAGGACGTGATGCTCGAGTACGCCGAGCACGAGATCGACGTGCTGGTGGCCACGACCATCATCGAGAGCGGCATCGACAACCCGCACTCCAACACGCTGATCATCGAGGATTCCCAGCGCATGGGCTTGGCTCAGCTCTACCAGCTGAAGGGCCGCGTGGGTCGCGGGCGCGTGCAGGCCTACGCCTACTTCATGTTCCCCGGCGAGGCCCCGCTCACGCCCGAGGCGACCGACCGCCTGACGGCGATCAACGAGTACCAGGACCTGGGCAGCGGCATGAAGATCGCCATGCGCGACCTGGAGATTCGCGGCGCCGGCTCGCTGGTGGGGGCTGAGCAGCACGGCAACCTGTCGAGCGTGGGCTTCGACCTGTTTACCCAGATGCTGGGCCAGGCCGTGGCCGAGGCGCGCGGCGAGACGCCCGAGGTCGAGCAGGCCGAGGTTACCATCAATCTTTCGGCCGATTTCTACCTGGCCGAGGAGTACCTGCCCGAGGTCGACCGGCGCGTGCTGGTCTACCGCAAGCTGGCCGGTGCCGTCGAGCTGGCCGAGGTCGACGCGCTGCAGAAGGAGACCGAGGACAGCTTCGGCGCGCTGCCGCTGGCCGGGCGCAACCTCTTCGACCGCGCGCGTGTGCGGATCCGGGCGCAGCGCCTGGGGTGCACGTCCGTCTCGCTGACCAACGGGCGCCTGGTATACCTGGGCGTCGACGTGCCACGCGAGGTGGCGCTCAAGCTGCGCGGGCGCGGGGCGCTCAACTACCCCAAGTCGCACAAGCTCACGTACCCGCTGCGCCGCAGCAGCGAGGAGATCATGCCCGTGGCGCTGGGCGTCCTGGAGGAGATCGGCGGCGGCGACGACCCCGAGGCGTAGCGGCGGGGTGCGGGGCAGGCTGGCTGCGCCTGCACCGGAACCGGGCCATGTCTGTGCTCGAGAGGCGAGAAACGCACTGGATAGGGGTCATGTCTGTGGATTTCGGGCCTTTGGGCATCGATTTGGCGAGAAGATCCACAGACATGACCACATTCTGGTGCGGGCTTCTCGCAAATCCACAGACATGCGGCCAATCTGGTGCAGTCCGCGAAGCCGCGTGACACTTCGCCTTCCATTGGCGCACGGAGAATAGCGGCTTGGTTTCCCTGGTTCCTGGTCTGCGAGATAAAACCCCAGGTCGTCCGTTGAATTATGAAGGCATAGAGGAGAAGGACGATGCGGGTTTTTCGCCACATGCATTTTGGTTGCTTGTCTCCACCTGCGGTTTGATAGATATCTGATAGAAAGCCGTCAGGCACCTGTCAGGTATAAAAACCTTAATCGAATTATCATCAGCGCCCACCCGTATCCTCAATACATGGATATCGTGATCTCACATATGGCGGCCCTGCGGCTCATGAGAAGCCGACGCTTTCCTGTGTACGGCGGCGCGTCGTGTTCGGTCGAGCTGCCGTCGCGCATGCCAACGGCGGCGGACGTCGGGGTTGCACGTTGCTTGCTATATGAGCTCAATGACCTGGAAGGCCCCATTGGTGTGCTGCTGCCGAGAAAATCGGTGACGTACGCTTTCGAACCGGCGGTCGCGCACGTGTGGTCTACGCCCCTGCCAAAAGGGGCGCTAGTGCAGGTCGCTCCCGGCGTTCGCATAGTCTCGCCGCTTTTCCTGCCGGTGCTCATGGCGCCTGAACTTACTCCTCTTGAGCTGCAACTATTATTGGCTGAGTTACTGGGCTTGTATGCCGTTTCGGATTCTTTTGAGACGGGGCTCCTTCAACGGAGCGCTCCTTTGGCGACGCGCGATCAGATGGGGGCCTTTCTCGACGCGTTGGGCCCGGTACGATGGAGCGGCCTTGTGAGGAAAGCCCTCGCGGCGGCGCCGGTGCAGGCCGCGTCGCCACAGGAGGCGAAGCTCTTCTTGCGGTCGACGCTGCCTTTCTCGAGGGGCGGGTATCAGATGGGCGATGTTGCCCTCAACGATGCGCTGGAGATCCGGCAAATTACGTCCCGATCAAAGGACCTGCAGGTCAGAAAGCCCGATCTTCTTTTCTTGAACGGGAACTGCGGAGCGTGTCTTGACTACATGGGAGCGTGGCATGCCACCGACCTCAACGTGCAGCGGGACACCGCAAGGAGAAATGAGCTTCTCGCCGCGGGATTCAAGCCGTACGAAATCTATAAGAAGCAGTACGACGACCTCGATTACATGGACGCGCTTATGACAAGAATCCGCTCCGACCTGGGGCTTTACATACCGCATCCGGCGCGGGCCTGCGCCGCGCGAAGAAGGCGCGCCCGCTACGAGCTTTGGCACGAGCTCGAAGCGATCGATCTGCGCGGATGGGAGGCGAGGCCTGACTTGAGGTAAGCGCAGCGAGCTGCTTGCACCGGAACCGGGGCATGTCTGTGGATTTGGAAAAACGGCGCACTGGAACCGAGGCATGTCTGTGCCCGAGAGGTGCTAAACGCACTGGATAGGGGCCATGTCGGTGGATTTCGGGCCTTCGAGCCTCGATTTAGCGAGAAGATCCACAGACATGACCGCATTCTGGTGCGGGCTTCTCGCAAATCCACAGACATGACCGTATCCTGGTGCGCGAGGCCCGAGCACCCGCGCTGGACTTCTCGCTAGACGAGCCTGAACCCGCGGCCGGTGATCTGGGAGGTGTTGACGTAGGTGATGAACGCGTTGGGGTCGACCCCGCGGACGTACTGCTCCAGCCGCAGCGTCTCGCGCGGGTTGAGCACGGTCATGATGGGCGTCACGGTGTTGCCCGTGTAGGCGCCGTACGCCTGGCTGATCGTGGCCGTGCGGCACAGGTCGCGCACGATGAACTCCTCGACCAGCGCGGGGTGGCGGCAGATGACCGTCACGATCTTGTGCTGCTTCATCGCGTCGAGCACGTAGTTGACCACCATGGTCACGATGAGCAGGCCCACCACGCAATAAAGACCAGTTCGCAGGCCATAAAGCGCCAGGCCGCCAAGGACCGTTGCCGCGTTGATGATCATCGTGGCGTTGCCGGGCGTGAGGCTGGTGTTCTTGGCCACGGCCGAGATGATGATGTCCATCCCGCCCGTCGTGACCCCGACGCTGTACGCCATGGCGGCGCTCACGGCGGTCAGGATAACGGTGCACAGAAGGTCGATCCACAGGTCGCCGGTAAGCGACCCCTGGCTGGGGAAGACCGACTGCAGGATCGAGACGTAGACCGAGATCGCCAGCGACGCGACGATGCTCCAGACCACCGTCTTGCGGTCCAGGAAAAACAGGCCCACCGCCACGCAGGTGATGTTCACGGCCCACAAGGCGATGGACTGAGAAAGGCCCGGGATGAGCGACGACAGGACGATCGACAGGCCCGACGCGCCGCCGATGGCCAGGTGGTTGGGCGCGGCAAAGAACGTGTAGCTGCACGCCGCCATGAAAACGGCCAGGTTAAGCATCAAAACCAGTCGCACGGTGCTGGTGGTGTCGCGCTTGGTGATCACGCGTTTGCTGCGGGCGGACTCCTCGGGGGTCAAAAGCTTTCCGGCCTCGATCAGCGGCGCGCCCTCATAGGCGGCCTTGGCCTCGTGCGGAGCCACCTCGACGTGGGAAAAGTCCTTGTCGGTGGGGGTGCTGGGCGCGGACTTGCCGGGCTTCTTGAATTTCATGGGTCCCCTTCGGTCGTGTCTGTGGCCACTGAGTATAGGGCCTGCCCGTCCGCGCCGCCGCGAGGTTTGTATACTTTCTTGAGTCACGTCGATGGGAGTTGCCATGAAGTTCGAGCCGGGGAAGTTCAATGCGCCGGAGTGCCGATTGGAAGACGGGCGGGCGCTGTCTGCGCTGGTGGATGAGGAGAACGCCGCGCACGAGGGGGCGCCGGGCGAGCACCCCGAGCTTGACCGGCTGATCCGCACCATCTGGCGGCTTCGCCAGCCCGACGGCTGCCCGTGGGACCGCGAGCAGACCCACCGCTCCATCACCAAGAACATGGTGGAGGAGGCCTACGAGGCGGTCGACGCCATCGATCAGGGCGACGCGGCCCACACCTGCGAAGAGATGGGCGATGTGCTTGAGCAGGTCCTTCTCCACTCGCAGATCGCGGCCGACGCGGGTGACTTCGACATCGACGACGTGGCCCACGGCCTTAACGAGAAGCTCGTGCGCCGGCACCCGCACGTGTTTGGCGAGCTGGCGAGAAGGGCCGAGGGCGACGCGGCCCCGGCCCCGGCGCCCGCGGCCGACCCGGCGCCCGCCGACGGCCAGACCGCCGACCAGGTCCTGGACATCTGGGACGACGTCAAGCGCCTGGAGCGCGAGGCCCGCGGCGAGTTCGACCACGGCGAGCCCGGTCTTCTCGACTCCATCCCGCAGAGCCTGCCGGCCCTCATGCAGGCCCAGAAGATCTCCAAGCGCGCGGCCAAGGCGGGCTTTGAGTGGGATAGCCTGGCCGACGTCTGGGACAAGGTGGCCGAGGAGCGCGCCGAGTTCGAGCGCGAGAAGCCCGGCTCGGCAGAGGCCGCGCTGGAGTTCGGCGACATCCTGTTTGCCCTGGTAAACGTCGCGCGCTGGCAGGGGATCGACGCCGAGGAGGCCCTGGCCGCGGCAAACGCCAAGTTCCGCTCGCGCTGGGCGCGCATGGAGGTGGCCGCGCGCGAGCAGGGCAAGAACGTCGCCGACCTCACGGTCGCCGAGCAAAACGAGCTGTGGGGCCGTGCGAAGGCTGAGGAGAAATCCGCGCGCTAAGTCCGGGGGTCTTCTCATCTGTTATAAATAGGTCAGCCGCGCGGTGCGAGCCCGCGCCGACGGCGGCCAGAAGCGCACACAAACTAGAAACGAAGCCAGCGCAATGAGCGAAACCCCAACTGACGTCAGGGCTTTGAAGCCCACCAAGCGAGTCGACACCAAAAACGTGCCGGCGCGGTCTCGCGCGGACATCGTCGCTGGTACGGGCGTTGGGGCTGGCGCTGGATTCGCTGTTCCCTCGGCAAACAAGGTGCCCGAGTCCTCGGTTCCCGACCCCGCGGAAGAGACCCGCGGCAGTGCCCGCGGCGCGGCCCGAGTCGCCGCTCGCAAGGCGGCCCACGCCGCCGCGGCCCAGAAGGAGGCCGAGGACAAGGCGTCCCAGAAGGCCGCCGAGAAGGCCGCGAAGAAGGCCAAGAAGGCCGCCGCAAAGGAAGCCGCACGTCAGAGCAAGGAAGCGGCCCGCCAGAAAAAGGCGGCCGAGCGCGAGAAGACCGCGGGGGGCGAGAAGGGCGCCGACCGCGGTTTCGCCGCCGGCGCGACCGAAGCGATGGCCGCCTCCGGCCGCTCCAAGGAAGACGAGCGCGCCCTGCGTTTTGCCGTCCAAGGTGGCCGCGGGGACCTCTCCGGTCACAACCGCGAGGGCAATGAAGACCAGGTAGACGGCTCAAAGGCCGGCTCGTCTGTGCGCCAGGTTGCCGCCGAGGTCAAGAACTTCGACTTCGTGGGCCTGGCCCGCACCATCAAAGAGTTCGCCGCCCGCCATGCCATCGTGGCGATCGTGCTGGTCTCGCTCGTCCTTATCGTCGCGGCCGTCTTTGGCCCGGCCAAGACCTACTACCTGGCTTGGCGCACCGGGAACGACCTGCAGTCGACCTACGACGGCCTGACCCAGAGCAACGAGAACCTGCAAAGCGAGCTTGAGCGCCTACAGTCCAAGGAAGGCATCGAGGACGAGGCCCGCAAGAAGGGCTACGTGAACGCGGGCGAGACGCCCGTCAAGGTCGAGGGCCTGCCGGACGACTCGGCAAGCAGCGACGAGGATGCCGAGAAGCCCTGGTATATCCAGCTGGGCGACACCGTCTTCGGGTACTCCGCGAGCTAGCGGGCCGACCGGCAGCCGGGCTGGCGTGGCGCTGGATCGCCGCGGGTTTCTCGCCGCCGACAAGCCATCTACCTGCGGCGGGTTTCTTGCCACCGTAACGAAAGGATCAACATGACAAGGGTTGCGTGTATCGATATCGGAACGGTGACGGCCCGCCTGGCCATCGCCGACGTCGAGGGCGGCCGCGTGGCGCGCCTGGGCAAGCAGTCGACCATCTGCAACCTGGGCGAGGGCGTGGACGCCACGCGCATGCTCAAGCAGGAAGCCATGGAGCGCGTCTTCATGGCGGCCCACGAGTACGTCGAGTCCGCGCGCCAGGCCGGCGTCCAGGGCATTTGCTGCACCCTGACCAGCGCCGCGCGCGATGCGGGCAATTCCGCCGAGCTGGGCGCCGCGCTGGTCTCCCTGGGCCTCGAGCCCATGGTCATCCCCGGCGAGATCGAGGGCGCCCTCACGTTCCTGGGCGTGGCGCAGGACTTCCACGACCAGCGCATCCTGGTTGCCGATAACGGCGGCGGCTCCACCGAGCTTGCCTGCGGCTCGCTTAACGGCAACGTCCTTGACCTGGGCTTTGTTAAGTCCGTCGACGTGGGTTGCCGCCGCCTTACCGAGAAGTTCTTCGCGGGTGAGGGCCCGGCCACGGCCGATCAGGTCGCCGCGGCCCACGCCTACGCCGCCGAGTTCTTTGGGCCGGTCGTCGAGAAGGACGGGCTCAAGGCCGCGGGCTGCGCGGCGGGCGACGCCTCGGCCACCGACGCCCCCGGCACCCTCGTGGTCACCGGCGGCACCGTGACTACGCTCGTGGCCCTTGACCTGGCCCTTAACCCCTACGATCCGTCGTGTGTGCACCTGGCTCGCCTGTCTCGCCAAAGGGTCGAGGCGCTTGAGGCCCGTCTCGCCTCCCTCTCGGTGGCCGAGCGTGCCGAGCTTCCCGGCATTCAGCCCAAGCGCGCGCCCGTGATCCTGGGCGGGGCGACGGCGGTGCTCGAGCTCATGCGCCAGACCGGCTTCGACGAGCTGACGGTTAGCGAGAGCGACCTGCTCTTTGGCCTTTCGCTGGTCGCGGCCGCCACGATCGAGGGCGCGCCTTCCGCCGTGGTTTGGAAGCCAATTATGAAAACCCTCGGATCCACCGGGGAGCGCGCGGCTGAATAGGATAAACTTGCAGAGCGCTTTGGGGGCGTGGCGGAATTGGCAGACGCAGGAGACTTAAAATCTCTCGCCGCAAGGCTTGTGGGTTCGAGTCCCACCGCCCTCACCAGCCCATATCGGGTCGCTCGCGCCGCGGGCTTATCTGATATACTGTGCTTTCGCGTCCCCATCGTCTAGCGGCCTAGGACGCCACCCTTTCAAGGTGGATATCGCGGGTTCGAATCCCGCTGGGGGCACCACTTAACTTGCGAGCCCGGTAACCAAAGGTTGCCGGGCTTTTTTCAACAAAGGGCCGGGATTCGAACCCGCCAGGGCGCGGAGCTGCGGAAACGCGTAAGCGTTTTCCAGCGTAGCGCCGCAGCGCAAATAGTGTACACAATTTCAATAAGTGCACCAAAAACGAGGCATATCCAACAGCCCGCTTATAATTATGTACACTAATTGACTCGAATGCCGAGAAACGCCCACCGCGTCCGGCGCCTTACCAGTCCAAATCGTGGTCGTCGGCGTAGTGCTCCGCGTGGCTGAAGAACCAGTCCTGGTCCTCGGCCCAGCCGATAAGGTCCGGCGTGTCGACGATCGTGGGATCGGCCTCGTGGACGGCCATCATGGCCTCCTCCAACGAGCCGACCTTGGCGATCGGCCGGTCGGGCAGGTAGATCTCGACCCAGGTGGGCCGTAGCAGCGCATACGCGCCGGCCTCGCACAGGTCGTCGTAGCCGCGCAGCGCCCGCCGGGCTGCGCTCATGCGCCCCAGCTTGTACAGCAGGATCACGCGCGCCAGGTTTGACCAGGTGTTTCCGTGGAACGAGAAGCGCGCGTCCAGGGCGTCGAAGCCCTTCTCGTCCTCAAGGCGGGCATAGGCGATGGCCGCGGTGCAGCGCGCGCCCAGCTCGTCGGCCGGATCGACCTCGAAGACCTTCTCGGCAGCCTCGATGGCCATCTTGGCGCGCGCCCCGTCAAGGCAGGTGCGCGCGATGGCCGCCTTGAGGCGCAGCCAGGGACGAACAGCAATGTTTACCAGCGGTTCGTTTGCGTCGAGAACCCCCGGTGCGGGCGCCCCGCCGGGGTAGAGGTCGCGCTCGATCGCCAACAAGGCGTCGAGAAGCTCGTCCGGCCCCTGGTCGGCCGCCAGCGCCGCGATCAACCGTGCGTCCGAGCAGCCGGGCGCCGCATCGGCCGCGCCCTGCGCCGCCGCCGCCAGCTTGGCCAGCCGCGCCGCTCGCTTTTGCAGGTACTGCTCGTCCTCGAGAAGGTCGTCGTCGCGAAGCGACTCGCGGTAGACGCAAAGCGCCTGGTCAAGGGTGGCGTAGGCCTGCTCCTCGGCCGTCTCAACGAAAGACGCCGGGTCGCCCTTCACGGCCAGCAAAAGCTCCTGGAAACCGTCGTTTGAAAGCGTGCCGATCTCGTTCCTGCGCCTGGCGGCGATGCGCCAGACCAGCTCTTCTCGCGCGTTCATCGCTGCTCAGCCTCCTCTTTGGCCGCCCAACGGGCCTCCTGCGCCGCCGCCTTGGGGCACAGCTGCGAGACGGTCTGGGCAAGCCAGCCGCCCAGCACGCCCTTGCCGTCGCGGTCGTAGCCGTCCTGCAAAAGCACGATGCCCTCGGAAATGGCAAGGATCAGCTCGTCTTCGCTGTAAGGCTCGACCCACAGGCGCGAGAACTCGCCGTCGGGCAGCTCGCCCTGGCGGATGAGCATCCGCTCGCCGCCGGGGTAGTTCTGCAGCAGCTGGACGACCAGCTCGTGGGCGCGGTCCAGGTCGTGGCGCTTGTGGGCCAAGGCAATTCTCGCCAGCCCCATCCACGCGTCCTCGACGGGGCGGTCCGGGCAGATCGAGGGGTAGCGCGCGGCCAGGGCCTCGAGGCCCTTCTCGTCCTCGAGCTTGGCGTAGGCGTAGGCCATGGTGAAGCGGATGTCGCAGGAGTCGTGCGGGTCGCTTTCCAGCGCGCGTTCGCACAGGTCAATGACCTGGCGGTTGCGGCCGCAGATCAGGGCCTCCTCGGCCATGGTGGCCAGCCAGCGCCGGTAGGGGCGCATAGCCAGCTCGGCGGAAAGGGCCGCCCGCTCCTCGTCAGCGGCGTCGTCCGCGGCGTCGCGGGCGGACTCGCAGGCCCGCTGGATCTCGTCCACCTTAGAAGC
Source organism: Oscillibacter sp. ER4 (assembly GCA_963611755.1). Classification (GTDB taxonomy): domain Bacteria; phylum Actinomycetota; class Coriobacteriia; order Coriobacteriales; family Atopobiaceae; genus Paratractidigestivibacter. Next base: position 28,010 of record CAVDTK010000010.1, read on the forward strand.
GAGAAAATCGTAGCGGGCGCTTGGCGTGGGCGCCGTCTTGGACGAGAGCATCCTTGTGGCGTCGAAGCAGCTGGGGTCGAGGGCCAGCGCCTCGCTGAGCAGCCGGTGGCCGCGCTCGATGAGCTCTTGGCCGGCGTCGTCTGCGGCGAAGGGAAGCTGGTAGTCGATGATCTCGGTGGCAAGGCAGACCAGGTTGAAGGCGCGGTCGGCGTCCGTTTGGGGCAGGCTGTCGCGGTCCTGGGCGTAGCGCTGGCCAAAACCGGCGAAGGCCTTGATCGCGCTGAGCGGGTTCTCGTTTGCCAGCGCCCGGGAGTATTGCAGCCCCAGCCGCTGGTAGTCCTCTTTTCTCGCGTTATGTGCCACTGATGACGTTCCTTTCGACGTCCCCTATGGTACCCGAGGGCGCTACCGGCCATGCGCAGTTTCTTCACGTCCACTATTCCGCTAGCGGTAACAAATAATCCGTGAGGGAAAGTGGTGTAGACCAGTTAACAAAAAGGTAATACTTGTCATTGTGCGTGCGAATGCGTGCAAAAACGCGCGCGGCTCGTCTCGACTGGAGAGGGAAATCCAATCGACCCGGCTTGCATATAACGGCGGGAAGGCCTGCCGTTGGGATTCCGCCGCGGGGGCGGCGGCATAGAATTGGAGGAATTATGGGACGTTTCACCAATCCGCGTGACCTGTACTTTGGCGAGGGCGCCCGCCACGAGGTGAAGAACCTCAAGGGCAGCAAGGCCATCATCGTCTCGGGCGGCGGCTCCATGCGCCGCGGCGGCTTCCTTCAGGACATCCAGAAGGATCTCGAGGACGCCGGCTTTGAGGTCAAGCTCTTCGAGGGCGTCGAGTCCGACCCGTCCATCGAGACGGTCATGAAGGGCGCCGAGGCCATGCGCGAGTTCGAGCCCGACTGGATCATCGCCCTGGGCGGCGGCTCCCCGATCGACGCCGCGAAGGCCATGTGGGTCTTCTACGAGTACC
>CAVDTK010000011.1:0-27939 GCA_963611755.1 Oscillibacter sp. ER4
ATTCACATATGGTGGAGGTGCGGAGAATCGAACTCCGGTCCAGAGCAAGCCCCTGATAGGTGTCTCCAGGCTCAGTCGATGGTTAAGTCTTAGACGACGCGCACCCAACGACACGCGCTTGTCGTCCCAGCCGGTTCGGGCTTACCGCGCGGCATACCGGCCACGTCCGCGCGGGCATCTCCCTAAAATGACGTCGCCGCAGGAACGGGAGCGATCCCTGCTTTGACGGCCGCTAGTTTAAATTAAGCAGCGAGAGCCAGAGGCTCATAAGAATAAGTGTCGTCAATTCAATTTGACGGTTTCCCTGTTTAACGTGGCGAGAAGACCACGGCCTGCTGCCCGTCTCAGGCCCACCCTGTCGAAACCAGTCACCCCCATGAAGTTTGGGGCGCTGCCACCATGCGAATATCAAGATACGGCCGCGCCCGTTTTGGCGCAGTGGGATCCATTATACCCAAAGAACCCGGAGCGCGCAGCGCCGCAGGCACCGGGGCGCCGGGGCTACTTGCGCGCCCGCCAGCCGCCGTGCTCGATGTGGTCGCGCAGCCGCTGCTCGATCTGGGCCTCGACGTCGCGCTCCACCTCGCCGACGACGCCCGGCGCCTGCCGGCCCTCCTCCGAGGTGAGGCCCATGTCGTGCATGACCTCCATCTCGATGTCTTGGCCCATGCGCTTCTCCACGTCGGAGGCCAAGCGCTCTGCCAGGCGCTCCTCGGCCGCGGCGACGCCGGACAGGGCGTCCTGGGGGCTCGTGCCCACACCGGCCGCGGGGGCCTCGCCCTCGATGTCGGCCTCGAGGTCCGCCTCGACCTTCTTTTCCACCTCGCGCTTCTCGCGGTCGATGAACATGATGAGGAACGAAATAAACAGCAGGCCAGAGGCCATCCAGATCATGCGCGTGCCCAGTACCGGAACAAACCAGTTGCCCACCACAGCGCCCAACACAAAGCAGACGATGACGAAGTAGCTCAGCGCGCCGCCGTGCAGCTGGTCCTCGTCGCCCGAGCTTGCCCAGCCCACCAGCGACTGCGTGCCGCTGCGCAGGTTGCCGATGCACATGGTAGTCGCCAGGGGACGGCCGTGGAACTTGCGGAACGCCTGCACCTGAATACCGCAGGCGAACGACGTGAGGCCGTTGGCCCACAGGCTCCGGCCCTCGGGGATGAGACCAACCACAAACAAGAAGATCATCTCGACGAGAAGGGCCAGCTGGCGCCAGTGGAGGTGCTTCTCGCGAGCAAAAAGCTTGATGCAGTGGCACAAGGCGATGCCGGCCGCAAAGCATATGACCGGGACCACGTAGTGAAGGCACTCGATCCAGCGGCCGGCGGCCAGGTGGATGCCAAACAGCAGCATGTTGCCCGTCTGGGCGTTGGCAAAAACGTGGTCGCGCACCAGGTAGGAGTAGGCATCCATGGCCCCGCCGGAAAGCGCGAGAAGAGCGGCCAGCTCGATGGACTCGGATTCTTGGACGGCACGTCCCATAGGCGCAGCACCTCGGATTTCATCGATCTTTTCCGCGCGCCATTGTAGGCACGCCGGTTTGGGGCGGCGCGGTCTTCTCGGCGTTTGAAACAATGAGGTAACGGCTTTTGTCGCATGGGCGAGAAGCGCGGGCGCCGAGACTAGCATTTCGTTCGGCAAAACGCGGGAGGCCATATGGGACACACAACGGCAAAAGGCCAGGCCATTCGAATTCACCCGCACCATATGCAGGCGAAATGGCGCGAGGTGGTGCAGAGCGGAGACGAGCTTGCCGTCAACGCGCCGCTTGAGGACAAGTCGACCATCATCTGCAGGACGGGGCAACTCATGCTTGCCTCGGGGACCGGGGCCTGGCGCGTGCGCGACTCGATGAACCGCGTGGCGCGCGCCCTGGGCGTGGTGGTGCACGCGGACCTGTCGCTTTTGTCCATCGAATGCACCTGCATCCAGGGGCACGAGAGCTTTAGCGAGGTCATCAGCCTGCCGTCGACCGGCGTCAACACGCACCGCATCTGGCTAATGGAGGACTACATCCACCAGATCGAGAAGGACGGTGCCGGGCTGACCGTGCGCGGCTACCACCACCTGCTGGACATCGTCGAGCAGTCGACGCCCGACTACGACAGCATCCAGCTGAGCCTGGCCGCGGCGTTTGCCTGCTCGGCCTTCGTCTTTTTGCTGGGCGGCGGCCCCATCGAGATGCTGTGCGCCTTTGTGGGCGCGGGCATAGGCAACTACGTGCGCGTGAAGATGCTGGGCCGCAAGCTCGGGCAGTTCAGCTGCATCAGCTGCGGCGTGGCGGCGGCCTGCGTCTCGTACCTGGCGGCGCTGATGTTCATCGCGCACTTCGACGCCGGCGCCCTCGACCACGAGGCGGGCTATATCGGCGCCATGCTCTTTGTGATCCCGGGCTTCCCGCTTATCACCGCGGGCCTCGACATCGCCAAGCTCGACATGAGAAGCGGCATCGAGCGCATGGTCTACGCCATATCGGTCATCGTGGTGGCCACGCTCATCGGCTGGCTCGTGGCCGAGGTCACGGGCCTTTCTCCCAGCGACTTCGCGCCCCAGGGCCTGGCGCCCGTGCCGCTCACGCTGCTGCGCCTGGCCATGAGCTTCGTGGGCGTCTTTGGCTTCTCGGTCATGTTCAACAGCCCGCCGCAGATGGCGGCCACGGCAGGCGTCATCGGCGCCGTGTCGAACACCTTGCGCCTGACGCTTACGGATATCCCAACGGTCCTGCCGTTTTTGGGCATCTCGGCCGGGTGCCCGCCCGAGGCGGCGGCGTTTCTCGGCGCCATAGCCTCTGGCCTTCTGGCCCACCTTGCCGAGCTGTACACGAGCTACCCCAGGATCGGCCTCACGGTGCCCTCGATCGTCATCATGGTGCCGGGCCTGTACCTGTACAAGGCCATGTACTACATGTGCATCTTCGACACGGGCAACATGCTGTCATGGCTGGTCCGCGCCGTGCTGATCGTGGCGTTTTTGCCCGTTGGCCTGGGCGTCGCCAGGACCCTCACCGACGAGCGGTGGAGAAGAACCAGCTAGCTGGCGGCGAGACGAGCCCATCCTGCAAAAATGCGACATCTTGGCCGACTAAACCGCATTCCGTGAGTAGCCGGAAAAATGACGACTCGCCTACCTGGGCAAACGCAAGGCCGATTTGCCCGTATACCCGTCGAACCCGATTTAGTCGGCCAAGATGTTGAGTTTTTGGTTTTCCGGCCGGGCCCCAAAGAGAAAAATCGCACAAGTATGCCATCAAAATCGAAGTCGCCGGGTATAACCCCAGGGAACAAAAAGAAAACCGCAGGTCAGCGACGTGCGGTTTTCTCGACTACTCGGCCATCCTGATTTTGATGGCATACTTGTTGAGTTTTTGGTTTGTCGGCTGACGCGCGCGGTTTCCGCGGGGGCGCGATGCCCCACGGCCCCACCTGCTACCTGCGGTTACGCTCCTTGAGGGCGCGGGCGATCTCGCGGTCCATGTCGCGGCGGGCCATGTCGTCTCGCTTGTCGTAGAGCTTCTTGCCGCGGCCCAGGCCAATGGCCAGCTTAACCCGATTGTGCTCGTCGAAGTAGAGCTCCAGCGGCACCAGGGCACAGCCCTTGACGCGCAGTTTCCCGTCCAGGTAGTCGATCTGATGGCGGTGCAGCAACAGGCGCCGCTTGCGATCCGGGTCCACGTTCCACACGCCGCCGTTGGAGTAGGGGTGGATGTGCACGCCGTGCAGCCACGCCTGCCCACCGCGGATCAGGCAAAACGCGTCCGTGATCTGGCTCGCGCGCTCGCGCAGGCTCTTGACCTCGGTACCGGTGAGTTCGATGCCCGCCTCGAACGTCTCGTCGATAAAGTACTCGTGGCGAGCAGACCGGTTGCGGGCGATGGTCTTCTTCTCTTTTTGCTGGTATCCCATGGCTTTCCTTTGCGCCTACTCGTCTTGGGCGTGGATGAGGCCGAGAAGTGCCTTGCACGCCGGCTCGCCCACCAGGTCGCGGGCGCGCAGGGTGAGGGCCGCGGCCTCGTTGCGGTCGTCGGCCTGGGCCGCCGTGGTCGCGCAGACCAGAAGGCAGGCGGCGATATCGGCGTTGGCGCCGGCGGGCAGGCCTTCCTCGCCAAGAGCGTCGCTCATCTGGGCGTCGTCGATGCTGTCCGGATCACGCTCGGTGCCTTTTGCCTGGTCAAGGGCAGCGGCCAGGGCACTGTCGCGCACGTCGAGCTTGCGCGCGGCGCGCAAGCAGGCCGCCGCGGCGCGCGGCTTCTGCGAGGCCTCGAACCACGACGAGAAGTTCACGTAGGCGCGCGCCAGGTGACGCGGGTCGCTCGCGCGCTCGAAGACGCTGAAGGAAAGGCCCAGGTACTCGTCCATGTTGCCGGAAACCTTGTAGAGGTCGGCCAGGTTCAGGCGGCTCGCGCAGTCCATCGGGTTCCAGCGCACGGCCGCCTTGAGGGCGACCATGGCCTCGTCGTAGTCGCCCAGGTGGACGCGAGCCAGCGCCAGGTCCTGGTACAGACGATCGAGCGGCTCGCCCACATCGCGCAGGTCGCGCGGGTCCTCCTCCACGCGCTTGTAGGCCAGGCGCTCGAAGGTCCCGGGGAAGCAGAACCACTGGACACCGCTTGTGACCTCGCAGTTCTTGTCAACGTAGTCCTCGGCATCCTGGGCCAGGCGGCAGAGAAGCTCCTCGGCCTGCTCGTCCTCGCCCTGGAGCATGAGGCCCTCGGCCTGCTCCAGGTACTCGGTCAACTGGGTCTGTGTGTCCATATGCCCTCCAGCCGAGAAGCCCCGGCGCGTCGTGTTTTGAGTACTACAGTATAGCCCGGCTAAGCTGCGGCGCGTTTGAGGAACACGGGGCGGGGTCGGCCACAGCGGCCCGCCGCCCGCCGCAGCCCCGCGCCGTCTACCGAGCCAGCTCGAAGTCGATCCGCCCGCGCGGCACATCGACCGCGGCCACCCGCACGCTCACGGGACGGCCCAGGCTCCAGACCTCGCCGGTCGACTCGCCCGCCAGGCGCATGCGCTCCTCATCGAACTCGTACCATTCATGCCCCAACGAGCGGACGGGTATCAGCCCCTCCGCGCCCGTCCCGTCAAGCGCCACAAAAAGGCCAAACCGCTCGCAGCCGGAGACCACGCCCGTCTCCACGGCGCCAAGCCGCTCGCCGTAGAGCTGGGCCATCTTGATCTTCTGCGAGTCGCGCGCCGCCGCGTCCGCCGTGCGCTCCATCCGCGAGCAGTCCGCGCACAGCTGCGGCAGGGCCCGCTCCTGGGCGCGCCGCTCGCGCGAGCCGTCCTTGCCCGCCAGGTGCGCCTTGAGCGCGCGGTGCACGATGTCGTCCGGATAACGCCTGATGGGAGACGTGAAGTGGCAGTACGCCTTGGCGCCCAGGGCGTAGTGGCCCTCGTTGTGCGGCATGTAGACCGCGCGGCTCTGCGCGCGCAGCAACAAAGCGCTGGCCAGGTACTCGCCGGCCGTCCCACGGCTGTTGGCCAGGACGCGCTGGATCCCAAAGGGGTCGCCCGCCTCCAGCAGGGCCGCGTCGCCCGGCTGCAAAAGGCCCATCTCGTCCAGCGGGGCGATGGTCCGGCGCAGGTCCTCGGGCGCGGGCTGCTCGTGCACGCGGTAGGCGCTCTCCACCTCGGCGTCGGCCAGGATCTTGGCCACGCACTCATTGGCCAGAAGCATGGCCTCCTCGACCAGCCCGGTCGCGCGGGTGCGGTGGCGCACGCTCACGCCCGTGGGCACGCCGCCCTCCCCAAGCGTCACGCGCGTCTCCTGCGTCTCGAAGTCGATGGCTCCGCGATCCCGCCGGATCTTCTCGCGAAGGCCCCGGATCTCGTCCAGCACGCGCAGCATGGCGGCCACGCCGTCCTTCTCCACGTCAACGCACGGCAGGTCAGCGGCCGTTTTTTCGCCGACGAGAAGATCGTCCACCTCGTCGTAGCAAAGTCGGGCGTTAGAGCAGATGGCCGAGTTCATGGCCTCGGCGCCCAGCACCTGGCCACGTGCGTCCAGCCGCATCCGCACCGTCATGGCCAGGCGGTCCTCGCGCGGCCGCAGCGAGCACACGTCGTTGCACAGGCGCTCGGGCAGCATGGGCAGCACGCGATCCACCAGGTAAACCGAGCAGGTGCGCGCGCGAGCCTCGATATCGCAGCTCGAGCCCCAGACCACGTAATGGGTCACGTCGGCGATGTGGACGTCCAGCTCAAAGCCGCCGTCCGAGCGCCGGCGGGCCCCCACCGCGTCGTCAAAGTCGCGGGCGTCGGCCGGGTCGACGGTCACGCACATCACGTCGCGCAGGTCACGGCGAGCAGGATCTGCCGCCAGTGCCTCGTCTACCTGCGGCGTTATGCCGTCGGCCTCTGCCAGGGCCGCGGCCGAGAACTCCGTTGCCAGCCCGTGGGACGCGATAACCCCTTCGATGTCCATGTCCAGGTCGGCCGCCGCCCCCACGCGCCGCTCAAGGGTGACCGTGGCCGCCGTGTAGCGCGTGGGGTACTCGGTGATCCGGGCACACACCACGTCGCCCGGCACCACGCCCAGCCTGGCCGGGCTCGTGTCCTCGGGCACCACAAAGAAGTCGTGGCCAATCCGCGCGTCCAGCGGCACCACGGCAAAGAGCGGCCCCGCGTCCTCGAACCTGCCCAAGAAGGTCTCGACCGCGCGCTGCAAGACGTCGTGGACGATGGCCCTCCGTCCTCCCCTTCCGTCGGCGAGAAACACCTGGACCTCGTCGCCGTTCATGGCCTCGCGAAGCCCGTGCGCGGCCACGTCGAAGACCCCCTCGGGCGTCTCGACCACGGCCTTGCCCGGCCGTGTCACCCGTAGGGTGCCCGCCAACAGGCGTTTCTGCTTCTTGGGGCCTCTCGCGGAACCTCTCCTGGTATTTCCCTTGTGCGGTCGCTTGCGCGCCATACACGCATCCTTTCGTCATAGAAAAAGACAGACACCCGGCGGCCTGGCCGCAAGCGGAATGTCTGTCTTTAAGGGTAACGCACGAATCGGGCAGATCTGGTTTCCGGTACCGATCCTTACACTTTGAGGTAGCGGCCCATGGCGATGGCCGAGCCAAACAGGCCGATAACCACGCCGATGCCCATGAGCAGGCCGTACGTCGCGTAGCTCACCGTGGCGGAGATGTTAAACGACAGGAACTGCATGCTGTTGGACAGCCTCTCAAGCAGCGCGGCGGAGCCAAAGTGCAAAGCCACGATGGCGAGAAGCGCGCCGATGATGGCCTCGAGGGTGCCCTCAAGGATGAAGGGCCCGCGGATGAAGCCGTTGGAGGCGCCCACCAGGCGCATGATGCCGATCTCGCGGCGACGCGCCGTGATGGCCAGCCTGATGGTGTTGTTGATGAAGACAAACGCCACAAAGGTGAGGAGAAGCACCAGGACAGCCGCGGCGATGCGGATGTAGTTGGCCACGCTGAAGAGCTTCTCGACGGTCTCGCGGCCGTACTGGACGTCGCCGGCGGGATTGTCGGGCTTGTCGCAGATGGTCTGGAAATCGGAGTCGTCGACGATCTTCTGGGCGGTCGCCTCAACCTGCTGCGGGTCGTCCAGCTTGATGACCAGCGAGGCGGGAAGGGGGTTCTCGCCGTCCAAGGCCGCCGCCGCGTCAGACGCGTTGCGGTTGGACATCTGGGACTTGTACTGCTCCAGAGCCTCTTCCTTGGTCTTGAAGGTCACGGACTCGACGTTGTCCCAGCCAGAGATCTTCTGCTTCAGGGCCTGGATGTCGGCCTCGGAGGCGTCGTCGGACAAGAACGCCTGGATGGTGACGGAGTCCTCGACGCTGCCCACGATGTTGGACACCATCGCGGAGCCCATCACAAACAGGCCGATGATGAACAGAGACAAGAAGATGGTCACGATCGCGCCCAGGACGGTAGTCCAGTTACGGCGGAAGTGCTGACCAACCTCACGGAACGAATAGCCGATGTTAGAGGGCACCATAGTAGCCGTAGCCTCCCTTCTCCTGGTCGCGGACCACGTGGCCCGCCTCGAGCGCGATGACGCGCTTGCGCATGTTGTCGACCATCTCGCGGTCGTGGGTCGCCATGATAACGGTCGTGCCCGCACGGTTGATACGGTCGAGCAGCTTCATGATGCCCAGCGAGATGGCCGGGTCGAGGTTGCCCGTGGGCTCGTCGCAGACCAGCAGCGGCGGGCGGTTGACCATGGCTCGCGCGACGGAGACGCGCTGCTGCTCGCCGCCGGAGAGCTGGTCGGGGAAGTGGTTCATGCGCTCGGACAGGCCGACGAGGCGCAACACCTCGGGGACCTGGGCCTTGATGACGGAGCGGGGCTTGCCGATGCACTCAAGGGCAAAGGCCACGTTCTCGTAGACCGTCTTGTTGGGCAACAGCTTGAAGTCCTGGTAGACGGTGCCGATCTGGCGACGGAGGTAGGGGACCTTCTTGTTGCGCATCTTGGTAAGGTCCTGACCTGCGACGATGACCTCTCCGTGGGTAGCCTTGAGCTCGCGCGTGATAAGGCGCAGGAACGAAGACTTACCGGAACCGGAGTGGCCGACGACAAACACGAACTCGCCCGGATAGATATCGAGGCTGACGTTGTCGAGAGCAGGCTTGTTGGGCTGGGCCGGGTAGATCAGTGATACGTTTTTGAACGACACGGTAGGCACACCGGTGCGCGGGACCACAGGCGTGTTGTCGTCTGCGAGAGGCGCGAACACGCTGGTGAAACCAGGCTGGTCGGTGGGGTCTGCCGGCTCGGAGGCAGTGACGGCGTGAACGGCGAGGTCCTCGTCGGCCGACTGGTCCAAGGCAGACATCAGGGGCAGGTCGGGAACGTTTGCGACGTTCGGGACGTTGCCGGTGGTCTGCTGGGGCTCAGCGGCGACAAAGGCGTCGTTACTCACCTGGTCGTCTGCGATAGGCGCGGCGTCCTCGAAAAGACCCGCGTCCTCCTGCGGCTGTCGCTCGTTGCTGCGGAAGTGATTGGCCACGAAAGCTCCTTTTCCTTTTGCTCACAGCGGACAGATTGACACATTTTAACAAATGCGCAGCTCGCGGCCAAAACAAGCGGTCCGCGAGCGGCAAAAGACAGAGCCTCCCCACACGTCTTAGAGCGGGAAGGCCCTGTTTTCAGGCTTTGTCTCGGCGCCGTTCAAGCGCCTTTCAAGCGCCGTTTAAGCAAGGTCCGGGCGCGCTGAAACGGCGGTGCGGCTCCCCTACTTGCACAGGAAGTCCAGAACCTGGCCCTCGACGCCGGCAGCGTCCAGGCCGTACTTGGCGAGAAGCTCCACGGCGGGGCCGGACTCGCCAAAGACGTCGTTCACGCCCACCTTGCGCACGGGCACCGGGTCCACCGCCAGGGCAGACAGGACCGCGTCCCCCAGGCCACCGATGACGGAGTGCTCCTCGCAGGTCACCACGCGACCGCACTTCTTGGCCACGGAGCGAACAAGCTCCTCGTCAAGCGGCTTGATGGTGTGGATGTTCACGACCTCGGCAGAGACGCCCTTCTCGGCCAGGGACTCCGCGGCCTCGAGGGCGGCGGCCACCATAAGGCCCGTGGCGATGATGGCCACGTCGGTGCCCTCGCGCAAAACGACGCCGCGGCCAAGCTCGAACTTGTAGGTCTCGGGGTCGTTGAACACGGGCACGGCCAGGCGGCCCAGGCGCATGTAGACCGGGCCCTCGTAGTCGTAGGCGGCGCGCACGGCGGCCTTGGCCTCGGTGTCGTCGGCCGGGCAGATGACCGTCATGCCGGGGATGGAGCGCATAAGGGCGATGTCCTCGTTGCACTGGTGAGAAGCCCCGTCCTCACCAACCGAGATGCCCGCGTGAGTGGCGCAGATGTTGACGTTCAGGTGCGGGTAGCCCACGGAGTTCCTTACCTGCTCGAACGCGCGGCCCGCAGCGAACATCGCAAAGGTCGAGCAGAAGACCTTCTTGCCCGCGGCGGCCACACCTGCGGCGATGCCCACCATGTTGGCCTCGGCGATGCCCACGTCGTAGAAGCGCTCGGGGTAGGCGGCCTTGAACTTGCCGGTCTGGGTGGCGGCGGCCAGGTCTGCGTCCAAAACGATGAAGTCGTCCTTCTCGGCGCCCAGCTCTACCAGGGCCTCGCCGTAGCTGGCGCGCGTGGCGACCTTCTTCACGTCTGCCATTAGAGCTCCTTTTCTGCGGCCTCAAGCTCGGCCATGGCCTGCTCGAACTGCTCGTCGTTGGGGGCCTTGCCGTGCCAGCCCACCGCGTTTTCCATGTAGCTCACGCCCTTGCCCTTGACCGTCTCGGCCACGATGCACACCGGCTGGCCGGTGACCTTGCGGGCGGCCTCGAAGGCGGCGCGGACCTGGGCCATGTCATTGCCATCGGCCAGCTCGATCACGTGGAACTTGAAGGCGCGGAACTTATCGGCGATGGGCATCGCGGAGTTGACCTCCTCGATGGAGCCGTCGATCTGCAGGCCGTTGTGGTCGACGACCAGGCACAAGTTGTCCAGGCCGTGGTTGCCGGCGAACATCGCGGCCTCCCAGACCTGGCCCTCCTCGATCTCGCCGTCGCCCAGGATGGCGTAGGTGCGGTAACCCTGGCCCCAGTGCTTGGCGGCCAGCGCCATGCCCACGGCGGCCGAGACGCCCTGGCCCAAAGAGCCGGTGGACATGTCGACGCCGGGGGTGTCGTTCATGTTGGGGTGGCCCTGCAGGCGGCTGCCCACGTGGCGCAGGGTCTCGAGCTCTTCAACCGGGAAGAATCCGCGGTTGGCGAGCACGGAGTAGAGCAGCGGGGCGGCGTGGCCCTTGGACATGACCAGGCGGTCACGGTTGGGGTCGCCGGGGTTGGCGGGATCGACGTTCATGTCCTCGAAGTAGAGGTAGGTGAGCATGTCGGCCGCGGAAAGCGAGCCGCCGGGGTGGCCCGCCTTGGCCGCGTGGACGCCGCGGACGATGCCCTTGCGCACCTCGTTGGCGATCCGGCGAAGTTCTTCGTCAGTCATGGAGTCTCCTTGAGCTTGACGTGGTTGGACGGTTGAGCACAACGCCGCGACGACGCGGAAAACGCCGCCGCGGCGCTATTCAAGATAACCCTTTACTCCCCGTAAAAGGAAGTCGTGCGCGGTTTCGCCCGCCTACTGGGCGGCAACGACCTTGGCCCAGTCGGCGTCGAAGGAGGCCATGCCCTGGTCGGTCAGGGGGTGCTTCAGGCACTTCTTAAGGGCGCCGAACGGCACGGTGGCGATGTCGGCGCCGAGAAGGGCGGCCTGCGTCACGTGGTTGGGCGTGCGGACCGAGGCGGTGATGATCTCCACCTGGTCGTCGACGTTCTTGCCGGTCCAGTCGTAGTTCTCGATGCACGAGACGACGTTCTCCAGCTCAGAGATGCCGTCCTCGCCGATGTCATCGAAGCGGCCGACGAAGGGGCTCACGTAGCGGGCGCCGGCGTTGGCGGCCAGAAGCGCCTGGGGCGCCGAGAAGATCAGCGTCATGTTGATGCGCACGCCCTCGGAGGCCAGCTGGTGCGTGGCGGCCAGGGCCTCGGCGCAGATGGGGAGCTTGACCACGATGTTGGGGGCAAGGGAAGCCAGGTGGCGGCCCTCCTCGATCATGCCCTCGGTGGTCTTGGCCTGGGACTCGGCCGAGACGGGCAGGCCCTCGCACATCTCGGCGATCTTGACCATGTGGTCCTCAAAGTCGGCAAGCTTGCCGCCGGTACGGGCGTACAGGCTCGGGTTGGTGGTCACGCCAGCCAGGCAGCCCCAAGAAAGCGCCTCTTGGATCTCATCCAGGTCGGCAGTGTCGATAAAGAACTTCATGCTTTCCTCCTCCACTAAACGGTCTTGCTTCGGTCACGCTTACCTTACGCAAGCGGCCTCTCGGCCTGTGCCAAGAGGCCGCGAACGGTCCTATTTCATAGGGCGCGCATATCTGCCGAGAGGTTCGGCTACGCGCATGGCGTGCGGCCCGGTCGCGCAGCGCGGCCGACCGACGCGCCCGGGGCTACATGCTGGCGCGGGTCTCGTCGATGATGCGGCGGACCTCGGCGGCGTTGGCGGCGATCTCGTCAACGGAGCCCTTGGTGAGAAGGCTACCCATGCCGTAGCACTCGGCGCCGGACTTCACCCAGGTAGAGAGGTTGTCCAGGTTGATGCCGCCCGAGATCATGAGGGGCATCCAGGGCGTGGGGGTCTTGAACAGGCCCACGAGCTGGGTGCCGTAGGTGTTGGAGATCGGGAAGCACTTGATGAACGCGGAGCCGATGGCCAGGGCGTGGTTGGCCTCGGTCATCGTGGTGCAGCCGGGCGCGTAGGGGATCTGGTACAGGTTGCAGATGCTCGCGACCTCGTCGCTCATCATGTTGGCCACGATGAACTGCGCGCCGGACATGATGGCGAGACGGGCGGTGGTGGCCTCCATGACGGTACCGGCGCCCACGATCATCTCGTCGCCGAACTTCTCCTTGATACCGGCGATGACCTCGCCCGCGTTGGGAAGCGTGTAGCTGATCTCCATCGCGTGGACGCCGCCCTTGATGAGGCCCTCGGCGATCTCGCAGCCGCGCTCGACGGTGGGAACGCGCACGACGGCGAACGCGCCGGTCTCGTAGAGCGCCTTGGTAACGGAAGCCTTCTGAAGAATCATGGTTTTCTCCCTAATAAAGTGCTGGTAAAAGGGTGTGCAGAGAAGCGCTTACTTGTGGGCGATGCCGTAGTGGTCGAGCATGGCCAGGCACTTCTCGTCGATGCCCTCGGCCACCTCGGTCACGGGGTAGCGAGCAGGGCCGACCTCGTAGCCGGCAAGCTCGAGGGAGCGCTTTAAGGTCTGCGGGGTGGAGCCCAGGTGCAGGATGTCGCGGATGGGCTCGATCTCGGCCTGCAGGTGCTCGGCCGCGGCGGCGTCGCCGGCGTCCAGGGCCTTCCACAGGTCGCAGACCACCTTGGTGATGAGGTTGGCGGTACCGGCCACGGCGCCCGCCGCGCCAAGCGCGTGAGCTGCGGAGATCTTGCCGTCAGAGCCAACCAGGACGTCCACGTCGTTGCCCTTGGCGGCGTCGATGTAACCCTGGAGGTTGTCCATGTTGCCGGAGGAGTCCTTGACGCCCTTGACGTTGTCGATCTTGGCGACCTCGGCCACGACCTCAGGCGAGATGTTCTTGCCGGTGCACTTGGGGATGTTGTAGAGCATGACGGGGATCTTCACGCTCTCGGCGACCATGGTGAAGTAGTTCTTGAGCTGGTCGTCGGAGATGCCCATGAAGTAGGGGTTGATGACGGACAGCGCGTCGGCGCCGATGGCCTCGGCCTGCTTGGACATCTCGATGGCCTCGGCGGTGGAGCAGGCGCCGGTGCCCACGTAGACGGGCACGCGGCCGGCGACCTTCTCGATCACGAACTTAGAGAAGGCGATCTTCTCCTCGGCGGAGCAGACAAAGAACTCGCCGTTGGAACCAAAGGTGAAGATGCCGTTGGCGCCCTCGGCGATGAGCTTCTCGACGAGCTTCTCGCCGGCGTCGTAGTTGATGGACTGGGCGTCGTCGCGGTTGAACGGGGTGACGATGGGGACAATAACGCCCTGGAACTTAGACATGTGCGTCTCCTTGGGTCAAATCATAGGGCTACGCGGCGCGTGATCGCCGCGGATGAAACGAACAAAGCGCAGGTACGGGGCTGGATGCCGTTCGCGGCGCGTCTTACTTGGCGTCGCGGATAGAAGCGCCCAGGGCTCCGCCGGGGTGCCACTTGACGTACTGGTTGGGCTCCAGGCCGTACTCGTTCTGCAGAAGGATCGAGAGGCACTGCAGCTCCATGATCTCGGCCAGGATGGAGGCGCGGGGCGGCTTGTTCATGGAGTCGCCCTCCTGCTCGACGCCGGCGATAAGCGCGACCTCGGCCTCATTGGCCAGCCAGCTGTTGGGGTTGCCGGTCAGGGCGATGATGTGGACGCCCACGCCCTTGAGGCAGGTGACGGTGGCCTTGAGCTCGTTGGTCTCGCCGGAGTTGGAGATGGCGATCACCACGTCGCCGGGCTTGGTCTGGCCGGCGGAGCCGTGCACGCACTCGGTGCCGTGAAGCTCATAGGTGGGGGTGCCGGTGGACGAGAAGAGCGACGCGGCGTAGCCGGAGACGTGGCCGGGCTTGCCGATGCCAGTCACGTGCAGGCGGCCGCCCTTGGCCTCGGCGTCAAGGATGAGCTGCTTGGCGGCGCTCAGGGCCTCGAAGTCGATGCCCTCGACGTAGGTGTGCAGGGACTTGCTCACAATCTCAAGGAAGCTTTGGACCTGCTCTTTATCAGTTGCCATTTTGTCTCCTTACTCTTTGAGGGCCCGCTTGCCTACGGGCCCGCTTATGAACTTGAGGTGCCTGCGCGCTTTGGCGTCCGCGCGTTTGGGCTATTTCCGCTCGTTCACGCGGTGGGCGCGCATGACCTGCGTGATGTCTTTCTGCAGGTCGTCGATGCTATCCTTCATGAACGGGCGGTTGATGTCGACCAGCTGGAAGCCGCTGGGATGCTTGACCCAGTCGCCCGCAAGAAGCAGCCTCAGCGAGCTGCCCTGGCGGATGAGCTTGTAGTTCTTGATCTTCTTATAGGGGACGACCAGGGCTTTCTTGGCCTCGGCCTTCTCGTAGATAAAGACGTCGCGCGAGCCAAAGTCCACCACGTGGACGCCGGACGCAAAGCGGTTGAAGCGCTTGCCCATGGCCTTGCACACAAACCAGACCACGGTGAGAACCGCCAGGATAACCAGCAAAAGCGCGACGTTTCCGGTCGCGTTGGCGGCGGCCCAGGCGCCCAGCGCCACAAAGAGAAGGGCGATCGACAAGACGAGAAGCCCCAAAGCCTGGACAATCAGCCGCGTGCGGTCCTCGACGACCTCAAGCTCGATCTCTTCTTCGGGAAGTTCCGGGTCCTCGACCTTCTCGCCGACGCCCAGCATGTCGGACAAGACGTTGTCGCCAACGGCCTTGGCGGTTCCGGCCACGCCGAGCTTCTTGCCCTTCTCGGGCGTCTCGGCCGCGCCGTTCTTCTCAGCCGCCTGGGCAGTGCTATCTACCTGCGGCTTATTGCTCGTCTTCTTGGTTGTCTTGTTCTTCTTGGACATGTTCTCCCCTAGCGCCCGTGTGACCTTAAGCCTTGGGCGCGATCTTCTTGTACTCCCCTGCGGCCTGGGCAAACACGTCGCGCAGCAGGTGCGCGTCGATCGCCGAGACCATCAGGTTGATGGTGTTGGCATACCTGGCCAGCAGTTTGTTGCCGCCGATGATGCCAAAGCCCTTGTGGGCCGCGCGGCACGCGTCGTGGACGCGGTCGATGAGGACAAGCTCCTCGTCGCAGCCCACCTCGTCCGGCCTGCCCATAGAAATGGCCAGGTCGCACGGACCAATCACCACAGCGTCGAGCCCGGGGACGGCGAGAATCTCATCGATGTTCTCAACACCCTTCACGGTCTCGATCTGCGCGATAGCGAGCGTGGAGACATTGGATTTGGCCATGTTGCGCTCATGGTTGCCCGAAGGGCCATAAGCGGTGTGAGCCCCGCCCGAATAGCTGCGCTTACCGCAAGGCGGGTACTTTGCCCACTCGACCAGCTGCCTTGCCTGTGCAGCGGTCTCCATCATGGGCACCATGACCCCGGTCGCACCCAGATCGAGCGTGCGCGAGACGTGCTCGCGCGAAAGCTCGGAGGCACGCACCAGCGAAGGCAGGCCAATCGAGTTGCCCAAAAGCATGAGCGAGCTCAGGCGCGTGCCGTCAATGTCACCATGTTCGCCGTCGAAGAAGAGGAAATCGAAGCCCGCGGCCTTGGCCATCAAGACGCTCGGCGCGTTATCGAGCACCTGCACAAACAGGCCGCCCAACTGCACGTCCGCGATGGTGGCTGCGTCCACGATCTTCTCCTTTCCCCAATTTGACGCCGAATTCTTACAGTAAGGGCGCCCGTGGGCTTGCTTCCACGAGCGCCCTTTAGCCTTAGACCTTAGAGCTGAGTAGGTAGTGCAATCCCGAGACTACGGCTTAGTGGAAAATGCTGCCGATGCCGTAGATGATGGAGCCGACGATGTTGTAGTCGACGTTCGGGAAGGAAGCGCCGGCGATGCCGAGGCCCTCGAAGGCAGGGTAAAGAACCAGAGGACCAGCGCACAGGAAGATGCCGACGATGAAGGAGCCCAGGAGGGCGCCACGCCAGCCGCCGTATGCGTAGCCGCAGACGCCGCAGGTGCCGCCGGAGAAGAAGCAGATGCCGGCAGCGGGGATCATGATGGTCTCGCTGTGGAGGGCAACCATGGCCGCCATGGCGACGAGGCCGCCGAGGAAGGAGCCGATGAAGCCGATGATGACGGCGTTAGGAGCGAACGGGAAGATAGCCGGGCAGTCGACTGCAGGCTTGGCATCCGGGATGAGCTTCTCGGAGATGCCGACGAAGGCGGCGGTGATCTCGGCGATGAACTGACGGACGCCGTAGATAAGGACGGACATGCCGGCGGCGAACTTCAGGCCAGCGAGGAACGGCCAGATCCACCAAATGTCGTTGCCGAAGGAAGCCTTGATGGCCTTGCCGCCGACCTCGGTGTCGAAGTTGCCGGTGACGAAGCAGGCGATGGTAACGATGTAGAACAGGACGATCATGAACAGAGCGACGGAGAAGACGAAGTCCTTGAAGAGCTTCAGGAAGCCGGGGAGCTCCTTGTCCTCCTTCTTGTTCTCCTCATCAGCAGCGTTCTTGCCGGCGAAGAGCTTTCCGACGTAGCCGGAGAGAGCATAGCCGATGCAGTTGAAGTGGCCGATGGAGATGTTGTCAGCGCCCACGAGCTTGATGACGAAGGGCTGGCACAGAGAAGGAAGCGCAGCGCCGCAGAAGCCGAGGATAACGCCGCCGAGGATGACGGTCACGAAGACCGGGGCACCGAGGGCGATGAAGACGAGGGCCAGGACGCAGGCGAAGTACAGGAAGTGCTGACCGGTCAGGAAGACGGCCTTGAACGGGGTGATCTTGGCGAAGACCAGGTTCATGATGAAGCCGAGGACCATGACCATGGCCACCTCGGTGCCGTAGGTGTTGAGCGCCAGTGCGGTGGCGACCTCAACCTGGGTCACGACGCCCTTGACCTGGAAAGCGGTCGAGAACATGTTGGAGAAGATGGTGACCTGGGCGCTCATGGCGTCAGAGCCGATGTTGAAGATCATGAAGCCGATGATGGTCTTCACGGTACCAGAGAAGACGTCCACAGCGGACTTCTTCTGCAGCAGGAGGCCGACGAGGGCGATGACGCCCATGATGACGGCCGTGTCCCTAAGCTGCATGAGGATGGCATTAAGCATGCAATTCCCCTTTCAGCGAAACGAATAATGATCCAGACCTACTCAGTTAGGAATCAAATGGTTGGGGCGCTCGGCCCCGGGTGCGGGATGCGTTTTCCCGCGGCGAGAAGCGCTTACTCAGCCTTGTCGGCGAGCCAAGCGGCGAGCTTCTCCTTCATCTCGGCCTTGTCAACGATGTTGGTGATGCCGACGGCGGAGGGGACGCGAGGATCGGCGTTGAGCTCGTCGGTGAGGTCGCTCATGGTGATGACGAGGTCGCCGTTGAAGCCGATCAGGGAGTCGAGGTTACCGTGCTCGGTCTCGATGGGGAAGTCGTTCTCCTTGATGACCTGATCGATCTTGATCTTGAGCATCATCGAGGAGCCCATGCCTGCGCGGCAGCAAACCAGTGCGTGATAAACCTTAGCCATAATTACAATCTCCCTTCTTTAGCGTGGACCAGATCCACGACATCCTTAGGCGTAGAGGCGCTCTCGAGCTGAGCGAAGAAATCGGGGTCGCTCAGAAGCTCGACCAGGGACTGCAGCGCGGACAGGTGGCTGTCGTTGTCCTTGGCGGAGAGCGGGAACAAGAACTTGACCGGGTCGTTGTCGGCGGAGCCGAACTCGATCGGGTCCTTGAGGGTCACGATGCCCACGGCAGACTCCAGGGCGCCGGACTCGGGACGAGCGTGCGGCAGGGCCACGTGCTCGGTAATGACGATGTAGGGGCCGAGGTCGTTGACACCCTTGATGATGTCGTCGACGTAGCTCGGGGTCACCTTGTTGTTGTCCACCAGGGGCTGTGCAGCCTTCCTGATGGCGTCTTCCCAGTCGCTTGCCTCGACGTTCAGAAGAACGAGGCTTTCATCGAGAAGATCACTCAGCAACGCACTCACCTTCCTTTTCCACTGGGTCGTTGGCACGCAGGCCGTTCTCAGCACCGCTCTGCCAATGCCTTATTCAACGTTCATTAATATCGCACTTATTCGGTTTTTCATCAACGAGGAATTCACATTTCCGTCTCAAATAATCCCTCTTTCGCCGAACGGCAGGTTTCGGCGGGTGAGCGTTATACGAAAAAGTCGGTGGTTATTTGAACGGTTACGAGTATAGTTATTGCTGGTAAACGTATTAATATGAATTTTATGAATTGTTTTTACGCACGATTGTCTGGTATCATACCTACCGTTTTGGATCGTTAAATTAATCAGTTCATTATTCATATGTTATTGTGCTATTGAACGTTATATAAAGAATATCGTTCAATTTTGTCTGACAGGTAGGAACCACTATGAAGAGAAGCAAGGCCTTTGTCGCCTCCAGGAGAAACGAGATCACCGCCATTCTCGAGAAGCGCGGTCAAGTAAGCGTGTCGGAGCTCGCCGAGCGCTTCAACGTCTCTCCCCTCACCATCCGCCGGGACCTCGACTACCTAGAGTCGCAGCAGATCCTCACGCGCCAGTACGGCACGGCCACCCTGCTCAATCCCCTTGGCCGCCCCTCGGGCTCTCGCCAGGTGCGCGCCAACAAGGCCATCGCCCGTGAGGCGGCGCGCCACGTGGCCGACGGCGACTGCATCTTCATTAACACGAGCGCCACTGCCCTGGGCATCCTCGACTGGATCACCGCACAGGATGTCACCGTCATCACCAACAACGGCAAGGCCCTTCTTTTAGAAGAGCGCCAGAACGTCCAGGTCATTCTCACCGGCGGCGAAATCCGCCCGCCGCGCGCGTCGATGACCGGCGAGGTCGCCCTTTCCTCCATCCGCCGCGTCACGGCGTCCAAGTGCTTCTTGGGCTGCACAGGCCTCTCGGCGAACTTTGGCCTGACCTCTGCCACCTCGCCGGAGCCCGCCATCAACACGGCCATGATGCAGCGCTCGCAGAAGCACGTCATCATGGCGGATTCGTCCAAGCTGGGCCTCACGTCGAGCTTCCAGTTTGGCTCGACCGACGAGATCGACCTTCTCATCACCGACACCGGCGCCACGGACGACCAGGTTTCCCTGCTCGAGGCTTACGGTGTGAAGCAGATCGTGCGCGTGGACCCGTCGCTTACGCCCACCGACTCACGGGTGTTGGCGCCTTCGTCGCTTAGGGGATAGGAAGGCAGCGCGGCCGACGGCGGCAATTTCTCGCCTTAAGAGCTAATGCTACCGAATCCCTCGCCAAAGGCCTCGTGAACCTCAGAGATGATCACGATGGCCTCGGGATCGATCTCAGAGACGATCTCTTTGAGCCGCGCCGTCTGCGACCTGCCCAAAACGCAGAACAAGACAGGGCGGTCGTTACCGCTCCACAGGCCACGGGCCTGCAGCTCCGTGCAGCCGCGGTCCATCGTGTAGAGGATCTCGTTGGCAATCTTGGCGTGCTCGACCGAGATGATGTAGGCGGCGCGCTCCGCACGGGGTCCGTCGACCACCATGTCGATGACCTTGCCGCTGATGTACATAGCCACGGCCGCATACAGGGCGTTTTCCAGCGAGAAGACCGGCGCCGAGATCGCGATGATCACGCCGTCCACAATGATGCAGGTCGTGCCCACCGGCATGCCGAGCTTGCGTGACAGCAGCTGCGCCAGGATATCCGTTCCGCCGGTGTTGCCGCCCGTCCTAAAGACGAGGCCCAGGCCCACGCCCGTGATAACGCCGCCCCACAAGGCGGCAAGGAGAAGGTCGTTTGTGCCCAGCGACGGCAAGAACGGCGCGAAGGCGTCCGTCAGCAAGCCGCAGGCAATGATGCCGATGATGGTGCGCACAATGTAGCCGCGGTTGCCCGACTTGATGACCAAGAGCATGAGCAGCACGTTCATGGCGATGGTCTGCAGGCCGACGGGCAGGTAGAAGCCCGCGGTCTGCGCCAGGGCATAGAAAACGGTCGCCAAGCCGGTAACACCGCCGGCGGCAAGGCCGTTGGGAACCTCAAAGCAGTCGACACCAACCGCAAAAATGGCGGAACCCACGACGATCAGGACAAAGTCTTTGACCCTCATGCGCCAATGGTTGATGCTCACTGCTCTTCTCCTGTTCCCACCACCCAACGGTGGTATCCCACAATGAACTTGTCTAGGTCGCCATCGGAAAGCACCGAGTCGACGTTTCCGGTCTCCACGCCCGTCCGCAGGTCTTTGACCAGCTGATACGGGTATAAGACGTAGCTTCGGATCTGGTTACCGAAGCCGATCTCGTGCTTGGGACCGCGCAGCTCGTCAAGCTCCGCCGCGCGCTTCTCCAGCTCCTTCTCGTACAGGCGGCTGCGCAGGATGTTCATGGCAAACGCCTTGTTCTGAAGCTGACTGCGCTCGTTTTGGCAGGTGACAACGGTGCCCGTGGGAAGGTGCGTGATGCGAACAGCGGAGTCCGTGGTGTTCACGCCTTGGCCGCCGTGGCCCGTTGCGTGATAAACGTCGATGCGCAGGTCCTTGGGGTCGATCTCGACCTCAACGTCGTCCGGCAGAACCGGCAGGACCTCCACACCGGCAAACGTCGTCTGCCTGCGCTTTTGCGCGTCCGTCGGCGAGATGCGCACCAAGCGGTGAACGCCGCCCTCCGCGCGCAGCATGCCGTAGGCGTTCTTGCCGTGCACGGTAAAGGTCGCGCGGTCGATGCCGATAACCTCGGCCGGCGGGCAGTCGTTGACGTCGACCGTCCAGCCGCGCCTATCGCAGTAGCGCAGGTACATCTTGAAGAGCATCTCGCACCAGTCCTGGGCCTCAAGGCCGCCCTGACCAGGTGTGACGGTAACGATGGCGTCGCCGTGGTCCAGGTCGTCGGTGAACCAGCTCGAAAGCTCCAGCTCGGACAGCGAGTCCTCCAGCTTGGCGAGAAGATCGCTTGCCTCGGCGGTCAGCTGGTCGGCAGACTCCGGGTCGTCGGCCTCTTCCTGGGCCAGCTCATAGCAGGCCTGCGCGTCGTCGAGCAGCTGCTTAGCCGCGGCGATGCTCTCCACGTCGTCCTTGGCGCGCGTCAGCTCGGCCATGGTCTGCCTTGCGGCCTCGGCATCGTCCCAGAATCCAGGCTGAGCCGAGGCCTCCTCAAGGCGGGCCACGTCGTTTTTGCGCTCTTCAATTCGCAGGTACTTCTCGACTTCTTGGAGCCTTTTGTCAAAGGCGAGAAGATCTGCCTGAAGGTCGTAGGCCATGTACTAGTTCCTACCGTGGCAGTTCTTGAACTTCTTGCCACTGCCGCAAGGGCACAGGTCGTTGCGGCCAACGCCCACGTAGGGATCGGGGTCGTCGGACTTGCGGTAGGTGCTGGGCTTGCCGGCGCCGGGGTTCGCGCCCTGCGGGCCAGGGCCAGCAACGTTGCCGCGGGTACCGGGGATCGGCGCCGCGTGGCTGCGGGTCACGCTGCGAACCATGGTGTTGGCGCTGTCCGCCTCGGAGGGACCGGAATACTGGGCGCCGCGAAGCTCAACGGGCTCCTCGGTCGTGACCTGCGGCTGGTGAGCCGGGCCATTCATGACCTCGATGCGCAGGATAGTGCGCAGGTAGTCCTCGTACATGGTGTTGACCAGCTCGGTGAAGGCAGCGTAGGCCTCGGACTTGTACTCGACCAGAGGATCGCGCTGGCCAAAGCCGCGCAGGCCGATGCCGGTCTTGAGGTAGTCCATCTCCTGCAGATAGGTCATCCAACGGGTATCGATGACGCGCAGCATGACCTGAGAAGACAGGGTCTGCATGATGCTCTCGCCAAGTCGCTCGGACTTATCGGCAAAGACCTGGTCGACGAACTTGTCGACGGTCTCGGCGATATCGCCCTGCTCGTCGTCGTCAGAGTAAGTAGGAACGTCCTTGCGGCCCGTGAGCTCCTCGAGCCACTTGTCCAGCCCGCGGATATCCCAATCCTCGTGGTGGGCATCCTCGGGGCAAAAGTCTGCGACCTTGCGCTGAACGGTGTCGAAGGTAACCTCGTCGATGTGGGCGTTGAGGTCCTTGCCGTCCAGGATCTTGTTGCGCTCTTCGTAGATGACCTGGCGCTGCTTGTTCATGACGTTGTCGTAGTCAAGGACGTTCTTACGCATCGAGAAGTTGACTTCCTCGACCTTACGCTGGGCGCTCTCGACGGCCTTGCTCACGATCTTGTGCTGGATGGGCATGTCATCGGGCATCTCGTACTTGGTCATCATGTTGGCGATCTTATCCATGCGGTCGCCGCCAAAGAGCCTCATCAGGTCGTCTTCCAGCGACAGGTAGAACTGGGTCTCGCCCGGGTCGCCCTGACGGCCGGCGCGGCCGCGCAGCTGGTTGTCGATACGACGGCTCTCGTGACGCTCGGTGCCGATGACGCAAAGGCCGCCCGCAGCCAGAACGTGGTCGTGCTCGACGGCGCACATCTCCTTGGCGCGCTTCATGGCCTCGACGCGCTGCTCACCCGTGGCCTCCTCAAGGTCAATGCCCTCCTCGCGGAGCAGGTCCAGCGAGATAAGCTCGGGGTTGCCGCCAAGCAGGATGTCCGTACCACGGCCGGCCATGTTGGTTGCGATCGTGACGGCGCCCTCGCGGCCCGCCTGCGCGACGATCTGGGCCTCGCGCTCATGGAACTTAGCGTTAAGTACGTTGTGCTTGATGCCGCGCTTGTCCAGGATGCGGGAGAGCTTCTCGGAGTTCTCGATGGAAACGGTGCCCACCAGGCAAGGCTGGCCCTTGGCGTGGCGCTCGCAGACGTCGTCGGCCACAGCCTTAAACTTAGCTTCGATAGTGCGGTAAACCAGGTCGTCGTGATCCTGGCGCGCGACGGGCTTGTTGGGCGGGATCACCTGCACGGGCACGTGATAGACCTCGCGGAACTCGGCGTCCTCGGTCATGGCGGTACCGGTCATGCCAGAGAGCTTCTCGTACATCAGGAAGTAGTTCTGCAGCGTGATGGTCGCAAGGGTCTGGTTCTCCTCGCGGACGATCACGCCCTCTTTGGCCTCGATGGCCTGGTGCAGGCCCTCGGAGTAGCGCCTGCCCTCCATGATGCGGCCGGTGAACTCGTCGACGATCTTGACCTCGTCGTTGGTAACGACGTACTGCTGATCGCGGTGGAACATGTACTCGGCCTTGAGCGCCTGCTGCAGGTGGTTGACCAGCTGGCCGGACTCGTCGGCGTAGATATCCTCGATGCCGAGGTTGTGCTCGACCTTCTTCAGGCCCTCGTCGGTGGTGGCGATGGTGTGCTTGGCCTCGTCCATCTCAAAGTCCACGTCGGGGATAAGCCCGCGGACCGCGCGAGCGAAGTCCTTGTAGGTGTTGGCGGACTTGGTGCCCGCGCCAGAGATGATAAGCGGGGTCCTGGCCTCGTCGATCAGGATGGAGTCGGCCTCGTCGACGATGGCGAAGTTGTGGCCACGCTGAACGCGCTGGTTGGGGCGGGTGACCATGTTGTCGCGCAGGTAATCGAAGCCAAACTCGGAGTTGGTGCCATAGGTGACATCAGCCGCGTAGGCGGGCTTCTTCATGCTGATCTTCATGCCGTTCTGCAGAAGACCAACCTCCATGCCCAGGAAGCGGTAGATCTTGCCCATCCACTCGGAGTCGCGCTTGGCCAGGTAGTCGTTGACGGTAACGATGTGGACACCCTTGCCCGGGATGGCGTTAAGGTAACCGGCCAGCGTCGAGACGAGCGTCTTGCCCTCGCCGGTCTTCATCTCGGCGATGGTGCCGCGGTGAAGGGCGATACCGCCGATGATCTGCACGTCAAAGTGACGAAGGCCGGTCGTACGCTTGGAGGCCTCCCTCACGGCTGCAAAGGCGTCGGGGAGAATGTCGTCGAGGGTCTCGCCGTCGGCATAGCGCTTACGAAAAACCTCGGTCTGGGTCTTGAGCTCGTCGTCGGACATTGCCTCGTACTTGGGCTCCAGATCATTGACCTGTTTGGTTATGCGCTCGTACTCCTTAAGCTCCTTATCGGCACCAATGGAGAGCAGCTTAGAGAGAAAATTTGCCATGTGTCGTCCTAAACATCCATCGCAGGCATCTACCTGCGCTCTACATTCTTTCAACACTTTACTTGTCTGACGTAACAAATACGACACTATACGCGAGTCTCAACTAAAACAGCACCCCTTAAGCGCTCTTCTCGCTCAAATGCAGCAGCCTGTCGGCGAGCTCCCTCAGATCATTCGTTGGCGGCCGCCTGGTTTTCTCGGCAAGGTTGCGGCAAAAACCTTCATAGCTTTCGGACGCTTCCCTGTCCCGCGCGCTTTCCTTGAGAGCCCTAAGCAGCAGCATTTCGGCATCTTCCCTCATGTCGTCGGCATGAAGAGCGCTCTCGGCAAGCCGTATCACCATGCGCAGGCGCCCGGTCCTATATGCGGATTCCGCCCCCGACACCAAGGCGTTTGTATATATCTTCTTGATCTTCGCCGCCATGCTGGTCATGAATCCCGTCGGGTCGTTGTCAGGCACCCATAGATCCCCCGCGTAGAGAGACTCCGTCTGGACGGCAAGCTCGACGGTCTTCGCATCGTCCTTCTCGTTAATTGCTGCGTTCGCGACCTGGATAAGGTCAGAGACATCGCAGCTCACGAGCGTCGGATCGAGCGCGATGGTTTTTGTCGCCCTCCCCATGATGAAAGGGTTCGCCGAGAAGCCGAGCGGCCTCAGCACTTTTCTGAACTGCGAATTCGTTTGATACATCCTGTCGTGAGCCGCGGCATAGGTGCTCTCCGGCCAAACCTGCTCAAACAAGGCCGATTGGCTCACGCAACACTGCGGATGAAGTGCCAAGAAAGCAAGAACAGGCTTCAAGTATCTTGTCTCAAGACGCGAGTTGTCGACCCTCCGACGCCCCACATACAGGGAAAACTCCCCCAAGAGGTTCAGGCGGATCTTCTCCATACCGGCATATTGCGGCGGCGCAATCTGCGCCGGTGCGGCAGGCGTGCCCCCGTCGTTCGGCTTAAGGGCCACAACCTTCGCAAGCTCCTTTTTGGGAAAAGGCCCTCCCACAGCCTTACGGGCAGACATAAGCGCCCGTCTCCACTCGGGGTACAGCTCGTCCTCAAGACGCATCGAGAAACCCTCTATGCCATTCGTGAGCAAAACCAAAAACCAGATGTTTTGCCTCGGGAGACTCTTCGGTTGATTGGCAAGGCTATCAGCGTTGCTCGACGAGTCCAGCGCCCGGGATATAAAAGTCGCGATCACCTTCATGTCGCACGCATAAGTCTCGGGCAGGATGGCAGCGAATTCGCCCAGGTCATAGCGCGCAATCGCGGAGAGAAGCCGGCCCATATTCTCAAGGGAGCACGCCTCGGTGCCGCAGAGAAGGGACTGCGCGGAGTTGCTCTCAACATGAGCGTGCGTCCAAACGCCGTGCCGCATATGCAGCACGGCCTTCTCGATAAGAGCAAAACCCTGGATCACCCTATCTTCGGGAAACCAGGTCATCGCGACATCGATCTCGTCAGGGTCATCGAACGGGCCGCGCAGAAGTTGGGCCAGGCCGCTTACAAGGTTGGCATAATCGCCCACAATGTTGTGGCGCAGCCCACTCAGAAATGCTTTTCCCTGGGAGATCCACTCGCTGTTCTTAGGAGCAGAGTCGCAGGTCATAAGCCTAATTAACTCACTATCCAAAGCGAGAAGCGCCATCGAAAGTGACGGCTTTCTCCTCCTTGTCGGCACCCCAATGGAGAGCTTGATCGCCTCGTCAAACTCTCCCCTCAGGATATGTCCAAAGATATCAGCATGGAGCCTCAGCCTCTGCTCCGCCGTCTTGCAAGACCGCACCGGCCCAAATGCCTCGCGCTTCTCACCACAAAACCTCAGCCTCATGTCGACAAACATCAACGCAGCCCGCGCATCCGCGTTTCCGGCAGAAAAGCCATCGATAAACTCCGGAGTCACGCATTCGTAAAAGGAGGTCTGGAACCTCCTTTCCGTTAGGGCATTAAGAGCCCCGGTCAAGGCGTTACACAGGTTATGGTCAGCGTCCTCGATCTTCTTAGCCGCCTGAAGGCCGTTCTCCACCAGTTCAAACTCACCAAGGTCCAGCAGGTCGCAACCAAAAGACAGGACATAGCGACCCAGGTACTCGCCCTCAAGATGCTTGGCGATAGAAATCGAGCGCTCGGCGTCTTTGCCAAAGACAAATGACGCCGCCCGCAACACTGCCTGGGGGTGCAGCTTAATTGGCAGCCGCAAGGCATCAAAAAGATAATCAAACGGAAGTTTTACCTGCTCAGGCAGGGTGAGAAATGTCCTCTCGCGCTGAGAAACCCCAAAGAGCGGAGACTGCGCCTCAAGCTCCGAGACCATCTCCGGCACTTTAAACCCAAGCTCCGATTCAACATCAACCAGTGATCCAGATCCAACAAGGAACAAGAAGAGCCTAAACCGCAGGTCCTCGTCCGGAAGCCCCGGCCTTACGCTTTGAAAAACGGCATCGGCAAGCCCCTCGATATACACAAGCGGCAGAGCGCGATCGACAAGAAAGCCCGAGTTGAGCAGAGAAAGGAATAGCCCCGGAACGCCTCGAGACAAGGAGAAACACTCCTCCTCACTAGGCGAAGAGCCAACGCAAAGGTGCAGGTATTCACACGCACGATCAAAGTCGATCACCTTATGAAAAGGCATGACCTCAAGCAACTGCGCCGACTCGGGCCTAACACTCAGAACCACCGAGAAGCCCGCGTCAAACAGGCGCTTAATGGCATTAGCCTGCCTTCTGGTCTCCCGCTCGTCAGAAGCAGGAAGGTTATTAACAAAAACGACCGCGGACGCGCGATCGGCCTCAGAGATGGTCTTGCGCGAAAACCTGACAAGAGAAGAAGAAGCTTTCTCAGGATTCATGTTGTCGCCGTTAAAAACGATAAGCGTCTTCTTAATTGATGCGAGATAACGAGCAAAGCAGTCGCACAACTCTTGGAGGCCCAGGCCAGGCTCACCACAAAACGCGACCATATGGAGCAACTCGAGATTGCCCATAATGTCGGAATAGCACGGCTTAAACAGCTGATAGAGCGTATTTGGAGCGCTGGGAGAAATAGAGATGTCGCAACACGGACCGCTAACCATAGGTGGGCCTCCAATTTAGGAAATTTGTAATGGGAAGTAACTCAGCGCAAAAACAGTAGGTCAAAGCTTAGCTGCAGTTGAGCCAATAAATTCGTCATAACGGCGAACGGTAATTTAGTTAGTGTTTTTATGCTGTCAGAGATCTGATAGAATTCTGATAGAAAAGTGAAACCGCAGGTAAAATAACCGCAGCATTTCATTGGGGGCACTGTTCACTTTTTGCCATTACACGGTTGTTATTTTTTGCCCTTACAGGGAGGAACA
The DNA here is from genome assembly GCA_963611755.1 of Oscillibacter sp. ER4. Taxonomy (GTDB): domain Bacteria; phylum Actinomycetota; class Coriobacteriia; order Coriobacteriales; family Atopobiaceae; genus Paratractidigestivibacter. The sequence goes on from CAVDTK010000011.1 coordinate 27,534, forward strand.
ACTTTCCGGTGAACGGTAGTTTCAAAGGTTAGGAACGATCGTCGAAGCCCCACGAAAAGACAGCTCATTAAGAGAAATCCAACCAGTCGTTACCGCAAAAATCATGTCGAATCCAAATCCGACAGACGCAGCAAGCCAGGACTCACCCACTCAACAACACGGATCCAAACGCGGCGATAGCAGAGATCGTATCGGAAATGTTAGCGTAAGGGGCCTCGGCCCCCTCGGCGCCCCGTGTGAAAAGGGCGCGGCCCCGTCCTAGAATCTGAAATCACCACAACAACAGGTTCGAAAGAAAGGACGAGGACCGCAATGGAAATCTTAGCAGAGGCGGCGGAGGGCATCCCGGCAGAGGCGGCCATCCCCAGGTTCGAGGACGGCTGCATCGACCTGCGGGAGCTGATCC
>CAVDTK010000012.1:0-3015 GCA_963611755.1 Oscillibacter sp. ER4
CCCTACATGGGCGGCATCGAGGTCATCAAGCCCGAGGCGTAAGGGGCCGCGGCGCGTCGGACGACCGCCTGTCGTTTTTCGGACTTGTCGGAATTCTCAGCATCAAAATTTGACGTTTTGTGGACTTGTCGGAAGTGTTTGGACCCCCAAACCTTCCGATAAGTCTTTTTTACGATAATCCAGCTTCCGACAAGTCTGATTATCTTCAAGGGGTCGCGCAGGGTTTCTCAGCTGCGAACTGATGAAGATACGGTCGTACGTAGCTACACTTTACCCTTATAGCCGTCATATGTCTGGCGGTGGAACACGCTGTTTCTGCTGCTTAGAAGCACCGCTTCTTAAAAATGCTGCAAGTAAAAGGGCTAAAGGCGCAAATGGGTTACTGCACTAAATGTGGAAAGCAATTGAGCGATAGCGAGAAGTTCTGCGGCGCTTGCGGCGCTCGGAATGCCAGCCTAGATGTTACAGGGAAAGACTTCGCGGTTAGAAAGTGCCCTGGCTGCGGCGAGATCTTGGACTCGTTTACCGAGACGTGTCCTTCATGCGGTTTTCGATTTGCTGAGAAGAATCAGGAAACCGGCATTCGCAAGGTGCTAAAAGATGGCAAGGACTACTTCCTGCAGTTTGGGAATGCAGGTAAGATTGCCTGGCTCATCTTACTGTTCGTGGGAATTCCAGCAGCGTGCGTTGCATACTTCTTCCTTGCGTTATTGGTCGCAGCGCTAATTGCAATGAACATCTCTTCATATGAGGTGCGCCGGATAGTTCTTCTGGTGGCTGTATTGTCTGGGCCGATTGCGCTGCTTGTTTGGCATCTCATAAGAACTAGGAAGAGGTAGCTGGGCTGCATTTAATCGGCTGTCTTTCATCTAGCGTTCCTAAGATCCCTCGATCTTTGTACAAAGGTCGAGGGATTTTGCTATTTTGCGGGGTTTGGGGCACAAACGTTGGCTTGTTTTAGGAAGCGGGGCACAAAGATCGCGCGGTTTTGAGGGCATGGCGCGGCGTTGCGCGTGGGGGCGGGCTGGTGCTGAGAAAAAATGGAACAGCTGTTCTAAAGTTCGGGAGTTTTGGGTATAGTAGACGCAGAGAAAACCTTGGGAAGGGGAGAAGATGTGCTGTGCTTCTGATTTTGTGCAGGTAGCGAGGTTCTTTGACGGCAACGACACGCGTCGGATGTGCCTGGAGCGCTCTGCCGACGGCACCGTCTGTGTTGTGCAGAAGGTCGATGGGCCGGGCGTGAAGGAGGTCTACGGATCCTCGGAGAGGCTTATCCGCGCGCGCTTTGACGGCGAGGAGTTCGCGCGCCTTGAGGGTTTGCTTGATGCCGAGAACCCCGCTGGAGCGGTCGAGCGGTTTATCTCGCAGGAAGACAACGACGTACTTGACCTCGTTGATCTATGCGACAAGCGGCAGGTTCGCTATACGTATGTCTCGGGAGGGCCGTATAAGGCCGCCGCTGTGAGGGGCGCCGCCGAGTAGCGCGTGGGGTGCCGCCGGTTGGCTGGCGGCACCTTTTTGGCCTTTCAGGCAACAAAAAAGGGCTTCCGATTGGAAGCCCCTTACTTTAAGTGGTGCGGCGTATAGGATTCGAACCTATGACGCCCTGATTCGTAGTCAGGTCCTCTATCCAGCTGAGGTAACGCCGCGTGCAAGAAGATATATTGCCAGCCTTCCGTAAGGGAGTCAAGGGAGAATTTGAAATGTGTTGGGATTGTGATGCACGGCGCTTTGGCGCAGGTCGTTGGGGTGCCCCAGACATAAGAAAAGCCCCGCCGGAGGGGCGGGGCTTGAACATTCTGGCGGAGAGCTGGGGATTCGAACCCCAGATTCCCTTAGGGGGAATACTCGCTTAGCAGGCGAGCACCTTCGGCCTCTCGGTCAGCTCTCCAAAATTAGTGCTTGAGCATCATAGCGCAAAACAGGGTTAATCACCAAGCAGAGAGGAAAGAAATTCAGCGTCAATCACAATATTATCGTGGCTAGCAGCGAGTTTCTCCCAGGAGAAGGCGTCGATAAGCTCGGCTGGGCTGAGCTTTTGATCAGGCTCGATAAGACCTGCCGCGCTGGCCAAGGCGCCGCAGACCGCCTGTGGGGTGACTCCGCGTTCCTGAAGCATGCCCAGGTCGAGGTCCTTCTCGCGCTTGGAAAGGCGCCGGCCGTCGGGGGCAACTAGCAGGGGAACGTGGCCGTATTCGGGGGCGGGGTAGCCCAAAAGGCGTGCCAGGTAGGCCTGTCTTCCGCAGGAGCCGAGAAGATCCATGCCGCGAACCACCTGGTTCACGCCCATAAGGCAGTCGTCGGCCACGACAGCAAGCTGGTAGGCAAAGATGCCGTCGCTGCGCTTGACGATGAAGTCGCCGCACTCCTGCGCCAGGACTTCGCGCTGCGGGCCGTAGGCCAGGTCTGTGAAGTCGACGGTGCCTGCGGGGTCGTCGGCCGCCGGGACAACAAGGCGCGTGGCGGGATTTCGCGAGATGGATCTTCTCGCCACCTCGTCGGGCGTCAGGTTGCGGCAGGTGCCCTGGTAGATATAGGAGCCGTCCGAGGCGTGGGGTGCCGAGGCCGCGTGCAGGTCCGCACGGCTGCAAAAGCAGGGGTAGGTGAGGCCTCGAGCGGTGAGGCTGTCAACGATGTCCTGGTAGATCTGGGTGCGCTGACTTTGGTAGAAGGGGCCTCGGTCCCAGTCGAGGCCCAGCCATTCAAGGTCGCGCAGCAGCAGGTCGGCGACCTGCGGGTCGCGGGCGCGGGTGTCCAGGTCCTCGATGCGCAGGACCATCTGCCCGCCTGCCGAGCGAACAGAAAGCCAGGCCATAAGGGCCGAGAAGACGTTGCCCAGGTGCATGCGGCCCGAAGGCGTGGGAGCAAAACGGCCGACTACCTGCGTCATTGCTCGCAGCTTTCCGCGTAGACGTAGAGCATGAAGCTCCCGGGCTCGCCGGGGACGGCCAGGCTGTCGACCTGGGCCGGGCGCCCGATGCGGCGAGAAAGGCCGGCGTGCTCGTAGAAGGAAAC
>CAVDTK010000012.1:3728-12532 GCA_963611755.1 Oscillibacter sp. ER4
ACTACATCGCCCTGCTCAAAAAAGAGGTCGTGCCCGCCGAAGGCTGCACCGAGCCCGTGGCCGTGGCCTTTGCGACGAGCCTTGCCGCCGAGCAGCTTTCCGGCGCGCCCGCCAGCGTTGAGCTGCGCCTTTCTGCCAACATCATCAAGAACGCCTTGGGCGTTGGCATCCCCGGAACCGGTATGGTGGGCATCGAGATCGCCGCAGCACTGGGCGCGGTGCTGCGCCAGTCCGACAAGGGCCTCGAGGTCCTGCAGGGCTTCTCGCCGGCCCAGCTTGACGAGGCAAAAGCCCTGGTAGATGCCCACGTCATCCACGTTGAGCAAAAGCAGACCGCCGAGAGCCTCTACATCGAGGCCCAGCTCACGGACGGCGCGGACACCAGCCGCGTCATCGTCTGCCGCGACCACACCAACGTGGTCCGCGTGGAGAAGAACAACGAGGTCCTGGTAGATAAGCCTATTTCCATCGGCGAGGCGGGGGGCGAGCAGGGCACGGGCCTTACCATCGACGGCATATACGACTTTGCGACCACGGTGCCCTTCGGCGACATCGCCTTCATCCTGGACTGCGTGGAGCTCAACTCCCGCGTGAGCCAGGAGGGCCTTAAGGGCAACTATGGCCTTGAAGTGGGCAAACGCATGGGCGCGGGCGCCAACACGCGCGGCGTCCTTCTCAACAACTTGGCCCTGCGCCTGATTTCGGCCACCGCGGCCGGAAGCGACGCCCGCATGGGCGGCTGCCCGCTCTCGGTCATGACCTGCGCCGGAAGCGGCAACCAGGGCATCGCCAGCTCCGTGCCCATCATCGAGCTATCGCGCGTCCTGGGTTCCACCGACGAGGATCTGGCGCGCGCCCTGGTCATATCCGACCTGGTAGTGATCCACATCAAGGAGTACATGGGCCGCTTGTCGCCGCTTTGCGGCAGCGGCATCGCCGGCGGCGCGGGCGCGTGCTGCGGCATGACCTACCTGCAGGGCGGCAACCTGCCCGAGATCAAGTGTGCCGTCAACAACATGCTGGCCACGCTGCAGGGCATGATCTGCGACGGCGCCAAGGCGACCTGCGCGCTCAAGATCGCGGCCGGCACCAACGCGGCCATCATGTCGAGCACCCTGGCCCTGGCCGACGTCCAGCCCTCGAGCATGGACGGCATCGTCTTCGACGACGCGGAGCAGACCATCCAGCACACGGGCAAGCTCGTGCGCGAGGGCTTTGCCACCACCGACGAGGCCATTCTCTCCATCATGCTGGCTAAGCAGTTGGAGAAGTAGGGCGATCGCCGCTGGCCCGGCGCGTCGCGCCCCAGGGCCGCCGAGAGCCTTGGGCATCCTGTGACCTTGCGCATCGCGCGCGGCGAAGTCGGGTACCCTATCAGTCGAAAAAACGACGAAGGGACTCATATGGATATCAAGCCCGGTAGCGCCGAGATGGCCGATTTCAAGCTGGGAACGCCCGCGCTGGTGTGCCGCTGGCGCCTGCAAAACGGCAAGTTGCCGCTGGAAAACCGCCATCTACGTGCGCTTTCTTTGCGCAAGGTAAACGGTGCGCCCGTAAGCCCGCAGCTCATTGCGTGGGCCAAGCAGCACATCGAGTGGACGCTCACCGAGGGTACGGCCGAGTGCCCAAACGGCGTGTTGATGCTGGTGATCGACGACCAGGGCCAGGCCGCGATGTCCGTGGGCCCCTATGAGCCGCTTGGCGAGAAGCCCGCGGCTGAGCTGGCTCGTCGCGCTGTCAACGCCGCCGCCGAGGCCGCGGAGACCGGCGTTGCCCCTGAGGTTTTTGTGGCGGTTCGTGACGGCGCCCTTCTCTGCGGCGTCGCCCAGAACGCCCACCCCTGCGGCGCCCTCACCCTGGTCAATGACCTGGCGAAGGCCTTTGGCATCGAGGTCAAATACGACGAGAAGATCGCCGCTGCCCACGCCGCCAGCCCCGCCTCCAACTGCGACGAGGCGTTTCTCGTCTCAGACGAGCACGGCATCGCCCCCGCCGCCGACTGCAACGGCCCCGTCTCCACCCGCTTTACCGACGCCTACGCCAAGCTCCTGGATTCCACGGCGCAACGCCGATAGGGCAAAAGCGCGCCGCTAGGGGGTACGGTCCTCGCCGCCGACCGCGAACTAGCGTATAGTTGGCCCGTCGTAGAAACGAAAGGATTCGACATGAAGTCAATCATCCCTGCCGCCGGCCTGGGCACCCGCTTTCTCCCGGGCACCAAGGTGACGCCCAAGGAAATGCTGCCCGTCCTGGACAAGCCCGTCATTCAGTACGTGGTCGAGGAGGCCCTGGCCCCCGATGAGGTCGACGAGTGCATCATCGTCTCTTCCCAGGCCAAGCCCCAGATCATGAGCTACTTCACCCGCGACCTTGCCCTCGAGGACGAGCTCGTCTCCCGCGGCAAGCCCGGCTACGCCGAGGCCATCGCCGAGGCCGGCTCGCTTCCCGTCGACTTCTGCTTCCAGAGCGAGCCCCGCGGCCTGGGCCACGCAATCCGCTGCGCCTCTTACGCCACCGGCGACGAGCCGTTCTTCGTGCTTCTCGGCGACTACATGGTCCCCGACAAGAAGATCCTGCCGCGCATGCTCGAGGTCTCCAAGGCCCACGGCAACTGCTCGGTCATCGCTGTGGCCCCCTGCCCCGAGGAGGAGGTCTCGCGCTACGGCATCATCGCCGGTAAGCAGACCGGCACCATCGCCGAGTTCCCCGAGGCCGGCCCCAACGACGAGGGCGCCGTGTGGAAGCTTTCCGGCATGGTCGAGAAGCCCAAGGCCGCCCTTGCCCCCAGCCGCCTGTTCATCGTGGGCCGCTACCTGTTGAGCGCGCGCGTCATGGAGCTGCTTAAGGACCAGAAGCCCGGCGCCGGCAACGAGATCCAGCTCACCGACGCCATGGAGCGCTGCCTGGCCGAGGAGGAGTTCTACGCCCTGGTCATCGACCCCAAGGAGGGTTACGACACCGGCACCGTGGCCGGTTGGATCGCCACCAACGCGCGCATGGCCCAGGCTGACCCGCGCTTCTCGGCCGCCTTCGCGGACGCGATGACCGACTAGCGCTCTGACCAGCGTCGCGGCCAGCACTTCGCCTAGCGCTTGAAAAACGCCAGTTCAGGCGCCCTGCCGACGGGTTTCTCGCCGACAGGGCGCCTTTTTCTATGGGCATCGCGCCCGCAATGGGGCGTCAACGCTTTTCGCGGCCGTTTCGCTCTGTATAATCTCTTGAAATGAAACACCGACGCCCAACATCCCTTGCGCCTGCTGTTTTGGCAGGTCAGCGCGCGCGTTGCCTTATTTTGGCCGCGGTGTTGGCGTTGTCTGGCTGCTCGGGGGCGGCGTCGGCGGCAAGTGATGTGGCGAGCAGCGCGAGCGACGCGGTCAAGGGCGCCCTTTCCCAGGAGTCCACGAGCGGCGCGTCCTTCTCGCCGGCGCAGTCCCTGCCGTATACCGCCGACTTCGATGAAGCCGCAGCTACAGGGGACAACGACGCCCTGATCGACGTGAGCCACGCCGCGCAAGGCTACGTTGCCGCGGCTGCTACCAACGCAAGCCGCCTCAAGCTCCAGGTGAGCCTGGGCGACTCAAGCTACAACATCGACATGGCGACCGACGGCACGCCCACGGTGGCCCCGCTCACCCTGGGCAGCGGCTCCTACCTGGTGCGCGTTATGCAGAACACCACCGGCAACAGCTACGTCGAGCTTACCCGCGCCGAGGTCGACGCCCAGCTTGAGAGCGAGTTCGCCCCCTACCTGCGCCCCAACGCCTACTGCAGCTACGGCCCGGACAGCACCTGCGTGACCCAGGCCCGCGAGCTGGTGGCCGACGCCCAGAACCAGGGCGACGCGCTGGCCGCCATCTGCAACTGGATCTGCGACAACATCACCTACGACGACGAGAAGGCCTCCCAGCTCAAGGACTCGTCGGGCTACGTGCCGGACCCCGACCAGACCATCGCCGACGGCAAGGGCATCTGCTTCGACTACGCCAGCCTGGGCGCGGCGATGCTGCGCAGCCAGGGCATCCCCACCCAGCTTGTGACCGGGTCCGTCTCGCCGGACAACATCTCGCACGCTTGGATCATGGTCTACATAGACGGCACCTGGACCTCGGCGGCCTTTGACGTCGAGCAAAACACCTGGTCGCGCGTCGACTTGACCTTTGCGGCCAGCGGCGGCGGCACGAACGTGGGCGACGGCAAGACCTACACGGCCAAACGCGTGTATTAAATCGTCCGCGAAACCATTCAGGGGGGAACCATTCAAACATGGGATACGTGTTACAGTTAACGGCAAAATGTAAAACCCGACTGGGGTTGCCTGGCGGCGAGAAGCCCGCTCATGCCCCGGTCGCGAACGGTGGCCACTCAAAGATCTGGAGCTCTTATGGCAGATAAGCTACTTGAAAGCAGCGCGATCAGCGCGTTTTGCGGAAGCGTCGCGACCATGCTTTCGGCGGGCGTCCAGATCGACGAGGCCGTCCACATGCTGTCCGAGAACCGCGAGCAGTCCTACTTCAAGGAGGTCTGCGACAAGACGTATGCCCAGCTCGTCCAGGGTATCGGCCTGGCCGACGCCATGGAGTCCACGCAGGCCTTCCCGCCCTACGCCGTGAGCATGGTCCGCGTGGGCGAGGCCTCCGGCCGCACCGACCGCGTCCTGCGCAGCCTCGATCGCTACTACGGCAGCGAGGGGCGCCTGTTCACCAAGCTGCAGAGCGCCGTGGGCTACCCGGCCGCGCTCCTGTGCGTCATGAGCGTCATCCTGGGCTTTACCGTGGCCATCATCTTGCCCATCTTCTCGGGCGTCTATGAGGACATCGCGGGGTCTCTGACCTCGGGTTCCTTTGGCTCTGTGGGCGTCTCGATGGTCATTGGCTGGATCGCCTTGGCCGTGGTTTTGGTGGCCACGGTGACCGTTCTTGTCATGGCCGCCCAGTCCAAGTCCGAGATGGGCCGCATCAAGCTGGTCAAGTTCCTTGAGGGCTACCCGGCCACCAAGCCGGCCATGTACCAGCTGGCCCTTTCCCGCTTCACCAGCGCGCTTGCCGCCTATATCGCCTCGGGCGTCCACGACGCGCGGGCCATGGAGGAGGCCCTGGGCACCGTCGATCACAAGGAGCTTGCCGAGAAGATCGAGGCTGCCCACGCGGCCATGACCGACATCGACAACCCCCGTAGCCTGGGCCAGGCCATCGCCGAGAACGACCTCTTCGAGCCCGTCTACGCCCGCATGCTGGTCGTGGGCACGCGCTCCGGCTCGACCGACGAGGTCCTGGGGCGTCTCTCCGACGTCTTCTTCGACGACGCCACCATGCAGATCGACTCCATCATCGACACTGTCGAGCCGGCCCTGGCGGTCTTTCTCACCGTCGCCGTCTCTGCCACGCTGATCGCGGTCATGATGCCCCTCGTCGGTATCATGAGCTCCATCGGTTAGCAGCGGCGAGAAGGGCAGGCTGATCGATGTTTCATGAGCTAACCTACAAAGAAGAGGGTCGGCGCAAGAAGAAGCGCCTGGTCATCGCGGCGCTGGTCGTGGCCGTGTGCGTGGCCGTCGTGGCCGTGGCAGGTGTTGCTCGCCACAACGCGCGCGTCCAGGGCGCGGCGGCGCTTCGCGAGTCCATCTTGAACGCCGCCAAACAGTGCGCCTCGATCGAGGGGTCCTACCCCAGCTCGCTCGAGCACCTGGAGCAGAGCTACGGCCTGACCATCAACCACAACGACTACATCATCACCTACGAGTGGTTTGCCGACAACGTGGTTCCCAGCGTGGTGGTGGCGCCCCGATGAACAGCCTGAGCCAGAATCGCATCGACCGCGCCGAGGCCATCACCAGCGTCGCGCACATCTCGTTCCAGGAGGAGAAGACCAGCCGCGCGGGCAGGCTCTTCTCGCCGCTGTTCTTGGGCGTGCTGTTTGTTCTGCTGCTTGTGGCCCTGGTCACCGGCGTCAACATGTACAGCCGCGTGGCTGCCGCCCAGCGCGCCAACAACGACTCGCGCGAGGGACTGGAGCTTATCGTCAACTCGATCCGCGCCAACGACGCCACCGGCTCGATCGCGGTGGGCGAGGGGCCCGAGGGTCGCTCGCTGGTGGTGCTGCAGAGCCTTGCCTCCGGAACCTACGAGATCCGCACCTACCTCTACCAGGGCAAGATCCTGCAGGAGTACGCCATCAAGGGCGCCGCTTACACGCCCGCCTCGGCAAGCGTGCTGGCGGAGTCCCAGACCTTCACCTTTGGCGTGAAGAACGGCCTGCTTAACATCGTGACCGACCAGGGCACCTGCGAGGTCGCGCTGCGCAACCTGCAGGGAGGTGACCTGTAATGGCTGGCGAGAAGAACCTGGACGCATTTGCCTCTATGGAAAACGACCTGGCAGCCGCCGCGGGCAGCCGCCGCGCCGAGGGTCACTCCTGGACCAACCTCGCCTTTGTGGTCGAGGCCCTGATCCTGCTGTTTGCCATCATCGTGTCGATGACGGTCTTTACCTCGCTCTACGCCAAGGCGGGCACCCTGGCCACGCGCTCCGAGGACCTGACGGCGGCCATCAAGATGGCCCAGTCCGCGGCCGAGGAGTTCTCCAACGACCCTGCGAGCGTGGCGGCCGGCACCCCGGTTGGCCTGGGTTTCGCCGCAGGTCAGAAGGATACCGCGGCGCTGAGCGTGACCTGCGACGTGACGTCGAGCAAGACTGACGCCGGCACGCTTTACCAGGCGCATATCACGGTCAACGACTCTGATGTTGCTGCCGGGTCCAGCGACGGCGCCGCGGCCTCCGAGATCTTCTCCCTGGACGCCTCGAGATACGTTAGCGAGGCGAACTAACATGGCGAGAAAATCCACCGGTAACGTGCGTATTGGCATCGTGAGCTTCATCACGCTGCTGGCCATCCTGCTGATGAGCGTCCTGGCGGTCCTGTGCGTGGTGACCGCCCGTGCTACCTGGGCCACCACTCAGAAGCAGGCCACCTCGGTCGATGAGACCTACCAGATTGACGCCGTGGGCCAGGCCGTCCTGGCCCAGATCGACGCCCAGGCGGCCACCTACAAGGTCCAGGGCGGCAGCGCCGCCCAGGTCATCGCCTCGGTGGGCGCAAACGCGGCCAAGATCCAGACCGCGGCGCTCGAGTCCGTCTCGGCGGCCACCGCGGACGACGCGGCCGCCACAAGCGACGCCGCCACCAGCATGGAACTGTCCCTCTCCACGTCCGGCAACAGCGTGAACTTCTCCGTTTCTGCAGCTAACGGGCGTAAGCTTGAGGCCCGTGTGTCCATCACCGATTCGTTGTCCTACAAGATCGACGAGTGGAAGATGTCGACGGCCCAGACCCAGCAAGAAGAAAACCTCTGGTCCGGCGCCGGCGCAAACGCCTCCGCGACCTCCTCTCACTAGCAAACCAAGAAGGGAAAGCTCATGGAACTCAAGGATTTGCTCAGCCAGATGATCGAAGTCCAGGCCTCCGACGTCTTCTTCATCGCGGGCCTGCCCCTTACTTACCAGTCCAGCGGCGTCCAGGTGCGCGCCGGCGACACGCCGCTTATGCCCGCCGACACCGAGACCATGGTCCGCGCGATCTACCACGTGGCCGGCCGCGACATCAGCTATTTCCAGGCCAAGGAGAACCACGACGAGGACTTCTCGTTCGCGCTTCCCGGCGTGGGCCGTTTTCGCGCCAACGTCTTTCGCCAGCGCGGCTCGTTTGGCGCCGTCGTTCGCGTGATCCCGTTTGGCCTGCCCGACCCCAAGGAGAAGAACATCCCCGAGAGCGTCCTGCGCCTGGCCAACGTGTCCAAGGGCATGGTCCTGGTCACCGGCCCCGCGGGCTCCGGCAAGTCGACCACGCTGGCCTGCATCATCGACCGCATGAACCACGAGCGCTCGGGCCACATCATCACCATGGAGGACCCCATCGAGTACGTGCACAAGCACGGTACCTGCATCGTTACGCAGCGTGAGGTCCCCACCGACATCGCCACGTACTCCGAGGCACTGCGCTCCGCCATGCGCGAGAGCCCCAACGTCATCATGCTGGGCGAGATGCGCGACCCCGAGACCATCGGCGCGGCCGTGACCGCGGCAGAGATGGCCCAGCTCGTGCTGTCGACCCTGCATACCACCAGCGCGGCCGACACCGTTGAGCGCATCGTCGACGCCTTCCCGGCCAACCAGCAGCGCCAGATCAGGATCCAGCTGTCGCTCGTGCTGCAGGCCACCGTGGCCCAGCAGCTGGTGCCCACCGTCGACGGCGGCACCGTGCCGGTCTTCGAGATCATGACGATGAACACCGCCATCCGCAACCTCATTCGCGAGGAGAAGACCTACCAGATCGACTCCGTGATCGCGGCGGGCGCCAAGAGCGGCATGCAGACCATGGACCAGGCGCTTTTTGCCGTGTGCAAGTCCGGCAAGGTGGCCAAGGAGACCGCGCTGCAGTACTCCAACTACCCCGAGGCGCTCGAGCGCCGGTTTGCGACCGAGGGGCTGTAGGGGCCGCGGCCGGGTGGGCCTCTCGGCTATTTAGCGTACACAATTATAACGGACGCGCCGGATATGTCGCATATCCGGTGCGTTTATTGTATTTATGTACACTAATCCGGCACTGAGAAGGGCTTCTCGCCGCGGGACGGGACCATGCGGCATCGCGCGCCGGTCGCGCGCCGGTCCTGTGCTGCCCGCCCGTTCCCGCGAGGACCCGTTCGCGCAACGGGCGAGAAACAACCGCGCGGTAGGGTGGGACGCGCCCTAACCCGCGGTGAGAAAGGCCCGTATGCTCGGCTCGATTCCCGACGTGAAGATCCTGCTTGT
>CAVDTK010000012.1:13069-27568 GCA_963611755.1 Oscillibacter sp. ER4
CGCCGGTTTCACGTCGTTTGCCCTGGCGGGGCACTCGTGGCTGGCGCTGGGGCTTATCGCCTCGATCTTCTCGATCGCGGGGCACACGCTGGGCGCGGGCATGGTCGTGCGCGACGGATCCAAGATCGTGCGGCCGCTCATCATCTGCGTGCTGGTGATCCTGTTTGCGCGTGTTGGCGCCGAGAGCCTGGGGATTATTTAGCGAGACGAGCCGCGCGGCTGGCGGGACGAGCGAGCGCCCCGCCGCTCCTTAACCCCAGTTAGACTGCATGACGTTCCACAGCAGAACGCCCACGACAGCCAAAACCGCCAGGACAACCACCAGCGCGACGATGGTCTTGATGCGCGCGTTCTTCTCGCGAGAGACAAAAATGTCACGGCGACCCTTGGGAATCTCCAGGTATTGACCGTAATGCAGGTCGCGGCGCAGCTGCTCACCCTGGGCGCGGGAGCGCTTGTATGAGCGGCCGGTCATGGGGTTGCCGGGGTTGGTGTAGCCCGAGTCGTGCGTGACGTTGGGGATCTCGTCCTTCTCGTTGGCGTAGTCGTCGATGGTGCCCATGCTCTGGTGAGAAGGACGTTGGCGCACGTAAGGGGTTGTGGTTCGCGTGGGCGCGGGGGCCGGGGCGGGAGTCGCCGAAGGCGCCGCCGTGGGCATCGGGGCCGACGCGCCGGTCGTGCCGGCCGGGTTTACCGGGGCATTTGCGGGCGCGGAAGCCGCCGCAGGGGCCGCGGACTGAGGAGCTTGAGGATTGCTGCTGATGTCGTCAGGCATGGCAATGTCCTAAATCTTGGTATCAAAACCTAACTATCATACGGCACTTCTCGGCCTTTCGCCCTTCTCGCTGCCTGTAAACAAATTTCTTAAGGCCAGCTGTCAGGCTGAGACCCGGTACATTTGCCCAGGAACATCTTATGCGTAGACACTTAGATATGATGAGTATGTGTCGCTGAGAAAATCTTTGCCGATGTGTATAAAGACCCGGATCGCGGGAACAAGATGCACTGTACAAACAAGGGCGCCAAACCAAAGGTGCCCACATCACAAAGGAGTGATCAAGTATGGCAAGCATGGTTCCCTATGATCGTTACGGTCGTTCTCTTCGCAGCTGGCCCTTCGAGGCGCTGGACAGCTTCTTTGACGCCCCGCTGGCTACCCTGGCCAAGGACTCCCAGAGCTTCAAGATGAACGTCGAGGACGCGGGCGACAAGTACGTCGTTACCGCCGAGCTGGCCGGCGTCAAGCGTGATGACATCGACGTCGAGCTCAACGAGGGCCGCCTCTCCATTTCGGTCGACCACAAGGAGGACGAGGAGGAGAAGGCCAAGAACTACCTCTACAAGGAGTCCTGCGAGTGGAGCGCCACGCGTGGCGTGTACCTGAAGGACGCCGCGACCGCCGGTCTGACCGCCAAGTTCGAAAGTGGAGTTTTGACGGTGAATGTGCCCAAGCTGGATGAAAAGGCCAATGTGACCAAGATCGCCATCGAGTAGGGGGTACAACGTAAGTAGCCTTAGGCCGCTGAGCTGAGAAGTTCAACGGTTGAGCGGGAGGGCCGACGCCAGCGCGCCGGCCCTCCCGTTTTTTCGCCCCAGTCTTCTTTGAATGAAAAACGTAGGGGGGTAGGTATCGCGAGCGGGCCCGTTTCGCACTTTAAATGCGGGACCTTCGAGTAGCCGAAATATCGCCACACCTTGCCAACAGGGCAAACGTAAATTGCGTTGTCGCGGTTACTTGGCGACCCCAAATTTAAAGTGCGAAATAGGCCGCCTTCTGCATTGGCGCCCCGCCAGCGGCCTACCAGACGGTCATCGGGCTGTCCTGGCCCGCCGCGCAGATGGTGAGAAAGCCGTCGGGGGTGCGGGCCTCGGTGAAGGTGTCGTTTGCCGCCTCGGCCCCAACTGCCTGGGCCAACGTGCGCACGCAGACGCTCGGCCGGTTGTTCTCGGCCGAAAGATGCATGGCCACCACGGTCTCGGTGTCCTTGGTCACCAGGACGCGCAGCGCCGCGGCCGCCTGGTCATTAGAAAGGTGGCCCTTCTCGCCGCCCACGCGTTCCTTGAGGTAGGAGGGGTAAGGCCCGCTGGCCAGCATCTTGACGTCGTGGTTCGACTCCAACGCCAGGATTCGCGCGCCGCGCAGGGCCGCGTAGGCCTCGGCGGTGAGGCACCCGGTGTCGGTGCAGTAGCCCAGCGCGTCGTCGGCCGTCTCAAAGCGAAAACCCATGGGGTCGCTGACGTCGTGCGAGGTGGGGAAGCACTGGACGCGCATCCCGGCAACCTCGAAGCTTTCTGAGTGATCTACCAGGGTAAACGGCAGCTCGCACAGGTATTTGCGCCCGCCCGCGGTGCCTGCTGTGGCAAATAGCTCGCCCTCAAAACGGCTGCAGAAGACCGAAAGCCCGCTCACGTGGTCGCCGTGCTCGTGCGTCACCAGGACAGCGACCACGCGATCCATATCCAACCCCAGCTCGCCCGCGCGCAGCATCAGCTGCCGCCGAGAAATGCCGCAGTCGATAAGGACGCTGCCGCCCGGCCCCTCTACCACGGCGGCGTTGCCCTTGGATCCGCTGGCCAGGACGTGCAGGTGGATTTGGGGGGTCATGCAAGCTCGCAATCTGTAACCGAGAAGAGCGGCCCGGGCCGCGCGATCTTCTCGCCGCCCTTACCAGGGAATGTCATAAACTCAAACGTGAGTTAGCTTACACGTGGAAAGGCCTTGAATGCCGAGCGTTTCTCGCCGCTATGCAACGTCCGCAAATCGCTTTGAGCGCCCGAGCGCCCGCCAAGACGAGCTGCTGCGCGCCCCGGTGATCCTTATGGTCTCCGGCGGGGCGGACTCGACGGCGCTGCTGGTGCTGGCCGCGACCTCGGCCCTGGACATCGACGACGGGCGCGGCGAGGCCAAGATCGCCCGCGAGCGCCTGCACGTCCTGCACGTGAATCACCAGCTACGGGGCCTGGACGCCCAAGAGGACGAGGAGTTTGTGCAGGAGCTGGCCGCTCGCTACGGCATCCCCTGCACCGTGCGCCGCGCCGACGTGGCCGCCCTGGCCGCCCGCAGCGGCGGCAACGTGGAGAACGCCGGCCGCGAGCTGCGCTACGAGGAAGCCGCCCGCCTGGCCAACGAGCTGTCCCGCCAGTTTGGGACGCCGCGCTCGGCCGCCCGGATCCTCACCGCCCACACCGCCGACGACCGCGCCGAGACCTTCTTCATGAACGCGATCCGCGGCACCGGGGCCTCGGGCCTCTCGTCCATCCCACGCCGCCGCAACCGCATCGTGCGGCCGCTGCTTGACCGCACGCACGAGGAGCTGTGTAGCCTCTTGCGCATGCGCGGCATCGTGTGGCGAGAAGACGCGACCAACCTCGACACACATTACCTGCGCGCCTTCGTGCGCCACCAGGTCATGCCGGTGGTCGAGGCCAAGAACCCGCGCGTGACGGCGAGCATCGCCACTACCTGCGACATCTTGTCCGAAGAGGACGCCTACCTCACCGCCGTGGCGGCCCGCACCCTGCGCGACCTCACGCGGCGAGAAGCCCCCGGACTTGTGGCCCTGGACGCCGCCCGCCTTGCGGCCTGCGAGGTGGCCATCGCCCGCCGTGTCGTGCGCGCGGCGATCCTGGCCGTGTGCCCGGAGGCCCGCCTAGAGGCCCGCCACGTGGCCTCTGTCCTGCGGATTGTTGCCGCGCAGGAGGGCTCGGCCGCGATTCCCATGGGGGCGGACGCCCGCGTGACCCACGGGCTTTTGGTCCTGCGGGCGCGCACCCAGGATGCCCAGGCGCAGCCCCTGGCCGCCTGGCTCGAGGTCCCCGGCACCCTTGAGCTGCCGGACGGCCGCCAGCTCACGGCCCGCGTCCTGGACGCGGAGCCCGGTACCGACCCGGCCGCCCAAGCCCGCGCGCACGGGCTGGAGTGGGCGGGCCAGTCCGTCCTTCTCGATGCCGCTGCAGCCGGCATCGACCCAGCTCAAGGGGGTCGTTTGTGGGTCGATTCGGCCCGGGCTGGCGACGTCTTGTGCCCTTTGGGCATGCACGGCCAGTCCAAGAAGCTGGGCGATCTTCTCGGCGAGGCGGGCGTCCCTGCCCAGGACAAGGCCACGGTCCCCATCCTGCGCCGCGACGAGCGCGGGCCCATCGTGTGGGTTGCGGGAATTAGGGCCGACGAGCGCGTACGTTGCGCGCCTGCAACGACTCGGCTGCTAGAATTGAAGCTTGTTGCGCGCTGAGGGTAAACTACAAGCTCAGGCGCTGTCCGCGGCACCCGGCCCGCGGCGACCGACATCCCGGAAAGGGGATACACATGGAGGGTTTGCACCCCGATATTCAAGAAGTCGTTCTTTCTCAGGAGGACATCCAGGCCATCGTCTCGCGCATGGGCGCGGAGATCACGGCCGATTACCAGGACAAGAACCCGCTGCTGGTCACGGTGCTTAAGGGCGCGATCATCTTCATGGCAGACGTCATGCGCGCCATCGAGTGCCCGCTTTCCGTGGACTTCATGGCTGTCTCCAGCTACGGCGACGGCGTCAAGAGCTCGGGCGTGGTGCGCATCCTGAAGGACCTGGACGCCAAGATCGAGGGCCGCGACGTGCTTATCGTTGAGGACATCCTGGACTCCGGCATCACCTTGTCCTACCTCATCAAGATGCTGGGTGCGCGCAAGCCCAAGTCCATCAAGGTGGCTGCGTTCCTGGTCAAGGACGTCGAGGGCAAGCGCCCCGCCGTCGAGCCGGACTACGTTGGCGCCCACGTGCCGGATTCCTTCATCGTGGGCTACGGCCTGGACTATGCCGAGCGCTATCGTAACCTGCCCTACATCGGCGTCCTCAAGCCCGAGGTCTATACCAAGTAGGGGCCCGGCCGGGGTGCCGCGCGCCAGGACGGTGTGCTGGGGCGCCCCCGCACTGAATCAAAGAACAGAAGGAGCACGTTTTGTCCTTGAGCAACAACGACGAGAAGCAGCCGCGCAACGGCAGGCCGGTGAGGCCTGACGGCGCGGACGGCCGCGACGGCGGCGACGGCGCTGGCGAGAAGAACGGTCAGGACCGCGGCCACCGTGGCCTTGACCTGGGCAAACGCGATCGCGACAGCCGCTCCGGCCGCGACCGCGACAACGACCACGACGGCGATAAGAACCCCTTCGCCGGCGGTCTTCTCGACAGCCTCACCGACGACGCGGGCGGGCAGGGCCCTTCTCCGCGCTCCTACATCGTGACGCTGGTCATCGTCGTCCTTATCGTGGCCTACCTCATCTTCTCGTTTGGCGGCAACCCCTTTGCCGCGGGCGAGCGCGTGGACACGCTGGCCACCAACGAGTTCGTGACCGCGGTCAAGGCCGACCGTGTGCAGAATGTCACGTACAAGACCTCGGACTCGAGCCTTTCTGGCCGCTACACCCCGGCTGAGGGCGCCGACGGCGAGAGCGTGGCCTTCAAGAGCGTCTATGTGGGCACCGACAGCCTGTCCGACCTCATGAACCGCTACCCCAAGGTGACCTTTAGCATCGACACCTCCTCCAACGAGATTTGGGAGACGGTGCTGGTCTCTGTGGTGCCTACGCTGGTCGTTATTGCGCTGGTGGCCTACTACATGCGCCGCGTGACCGACCAGAACGGCAAGGCCATGAGCTTTGGCAAGACCAAAGCCATGACCACCGCCGAGGAGCGCCCCAAGGTCAAGTTCGCCGACGTCGCGGGCATCGACGAGGCGGTCGAGGAGCTTGAGGAGGTTCGCGACTTCCTCAGCGACCCCGAGCGCTACACGAGCATGGGCGCCAAGATCCCGCGCGGCGTTTTGCTGGTTGGCCCTCCGGGCACCGGCAAGACCCTTCTCGCCAAGGCCGTGGCCGGCGAGGCTGGCGTGCCGTTCTTCTCGATCTCTGGCTCCGACTTTGTCGAGATGTTCGTGGGCGTGGGCGCGTCTCGCGTGCGCGACCTGTTTAAGCAGGCCAAATCCGCCGCTCCCTGCATCGTCTTCATCGACGAGATCGACGCCGTGGGCCGTCAGCGCGGCGCCGGCGTGGGCGGCGGCCACGACGAGCGCGAGCAGACCCTGAACCAGCTGCTGGTCGAGATGGACGGCTTCGAGGACAACTCCGCCGTCATCCTGATCGCCGCGACCAACCGCCCGGACATCCTTGACCCGGCCCTGCTTCGCCCCGGCCGCTTTGACCGCCGCGTCACCGTGGACCGTCCCGACGTGGCCGGACGCGAGAAGATCCTGGGCGTCCACGCGCAGAACAAGCCGCTGGACGAGAGCGTCGACCTCAAGCGCATCGCCAAGATCACCCCGGGCTTCACCGGTGCTGACCTGGCCAACCTTATGAACGAGTCCGCCCTTCTCGCCGCCCGCCGCCGCCTTGCCGTCATTCGCAACGACGAGGTCGAGGAAGCCATGGAGCGCGTGATGGCCGGCCCCGAGCGCAAGAGCCGCGTCATGACCGAGAAGGAGCGCGGCGTCATCGCCTACCACGAGAGCGGCCACGCGCTTGTGGGACACGTGTTGGAAAACTCCGACCCCATCCACAAGATCTCGATCATCAGCCGAGGTCAGGCGCTTGGTTACACCATGCAGATCCCCGAGGAGGACCACTTCCTGGAGACGCGCGAGGGCATGCTCGACCAGATCGCCGTGCTGCTGGGCGGCCGTACCGCCGAGGAGCTGTTCTGCGACGACGTGACCACCGGCGCGAGCAACGACCTGGAGCGCGCGACCAAGCTGGCCCGCACCATGGTCACCCGCTACGGCATGAGCGATGAGCTGGGCACGCAGGTCTTTGGCGAGGCTCAGCACGAGGTCTTCTTGGGCCGCGACTACGCGCAGAAGAACGACTACTCCGCCGAGACGGCCAAGCGTATCGACGATGAGGTCGAGCGCATCATGCGCGAGGCTCACGAGCGCGCCCGCGAGGTTCTGGGCGCCCGCCGCACGCAGATGGACACCATGGCGAGCGTGCTGCTGGAGCGCGAGACCGTCGAAGGCGCCGAGGTAGAGGCCCTGCTCGACGGCACGTGGGACGAGTACCTGGCCGCGCAGCAGGCTGCGGAAGGGGAGAAGGATGAGGCCGCCGAGGTGGCCGCGGCCGCCGAGGCCGACGCGCCCGTCTCCGCCGACCCCGCCGCCACCCCGGAGGCCTAACCCTCCCACCAGCGCGCCTTTCGTCTCTGTTACATAACCCTCTTGGTTGAATTCCTACCGCCACACTAGGTTTATAGTGTCCGGAAGTCTTCGACCGAGAGGGTTTTGTTTTGGATCTAGAGGCAATGGCGGAATACCTTCCGCTCTACCAAGAGGCGGCGCTGCTCACGCTGAGCATCGGCTGGGCGGGTATTGCCGGGTCGGTGGCCATCGGCCTGGTCGTGGCGCTTCTCGTCCACCTGCGCGTCCCGGTGCTGCGCCAGCTTTGCCGCGCCTACGTCGAGCTGTTTCGCAACACGCCGCTGCTTATCCAGCTGTTCTTCTTCTACTTTGGTCTGCCGCGCTTTGGCCTGTCCATCACTCCGCAGGTCTGCGGGGCCGTTGGCCTGGCCCTTCACGGCGGCGCCTACATGGCCGAGTCGTTCCGCGCGGGCTTCGAGTCCGTCGACAAGATCCAGCGCGAGTCGTCGCTGGCCCTGGGCCTGTCTCCCATGCAGTCCATCCGCTATGTCATCCTGCCGCAGGCCGTCACGCTGAGTTTCCCGTCCTTTGTGGCTAACGTGATCTTCCTTCTTAAAGAGACGAGCGTCTTCTCGGCCATCTCGCTCATGGACCTGATGTTTGTGACCAAAGATCTCATGGGCCTCTACTACCGCACCACCGAGTGCCTGTTCATGCTTGTGTGCTTCTACCTGGTGATTCTTGTGCCTGTGAGTGTCTTGGGCTCCCTTGCCGAGAGGAGGTTGCGCTATGGAAGCTTTGGGGATTGACGTCCTGTTCAAGGGCACCAACGCCGTCCGCCTGCTGCAGGGCCTGTGGATCGCCGTGCAGATCAGCGGCATCGCCGTGGTCCTCTCGCTGGTGCTGGGCACCCTCTTTGGCATCTTCATGATGTGGAAGAACCCGGTGGCGCGCGTGATCAGCCGCCTCTACCTGGAGATTGTTCGCATCATGCCGCAGCTGGCGCTTCTCTACATCGTCTTCTTTGGCGCGACGCGCGTGCTGGGCGTGAACCTCTCCGCCGAGTTCTCGGCCATCATCGTTTTCACCTTCTGGGGGACCGGCGAGATGGGCGATCTGGTGCGCGGCGCCCTGGCCAGCACCCCGCGCCACCAGTACGAGAGCGCGGCCGCTCTGGGCCTTAACCGCGCGCAGGCCTACCGCTATGTCATCGTGCCGCAGGCGGTGCGCCGGCTTGTGCCTGCGTCCATCAACTTGATAACGCGCATGATCAAAACTACTTCGATCCTGCTTATGATCGGCATCATCGAGATGATGAAAGTTGGCCAGCAGATCATCGAGGCTAACCGCATGACCTCGCCAAACGCCGTCTTTGGCATCTACGGCACCATCATGCTTTTGTACTTCATCGTATGCTGGCCCATCAGCCTTCTGGCCGGTCACCTGGAAAAGAAATGGAACTAACCATGGCCAACGACACCACCGCCCAGCCCCTTCTTGAGGTCGAGCACCTGCGCAAAGCCTACGGCGAGAAGGTCGTCTTGAAGGACATCTCGCTTACCGTCAACCGCGGCGAGGTCATCGTCATTATCGGCCCGTCTGGCTGCGGAAAGTCGACGTTCCTGCGCTGCTTGAACGCGCTCGAGCCTATCCAGGGCGGCAGCGTTCGTGTGGCGGGCCTGGACGTAAACGGCGAGAAGCGCGACCTGGTTGCCTTGCGCCAGAAGGTCGGCATGGTTTTCCAGAGCTACGACCTCTTCCCGCACATGAAGGTCCTGGACAACATCACCCTGGCGCCCATGAAGGCCAAGGGCGTGCCCCGCGACCAGGCAGAAGCCCAGGCCCGCGCCCTGCTCGAGCGCGTTGGCCTGGCCGAGAAGGCCGACAGTTACCCCCGCATGCTTTCCGGCGGCCAGAAGCAGCGCGTGGCAATCGCCCGCGCGCTTGCCATGGAGCCCGAGGTCTTGTTGTTGGACGAGGTCACGGCCGCGCTCGACCCCGAGATGGTCCGCGAGGTCCTGGACGTCATTCTCGACCTGGCAAAAGAGGGCAAGACCATGGTCATCGTCACGCACGAGATGCAGTTTGCCCGCGCCGTGGCCGATCGCGTGCTGTTCTTTGACGGCGGCGGCATCGTTGAGCAGGATATTCCCGAGCGGTTCTTCTCGCATCCGCAGACCGAGCGCGCGCAGAAGTTTCTTAATACGTTCGAGTTCGACGCGGTGCGCTCGCACGAGGCGTAGGGGCGGGTGGCGGACGCGGCCCGCGGGGCCGGCGTCGCCGTGCGTATGGGCCCCGCGCGGTCTTCTCGCCGCAACTTCGACACTAAAAGCACGGTCATCTACCAGGCGTTTTCAGCGGGAATTTGTTTTGTAACATTAATTCCTATTGCGCCACTAGGAATTAAGTGCTTTACTGGCTCTTGCCATTGACGGAGCCCTCGCAGAAGGGCCAAAGCACAACAAGGAGAGAAAATCATGGCAACCAGCATTGACCGTAGGACCTTCCTCGCAACCGCCGCTACCACCGCGGCCCTTATGGGCTCGCTGCTGCTGGGCGGCTGCAGCATCAGCGCCACCACCGACGGCGGCTCCAGCAACGGGTCCAGCAGCTCCACCACCAGCGCGTCCGGCTACCGCACCCTCGACGAGATCAAGAGCTCCGGCAAGATCGTCATCGGCGTCTTCTCGGACAAGAGCCCCTTCGGCTACGTCGACGAGAACGGCGAGTACCAGGGCTACGACGTCGAGCTTGCCCGCCAGATCGGCTCTGACCTGGGCGTCGACGTGGAGTTTGTCTCCACCGAGGCCGCCAACCGCGTCGAGTACCTTGAGACCAACAAGGTCGACCTGATCCTGGCCAACTTCACCGTGACCGATGAGCGCGCCGAGAAGGTCGACTTCGCCGAGCCCTACATGAACGTGGCTCTGGGCGTCGTGTCGCACAAGGACAACGTCCTGACCAGCATCGATGACATCTCCGGCCGCACCACCATCGTGATCTCCGGCACCACGGCCGAGACCTACCTCACCAAGCACTATCCCGACCTCAAGCTTGAGAAGTACGACACCTACGCTGCCGCCAAGACCGCCTTCGAGAACAACAAGGACGCCGTCTGGGCCAACGACAACACCGAGGTCATCGCCTTCGCGACCGCCAGCGGCTCTGACGAGTACGTCGTGGGCATCGACAGCCTGGGCGACGCCGACACCATCGCGCCGGCCGTGGCCAAGGGCAACTCCGAGCTTCTGACCTGGGTAAACGACGAGCTTTACACCCTGGGCTCCAAGAAGTTCTTCCACTCGGATTACGAGAAGACCCTGCTTTCCACCTACGGCGCGGACTACGAGGACACCCTCGTCGTGGAGCCGAGCAAGAAGTAGGGGAGCGGTCCGGGGAGCGGCGCGGGCTTCTCGCCCGGGGCGCGCGGGCTTCTCGCCATCGACTCGGCAACCCGGCGGGGCCCGGCAGCCTGTCGCGAAACCCAACTAACCGCACGTCAGACGCGGGTCGGTCCAACGCCGGCCCGCGTCTTTGCGTCTCTAATCGATTACGGCTTGCCAGGCGGCCCGGCGGCGCGAGTACAATGGCCCCAGCAAACCCGGCGCGGCCCGTGACCTGCGCCTTGAGAGGAGACCACATGTCCATCAACCAAGCGAGCTACGCCTACGGCGCCCAGAAGTCCTCGATTCGCGAGATCGCGGCGTACGGCGGCGAGCGCAAGGCCCAGATCGGCGCTGAGAACGTCTTCGACTTTAGCCTGGGCAACCCCTCGATCCCCGCGCCCGAGGCGGTCAAGGCCTCCATCATGAAGTCGCTGGAGATCGCGCCTACCGCGCTGCACGGCTACACCCCGGCTCCTGGCCTGCCCGCCGCGCGCGAGGCCGTGGCCGCGAGCTTGAACCGCCGCTTTGGCACCAGCTACACCCCTGCTGACCTGTACTTTACCTGCGGCGCCGCGGCTTCGCTGTCCATCTCGTTCAACGCGCTGGTCAACGCTGGCGACGAGGTCATCGTCATTGCGCCGTACTTCCCCGAGTACCGCGTCTGGATCGAGACGGCCGGCGCCACCTGCGTCGAGGTCATGGCCGACCTGGCTACGTTCCAGATCGACGTCGACGCCGTGGCCGCGGCCATCACGCCCAAGACCAAGGCCGTGATCATCAACTCGCCCAACAACCCGGTGGGCTCGGTGTACGCGCGCGAGAACCTCGAGGCCCTGGCCGCGGCGCTGCATGCGGCCGAGAAGGACCTGGGCACGCAGATCTACCTGATCTCCGACGAGCCGTATCGCGAGGTCACCTATGGCGCCGAGGTTCCTTGGGTCCCTGCGATCTACGACCGCACGATTGTGTGCTATTCCTACTCCAAGAGCCTGAGCCTGCCCGGCGAGCGCGTGGGCTGGATCCTGGTGCCCAATACCAACCCCGACCACGATGAGCTGGTCTTTGCCGTTGCGGGTGCGGGTCGTAAGCTGGGCTTTGTTTGCGCGCCGGCCCTGTTCCAGCGCGTCGTGATCGATTGCGTGGACGAGCCGACCGACGTTGAGGCCTACGCCAAGAACCGTGAGGCCCTGACACGGGGCCTGTCCGAGCTGGGTTACGAGTACATTGAGCCGCAAGGCGCCTTCTATCTGTGGGTTAAGGCGCTGGAGCCCGACGCCAACGCGTTCTTCGAGCGCGCAAAGGCGCTGGAGCTGCTGCCTGTGCCGTCCGACAGTTTTGGCTGCACAGGCTGGGTGCGCGTGGGCTACTGCGTGAGCTACGAGACGATCGTCAACTCGATGCCCGCCTGGAAGAAGCTAGCCGAGAGCTACAAGTAAGGCGCGGGGCGCCCGGGGCCGGTTTGGTCCCGGGCGTCTTTTTTTGCGGGCCGCCGCCGTGCGGGCACGCCGCGCTCAATTTGAGCGGGATATTGGTGCTTTGGGCCACACCCCCGCTCAATTTCGATGGGATGTTGGTACTCAAAGGCCGCTTTTGGCCGCGCAGCGACTGCGGGCGCTCACGCCAACTGGGCAAACGTAGTCACCGTTTCGCCCAAACCCGAAAAAAGTACCAATATGCATTCCAAATTGAGCACCCTGCCCGCGCTTCCCGTCGTTGCAAGGCAAAAAGTGAACAGTGCCCATAGAAAAATATTTTTAAAATCGTTATCGCCGCAGGTAGATGGCTAAACCGCGGAAAATAGCGAATACCCCACTGTTCACTATTCGCCTTCGCCTGCGTCAAAACCCAACGTAAAGCCCTGTTTCACAACACATGACAAAAATACCCCCTAATCAGAAAAAGCGCAGGTAGACGGCCTAGTGAAGGCTGTCATTTGCCACAGGCTCCCGCTACTCTTCTAGTAAGCGCAGCTCGCTGGCCCGGCCGGCGAGCTTTTTCAAGGAGTGGCGGGGTGAGGGTCGTTGGCAAAGAAGATCGTGTACTCCCTGTCGCTCGAGATCACCATCAACGAGACTGAGCTGGCGTTCCTCAAGTTCCTCAGCAAGCGCCAGGGCAACGAGCGGCACATCGCGTTCACCTCCAAGGAGGTCGCGGACAAGATCGGCGCAAGCGAGTCTTCCGTTCGACGAATCTACCGCGACCTGGCCACCGACGGCTTGATCTTTGTGAACGAGGGCCGCCGAGAAGACGGCAGCCGCACGGCCAACAGCTACGGCTTGACCCTGATGGGTCGCCAAATCCTACTTGCCGAGAAGGACCGAAAGGTCAGCAAGAAGGTCGGCGCGAGAAAGAAGGCGGCGCCGAAGAAGCCGGCAACAACGGATAAGCCTGCGGCGGCGAAGAAGTCGTCCGCCACGGATAAGTCCGCAGCGTCGAAGAAGCCCTCCGCAACGGCCAAGAAGTCTGCCGTGACGAAGAAACCGCCTGCGGCGAAGGAGCCTGTCGACCCCAACATTCCCAAGCCTGATCATCTATAGCTCTGCGTTGTCGGCCCTCGCTATCATGGGACAAAAGAGACGATAGGAGGATCGAGTGAATATCGAAGCCGATCCTGCGACAGCCAAGCAACCAACGGGTGCTTCTGCCGCCGTAGAGGATGCGCTGGACGAAGCCGATAAGCAAGCGGTGACCTTGCAGCTGCGATACACGCATGATGAGGTTTTCGGATCCGTCAAGAGCATGTTAAGCAACGCCTCTACCTAAACATTCGGCGGATGCCAGCTTCGCTTGAGATCTCTTCTAGGACATCGATAATGGCATTCGCCTGGTAAAACTCTCCTCGGCGCCGATTTCCCATCGGGCGCAGGATGTCGTATTCGCACGCCCTCGCGATCAGGCTTGTCGCGGCGCGCGTGGTTATCGAAAGCCCCCGCGCAACATAGGCCGAGTTGACCACCGGCTGCTCGGCCAGCAGCTGCGGCAACCTGCGGATGCTCGATCCGGCCCTCTCGTTTATCATGCCACTCCACGACTCCATGACCCCGTCAAGTCGCGCGGCCGTCACAGAGCCTATGGCCAAGGCCAGCTCAAGCGCGCTAACCAGCTGCTCGACCACAGCCAAAGGGTCGCCCATCTGGTACTTCTTAAGCGAGTCCATATAACTGTCGACATCATGCAAAAGCCCTGCCGAGACAGGCATCGCCGTCTGCCGCAAAACGCCTTCGTCCTTCAAGATTTTATGTAGCAGTGTGCGTCCTGTCCTGCCATTGCCATCGATAAACGGGTGGATTGTCTCGAGCTGGGCGTGCACGATAGCTGCCTTAGCCAACGCTCCGATATCGTCTCGGGCAGAAAAGGCCACCAGGTCGTCGAGAAGCCCGGGAACCCGGCCGCTAACTGGCGGAACATACAGCGCGCCATGCGGGCTGTACGCGTTCCCACCAATCCAAACCTGCTGGTCGCGCAGCTCCCCTCCAAACGTCTGCCCGCTGCGGTTGATAAGGATGCGATGGATGTCAAGGATGCTCTCGATGCCGAGAGGACCGTTGATCGACAGCGCAGCTTTCATTGCCTCAAGGTTGCCCATGATGAGAAGCGCGTTCCGGGGCCCGTCTCCGCTGACCTCGGCCAAGGCGACATTGCGCACGCTGGAGGTCAGGTTCTCGATCTGCGAGCTGGCCGCCGACTCGCTGCGCAGCAAAAGGGCAGGCAGGTTGTATCCGCGCTGCGTCTGCAGGGCGTCGAAACGCGAGAGGGCGCCGACAAGCGATTCGATTCTGCCCGACAAATCCGCAGGTATTTCAAGGGGGCGGTCGGCGATTTTGAGCGGGACTGCTGCCTCATAGGTAGTGCCGATCTTGCGGCGCCGGCTCTTTGGGATGAGCTCGGGATCGTCAATCCCCGAGCACCAGGGAAGAGTCTCGGTTGTGATGGCAGGCCACTGTGCATCCATGGGTGTCTCCGGGGTAGTTCGCTTCCGTTAGGTGAAGTTTAACGGAAGCGAATCGGG
>CAVDTK010000013.1:0-8109 GCA_963611755.1 Oscillibacter sp. ER4
ACGCCGACCAGGTCCAGCCCAACCAGAAGAACGGCATCTACGGCCACGGCAAGGAGCGCTGGGAGGCCATGGAGTCCGTCCTCGACGCCGCCGATGACGACAATGCCCAGGCGGCATGGGATGCCCTGCGCGCCGCTTCCCAGGACCCCAACCCCCAAGAGGTGACGAGCAACACCCAGTGGTCGGTGGTCTACAGCAACACGGACCTCACGGCGGACATCACCTTGCGCCGCCGCTGGGGCGACGTCACTCACTTCGAGCTGTGGGGGCCGAGCCGCCTCGCCACCGCGCGGGAACACAACATAAAAGCCAGTCACCAAGGGCCGGTGCGCCGAAAGGCGCATCGGCCCGCATTGCATCGCGGTTAAAGCTTGAAACTCTGCCGCGCGACCCCATCGCGCCCCTCCAAAAATGCCATACTAAAAAGCTGTATCAAACCGCTTTGGCACCACCGTCCCCGCCTCACAAGGCAGCGAGAAGCCCGTCCGCCTTCGCGGCGTGCTTCTCGTCACAAACGAAAGGAAACCACCATGGCACTTGAAATCAACAAGACCGTCGACGGCGACAACGTCACCCTGGCCCTGTCCGGCCGCCTGGACACCGCCGCCGCCCCCGAGCTCGAGGCTGTCCTCGACGAGGTCCTGCCCCAGGCCAAGGACCTGGTCTTCGACCTGGCCGGCCTTGAGTTCATCGCCTCTTCCGGCCTGCGCCTGATCCTGCGCGCCCAGAAGACCATGAACACCCAGGGCTCCATGCGCCTTACCCACGTGGCCGACGCCGTGATGGAGATCTTCGACATCACCGGCTTCATGGACTTCCTGGTCATCGAGTAGCGACCCCAATCCCGCGATGGTTAACCTGCTTATTCAGGCGCTGCTGCCGGCGGCGGTGGCCCTCACCTTCACGTTTATCGGCAGAACCGGCGGCTGGATACGCCTGCCCGAGTGGATGCACCAGGTAATCTACGGCGTGGCCTTTGGCCTGGTGGCCGTCATCTCGTCCGAGACGGGCGTGACCGTGGTCGACGGCGGCGTCATGAGCCTGCGCGACGCCGGCCCCGTCGTGGCGGGCCTGGCCTTCGGCGGGCCGGCAGGCATCATCGCGGGCATCATCGCCGGCCTCGAGCGCTGGATGTCGGTCCTGTGGGGCGGCGGCTACACCACGCGCCTGGCCTGCTCCATGGCCGCGGTCGTGGCGGGCATCTCCGCCGCCAGCATGCGCCGCTTCGTCTTTGACAACCGCACGCCCATCACCGGCTACGGCATCGCCATCGGCATCACGGCCGAGGTCTTCCACATGATGCTGATCCTGCTCACCAACGCGTCCGGCATCTCGGTCGCCTTCCAGTACGTGAGCATCTGCACCTTCCCCATGGTGAGCCTGGTGGGCGTGGCCACGGGCCTGGCCCTGATCGGCCGCGGCTACATAAACCACGAGGCCATCCTCATCCGCCCGCCGCACCTTATCTCTGACTTGGGCCTCAGGCTCTTCGCGGCGGTCTTCTCGGCCTTCATCGTGGTGACCTTCTGCACCGTCTACATCGCCGACGACGTCACCAGGACGCAGGCCGTCACCACCTTGAGCATCCACCTGTCCGACGCCGACTTCGCGCGCGAGACCTTTGGCTGGAAGACCTTCGTGGGCGACGTCCCCGTCTGGCGCATCCAGCAAAACGGCGCTGTCCTGGCCTACGACACCGAGACGGGCGAGATCCTCTCGCCGACGACCTTCGACGGCTACGTCCCGGGTCTCAGCCTCAAGAACACCGAGATCCTCTCGCCGACCGTCGACAGGCTGGACGAGCAGAACCTCTACGTGGCGTCCTTCATGGGCGCGGAGTGCTACGTGATGAAGCACGACCTGGGCGTCGACGGCCGCGCCATGTTGGCCTACGTGCCCGTGGCCGAGGCCGACTACTCCACGAACTACCTGCTCTACCTCACGATCTTCCTTGAGATCCTGGTCAACGACGCCCTGTTCGTCCTTCTGTTCCAGCTCATCCGCTACCGCGTGGTCAAGAAGCTCGACTACGTGGAGGAGGGCCTGGAGAAGATCACCGCGGGCAACCTGGACACGCACATCGACGTGCGCACTCACCAGGAGTTCATCAAGCTCTCGGACAACATCAACACCACGGTCGACGCGCTTAAGGGCTACATCGAGGAAGCCGAGCACCGCCGCGACGCCGAGCTGGAGATGGCCCGCCAGATCCAGCACAGCTCGCTGCCCTCGGTCTTCCCGCCGTTCCCCGAGCGCTCCGACTTCGACCTCTACGCCTCGATGGACCCCGCGCGCGAGGTGGGCGGAGACTTCTACGACTTCTTCCTGCTCAACAACCACACGCTGGTCATCCTGGTGGCCGACGTCTCGGGCAAGGGGGTCCCGGCGGCCTTGTTCATGATGCAGACCAAGACCGAGATCCACTCCCTCATGGAAAGCGGCATGGAGGTCGACGAGGCCTTTACCGAGACAAACCGGCGCCTATGCGAGTCCAACGACTCCGGCATGTTCGTGACCGCCTGGCTGGGCAAGATCGACTTCGAGGCCGGATCGATGTCCTACGCCAACGCCGGCCACAACCCGCCGCTGATCAAGGACGTCGACGGCAACTGGAGATACCTCAAGGACGAGCGCCCCAACCTGGTGCTGGGCGGCATGGAGGGCATCCGCTACCGCAAGCACGGGGTCTCGGTGATCCCGGGCTCCAAGATCTACCTCTATACCGACGGCGTGACCGAGGCTTGCAGCCTCGACGACGAGCTCTACGGCGAGAAGCGCCTGGAAGACAAGCTCAACAGCATCGAGGGCCACGATCCCAAGGCCCTCTGCGAGCAGGTCCTGGCCTCCGTGCGCGAGCACGCCGACGGCGCCGAGCAGTCCGACGACATCACCATGCTCGCCGTGGACATCCGCGCCCTGCGCGGCCGCAACCACATCGTCACCGACGCGGGCCTCGATTCCATCGACCTCATGTTCTCGTTCTTCGAGGAGCGCCTGCCGCGCATCGGCGTGGGCGTGCGCCTTGCCAACCGAGTGCAGGTCATCGTGGACGAGACCTACTCCAACATCTGCCGCTACAGCGGGGCCTCCCACGCGGTGGCGTCGGTCTTCCGCAAGGGCGGCGACCTTCTCGTCGAGTTCGCGGACGACGGTATCGAGTTCGACCCCACCCAGGTCGACGAGCCCGACCTTGACCTCTCGGTCGAGGACCGTCCCATCGGCGGCCTGGGCATCCACATGATGCGCAAGATGACCCGCTCCATCGACTACCAGCGCGTCGAGAACACCAACATCCTCACGTTCACGTTCTCGATGGAATAGCACGTAGGCACTAAAGCGCGGCCCGGCGGGCACAGGACTTCTCGCCGGGCCGCAGATGAAAGGCAAGAAGATGAACCTTATTAACCGCCTCATCCTGGAGGAGTACAGAAAAAGCGAGAAGGACTTCGAGCTTATGCGGCAGATCGTGTCCCATAAGCTGCAGTCCGCGGTCGATGAGTCCGGCATAAGGACCTTCACCATCCAGAGCCGCATCAAGTCCGAGGATTCCCTCGCCGGCAAGCTCGTGCGCAAGGAGGGCTGGTACAGCCAGCTGAGCGACCTGCGCGACATCCTGGGCGCGCGCGTGATCTGCTACTTCGCCGACGACGTCGACCGCGTGGGCAAGCTCATCGAGGAGATCTTCGACGTCGACACGGGCGCCTCCACCGATAAGCGCGAGCTCATTGCCGCGTCGACCTTCGGCTATTTGAGCCTGCACTACATCTGCCGCCTGCCGGAAGGCGGCAACTACCCCGAAGAGCTGCGCAAATGGCGTTTTGAGATCCAGGTGCGCACCCTGCTGCAGCACGTGTGGAGCGACGTCGAGCACGACATCGGCTACAAGGCCGAGTTCGGCATGCCCCGCAAGGCGGAGCGCGGCTTTGCCCGCATCAGCGCCCTGCTCGAGCTGGCAGACGACGAGTTCGTGCGCGTGCGCGACCTTATGGGCGACTATACCGAGTCTGTGCGCACGAGCATCATCGAGGACACGGCTGACGACGTCCGCCTGGACGTGGTGTCGCTGGGCGAGTACGTGCGCCTCAACAAGCCCATGCGTGAGCTTCTCAACCGCATGGCCGACGCCTCCGACGCCCAGATCGAGGAGTACAACCCCGCCGCCTACGTCGAGCAGCTCGAGTGGCTTGGCATCACCACGATCGGCGGCCTTTCTCGCATGCTGGCCCAGAACGAGGAGATGGCCCTGAAGCTCCTTGAGCACGCGCTTGAGGCCACTGACCTGGACATCATTTCTTCTTCCACGGGCCTGCGCTACCTCTGCCACGCCGAGGTCTGCCGCCGCGGCATGGACGTGGAGACCGTGGCCGAGTTCTTGGCATTGAGCCTTCGCGACCCGGCCCGCGCACAGACCCGCGCCAAGCACCTGCTGGGCGCCTACGCGGCCCTGAGCGAGTAGCCCATGGCAGCAAAACCTACCGAGGACAGCCCTATCTACGTGCGGGCCATTGATTTTGCGACGAGAAAACACAAGGGCCAGGTGCGCATGGGCGGCATGCCCTACATCGTGCACCCCGTGGCCGTGGCCGACATCGTCAACCGCTGGGGCTACGGCCGCGACTACGTGGTGACGGCCTTCTTCCACGACCTTCTCGAGGACACCGATGCTACCGAGGCCGAGATCGAGGAGATCGGCGGTCCGGCCGTGCTTGAGGCCGTGAAGCTGCTCTCCAAGCAAAAGGGCTATGTCATGGCCGATTACATCGCGGGCATCAAGGGCAACGACGTGGCGCGCGTGGTCAAGGCGGCCGACCGCCTGCACAACCTGCGCTGCGCGGTCTTGGCGCCCGAGGACTTCAAGCGCCGCTACGTTCTTGAGACGCTTGACTGGTACACGGACTTCTCGCCGGAGATCATGCCGGCCCTGCGCGACCTGTCAAAGACCATGGAGCACCGCCTTGCCGACTTGCCGCTGGATTACCGTCAGGTCGAGGAGTGGGGCGCCGTTGGGAAGGACGGCGGCGAGGCGGACGGTACGGGCGACGCCCTGGACGCCACCGCGGACCCCGCCATGCCCGCTGCCGTCGAGAAAGACAACACCAAAAAGATCGTAGCGCTCGTGTAATAAACCGCTGCTAGACTGGATTGAATTGTTTGCGTGAGAAAGAGGCCGCCATGTCCGAACCAACCCCCAAGAGCTTTTCTCGCCGCACGTTCCTGACCGCTGGCGGGTTCTTTATCACCTCGATGGCGCTGCCCATTGTCCAGGGCGTCTCTGGCGAGGACGTCTCGGCCCCGGGCGGGCTCGACGACGCGCTCAGCGTTTTCACGCCCACCGTGGCCTACGCCAAGGACGCCGAGGCCACCTTCGAGATCAGCGTCACCACGGAGTCCACGATCGTCTTCAAGGCGGTCGACGTCACGCAGCTCACCGCCGACGCCACGGCCGAGAACCTGCCCGCCGTGGCCGGCGCCAAGATCACCTGCTACGACCCTGCGAGCAAGAAGACCTACTCGGGCACGGCCGACGACCTCGGCTATTTCTCCATCGACATCTCGGACGGCACCAAGCGAAGCGAGAACTCCTGGGAGCCTGCGTACTCCACCAACCTGCAGGTGTCCATCACCTACCCGGGCCACCACGACGTCACGCTCCTGAGCCTCTACGTCCAGGGCGCCACGCTCTACTTCCTGCCTTGCCCCACGACCAAGGACGAAGGCGCGTACTTCCGCGCCATCGGCTTCGACGACCTGGACGTCCAGTACACCAAGGCGAGCTTCCTCAACGCGTCCACCAACGACGCCGAGCACACGCTCCGCGCGCAGGTCTGGCTCAAGGACGGCAAGCCCGATAACGTCACCGTGCACTTCTTCCGCTGGCGCTCGACCTCCGACACCTTCCCCGGCGAGTCGTCTTCCGACGTGAGGGACCTGGGCTTCATCAGCCTTGCCGGCGCAAAGCCCATCTCGTCGGATGCCGCCGACGCCAACACCTTCGAGGCCCAGCTCAAGGGCCGCTTCCTTATGGGCAACTCCGACCAGGCCTTCGCAGAGGGCGACCGCCTTGTGGTGGGCGTCCTTCGCGACGGCTTCCGCTATCTCGCGGTCACCCTCGCGCAGTTCAAGAAGGCCCCCTTCGACGACGCGGGCACGGGCAACCTGAGCACCTTGCCGGGCGTCTCGTTTTCCGGCGACAACAGCTTCAAGTTCCCCGACAAGGTCCCGGTCTTGGGCGGGGGCACCTTCAGCATGTGGCAGCCTTCCGATCTCTTTATCTTCAACTGGTCCCCGTTCGGCTACCTCAAGATCGGCATGACCCTCGGCGCCGTCGGCGAGTCTAAGGACCTGAACTCGTGGAAGTTCAGCTCCGTCCAGAAGGGCAACGACCAGCTCAAGGCCCTTCAGAAGCAAAACGACGAGGCCATCAACAAGGCCGTCGCGCTCGGCAAGCAGCAGAACGCGCCGGGCGCCCAGGGCCTCGACAAGTACTACAGCTCCGAGTTCACGCCTAAGTTCTCGGTGAGCGTCGGCATGTCGGTTTACCTGGACGCCGCCTACGAGTGGCTTGAGTCCAAGGCCTGGAGGGTCAGCCTGGGCGGCGCGGTGGCGCTTAAGGGCGAGGCCGTCTTCACCTTCCAGATGATGATCGGCCCCGTGCCCGTCTTCCTCTCGCTCTCGCTCGGTTTGGGCCTCACGCTGGCGGCCAAGGTCGGCGGCGTCACCTATTGGCCGGACGGCGACGACGCGTTTCTCGCCAAGGTCGAGAAGTTCCTTGGCTCCATGGTGCTTGACTGGAAGAACACCCAGTGCGCCTTCACCATCAACTTCGATATCGCCATGACCGGCGGCGTGGGCGTCTCGGGCGTCGCGAGCATCGGCCTGCGCTACGCCATTGGCCTCACCATCTACGTCTCGTTCTACGAGGAGGCCAAGGGCCTGGGCGACGGCTCCCAATCGTACCCGCACCAGATGGCGTTCATGGACCTGTCCGTCTCGATCGCCATCCAGTTCTTCCTCTTCAAGTACTCCAAGACGCTCTGGTCGCTTGAGCCCGACGAGCGCAAGCTCTACGACAGCTGGGACAGCAAGTCTTCCGCGGCGAGCCTCGACGCGGCGGTCTCGGCCCTTGCGGACGACTCCGTGCCCGACGAGGGCGGCGACGCCGGCCATGTCACGCGCGACGCGGACGGCAACTACCGCATCACGCTGGAGACCCTGGCCAAGAACGCCACCGAGGTCACGGCCGATGAGCTTGCCACGCTGCGCGAGGCGGGCACCAAGACCAGCACGACTTCCCAGGTCGCGGCCCTGGACGCCGACGGCGACGGGACCAAGCTCGTCTCGGTGGCGCACCAGGATGACAGCGGCCTCTACACCATTGTGTGCGGTACGGATGCCCAGATCGCGGGCGTGCGCGCCGGCCTGGGCTATGAGGACGCCGGCGTCGACGCCGACGCCGTGCCCGAGGACGTGCCCGCCGTGGTTGACGCGACGGACGCTGGCGAGACTGGCGAGACGGGCGAGACGAACGCGGATGCCGCCGCCGTCCCGGTCGCGCTGAGCGACGATGCGGCTGCCCAGGCCGATGACGCGGCTGCCCAGGCCGACAGCACCGCGGCCGAGGAGTACGTCTACCCCGACACCGGCATCGCCATGGACGAGGACCTCTACGACCGCAGCAAGTTCGTCTCGGGCGACGACGCGATCTCGAGCATCGCGGACGTCGCGACCAGCGGCGGCGTCACGGCCAAGTCGGGCAAGATCTTGAGCAACGTCTTCAGCGACGGCCGCCCCAAGTTCATGGAGATCGACGGCGTTCTCACCATGTTCAGGATCGCCGCCGTCAGCTGCAACGGCAAGATGCGCACCCGCCTGGTGGTCCAGCGCAAGACGGACGGCAAGTGGAGCGACCCCAACACGATCGACTTCACTCCGACGGGCATCAATGGCCTTTCTCGCGACGACCTCTACGACTACGACTTCGACATCGCCTCCATCAAATGCGAGTCCTCGTTCTGGGGAAGCAGCACCGACAACCACAACGACGTGGTTATCTTGCTCTTCTCTGGCACGCGCGACTACGACGGCGTGGCAAACGACTCCGTCTCGAGG
>CAVDTK010000013.1:8613-22033 GCA_963611755.1 Oscillibacter sp. ER4
TGGGACTCCTACTTTGGCGTGCAGGTCGAGCGAAAGAACGCCCAGGGCAAGGAAGAGAGAGCCTTCGGCGTGCTGAAGGTCGAGGCGGAGCGGGATTCCTCTAAGCTCACCTATACGCCCAGCGTCTTCTACCAGCTCGACTCCTCGCTCAAGCGTCTGGTGCCGTGGCCCGGTCACGACGCGATGATCGCCATGAGGGAGATCAAGGGCGA
Organism: Oscillibacter sp. ER4; assembly: GCA_963611755.1. Classification (GTDB taxonomy): domain Bacteria; phylum Actinomycetota; class Coriobacteriia; order Coriobacteriales; family Atopobiaceae; genus Paratractidigestivibacter. The sequence goes on from CAVDTK010000013.1 coordinate 8,826, forward strand.
TGACGGCCAGAAGTACAACGTGGCGTATAGCCTCACGTTCGACCTCGGCAGCAAGGGAGGCAGCTTCCCGACGGGCACGCAGATCGGCCCCTCGACCGGCCTGCCTCTGGACTTCATGATCACCAGCAACGGCAAGGCGCTGCTCTATGCCGATAACCAGAAGAACAAATACGTCCCGACTCAGGACGATAAGGGCAACCCCGTCCTCGACGATAAGGGCAACCCCGTCATGAAACAGGCAGAGGGCAGCTACCGTGTCATGGCCATGAAGGCCGTCGAGGACAACGGCAAGGTGGCTTTCTCCAAGCCCTTCGCGGCCTGTACCATCGACCATGCCATCGATGCCGTGGTCGCGGTGGCTACTGGCAACGAGGTGACCGACATCATCGGCCTCGAGATCGCGGACATCAGCAAGAGCCTGGCCAACTACTGGGAGATCGCGATCCCGTGCATCGCGTGCGCGACGCCTATCTCCATCACCCCGGTTGGCGGCCTGGTCATAAAGGGCCAGCCCTGCACCTTCGAGATCGAGCTGAGAAACGACGGCAACACGATCCTGCGCGGCACGGGGCTTCATCTGGTCGACGGCGAGACGCAGGAGGTGCTCCACGATAACGTCGCGGTTAAGTTCGATGCCACGACCGTCGTGGATTCTTCCGATTCGAAGCCCGCGAGCAGCGCTACCTCCGACAGCGAGGACCTTATGTTCGAGACGGGCTACGAGGCCCTGGGCAACCACATCCTGGCCAAGGACGGCGGCCGCGATGTCCTGGCCCCCGGCCGCTTTGCCCGCGTTCGCGCCCAGATCATGGTGCCCACCTCATGGGGCAAGAAGCACAAGATCGTGGTCAAGACCAACAAGCTGACCTACATCGACCCCATCACGAGCGAGGAGACCACCACCTCGAGCCTGGCCTCGATCGACGCGTCGACCGGCAACTGCAGCTACGTGGCCGGTATCGCCGGGGTGGGCAACGGCGCCGAGGGTGTCTCGTTTGGCACCCAGGGCGACGACGCGTATTGCGACGTCCAGGTGAGCGTTGGTTCCGGCTCGGCCGAGAACCTGGGCTACTCCGAGGCTTGGGAGACGAACAACGGCGGCGGGGACGGCGGTGACGGTGGGAACGGCGGCAACGGCGGCGGTTCCGGTTCTGGCAACGGCAACGGCAACGGGGGGTCCGGCAACGGCAACGGCGGGAACGGCTCCGGTGCTGGCAACGGCGGCTCCGGCTCTAACGGCAAGAAGGGCACGCCCAACACCGGCGACTCGAGTATCGGCGGCATCGCCGGCGTGGCCGCGGCCGCGGCGGGCGCCATCGGGATGGGCTTTATGGCCTACTCCAACCGCCGCCTCGAGGTCGAGCGCGAGGAGCGCGAGGTCCTGGAGGTCGATGCCACGATCATCGACGACGAGGACTAAGTCTCAAATAAACCCCAGGTAAACAAGAAGGGCGCGCCTCAATCAACGAGGCGTGCCCTTCTTTCGTGCGGCGTGGCCCACAACCTCCGGCCGCTGCACCGGATTCAGGTCATGTCGGTGGCTTTTGGGAAACGCTGCACCGGAATTGCCGCATGTCGGTGCCCGGAGGGCGAGAAACGCACCGAAAGGAGGTCATGTCGGTGGATTATGCGGGCTCGGGGGCCTTCTCGGCGAGAAGATCCACCGACATGCCCCCGATCTGGTGCAGCCCCCGGTGAAATCCACAGACATGCGGCATTTCTGGTGCGGTAGCCATGCCAGAGGCCGTGGGGGCGCGACGTGCACCTAACCTAGCGACGACCCTCGCGGTGGCGAGAGACCCGGCCGCTCGCTACGGCCGTCGTGGCGAGAAGCGCGCCGGTGCCGGCGACGGCCAGCGCAAAGACGGGCGCGCCGGTTTCGTCGCCGGTCGCGGGCGTCCCGCCGCGGCCCGCGGACCTCGCGGTCTTCTCGCCAGCCTGCTTGGCGCCGTCGCCGCTGCCCTGCTCGCCAGAACCAGAACCGGACCCGGACCCGCCGTCCTGCGAGATGGTGTCCAGCACGCTGATCGCGCCGGTCTTGACCGCGGTGCCGCCGGTGGTCGTGACGGTCGCGCTGAGCTGCGTCGCCGTCTGCGAGCGGGCCACGCGTAGCTGAACGGTGTCGTCGCTCCACCCAACGACCTCGACCAAGGTCCCCTCAGAAAGCCCCGCGATCTCCGCCGCGCCCTGCTCGTCGCCAAAGCCGATGCCGCTGATGGTGCACAGGGCGTAGCTGCTGTCCGCCTTGTCCACGGCGTAGCTGGCCGAACCCACGTAGGCCGTGTTCTTATCGGCCGCCACCGCCGCGGCAAGCTTGCTCGCGTCCGGGTAACCGCCCGTGGCGCACAGCTGCGACAGCGCGTCCTTGGTGACGGTGGTCTTGCGCAGGATGTTGGCCAGCTTCTTGGCGCGCACGGTCTTGGAAAGGCCGCTGTATTCGGTTCCCATGCGGTACGAGTAGACGGCGAGAAGCCCCGTGATCGCGGGCGTGGACATCGAGGTGCCGCTCATATAGCCGTAGCTCCAGCACTGGTTGCCCAGGCCGACGGCGTCGATCTTGAGGCTCGAGCCGTCCAGGAACGTGTCGGCGCCAAGGCAGATCGCGACCTTGATGTAGGCCTTGCCGCTGTTGTCCCGGTAGATCTTGATGCCGCCGCAGCCATTGGTCTGCGCGGCCTCGTAAAGGTTGAGCGACAGGCAGATCCAGCTGCCGGAGTCGATCGCGGTCTGGGTTCCGGTGTCGCCCAGCCACTTGTTGTTGGCACCCGCGACCTCAAGCCAGGCCGTGCTCGCGGTCTTGCCAACGAGGTTCACGGCCAGGCCCACCTCGCTGAGCTGCGTGGGGTCGGTATCGCCCAAGGGGACGCTCAGGATCACGCGCGTCTTGGCCCCGTTGAAGGAGTTGCTGGACGCGGCGGCGTTGAGCTGGCTCGTGTCAAGGCTCATGCAGCCGCCCTGCGAGTCGAAGCCCGCGGCGGAGTTCACGGTTGTCGTCAGGGCGTCGCCGGTGGGGCCCTGCGTCTTCAAGGCGCTCGTGCCCGTGAAGGTCTCGTAGGTGGTGTGGTTCATGACGGTGGGCAGGTACTGGGTGTGGGAGGAGGTCTTGATGGTGGACAGGATGCCGCCGCCGGGTGCAAAGACCGTGGTCGTCGTCTTGCCGTAGTTGGAGAAGGCCGAGGCGGACCCGTCGACGTTGGTCGAGTCGACGGTGAGAATGGACGAGTCCAGGATGCTCATGGTGCTGTCCGCGCCCTTGGAGTCGAGGTTGGTCGCCGCGTTGCCCGAGGCAAAGACCGTGACCACGCCGTACTTGTTGGCCAGGTCGGTGATGGCCAGGCGCACCGAGGCCTGGGTCGTGGAGTTGGCCGCGTTCCAGGAGCAGTTGATCGCGCGCAGGTCGACGCCGGCCTGGACGACCTTGGTGAGATAGCTGTAGCCCGCGTAGATCGCCGAGGCGCTGAATATCGTGTCCGTGCTGTCCTTGCCGTTCGTGGTGTTCTTGCCCGCGGCCTTGACGGCGATGATCTTGGCGCCGTTGGCGATGCCCGAGACTCCGTACGCGTTGTTCTGCGCGGCGAGGATGCCGGCCACGTGGGTGCCGTGGCCTAAGGTGTCCATGGGGTTGGTCGAGTCGTCGTCGACGGCGTCGTAGCCGTACTTGCCGCCGCCGGTTTTGGCCAGGTAGGGGGTCATGTCAAAGAAGGAGTCCTTGAGGTCGGGGTGGTTGTAGTCCACGCCCGTGTCAAAGACGGCCACGACGCCGCCCGAGTTGACCGAGCCGCTGTTGAAGGTGGCCTCGTTGAGCGATGCCGAGTTGCCGGAGCCCTTGAAGCACAGGGTCTTGAGGTCGAAGCCCCACTGCAGCGAGGTCGCGGTGACGCCGCTCGTGGCGGTGACGTTGGTGGGGGCGGCGGCCGGGGTGAAGGCGCTGGCCTGCGTGGCGGCGCGGGCGGTGGAGTCGCCGCTGAGAAGGTCGATGTCGGCGTCGGCCGCGGCGTCGGCGTCATCTGCGCCGTCGACCACGTCGTCCGTCTCGCCTGCCTGGTCCTGCGCGTCCGTCTCGTCGTCCTGGGGGACCTCGTCGGTGCCCGTGGGCTGCTCGTCCGTCGAGGACTTGGGGTCGTCGATGCGGTTGAAGAGGTAGTCGGGCGTGGCGCCGATGACGCGGCTGTCCTTGGCCAGGGCCTCCAGGAGCTCGCGCGTGGTCATGGAGTCGCACTTGACCAGCAGGATCTTGACCACGACGTCCTCTGCGGTCACCAGGTCGACGTCCTCGCCCAGCGCGTCGCTGGTCGCCTGCATGATCTCGTCGGAAAGGCCCAGGCCAAAGGCAAGCTCGTACTGGTCGCCCGTGGTCTTGTAGAGCTCTTCGACCTGGTAGTTGGTGTTGCTGGCTTCGATGTCGTTGGCCTTCATGTCGCGGCTCACCGCGGCAAGGGCGCTGCCCTCCACGTACGTGCCCGCGGACAGCATGACGTCGATGTAGGTGTGCCAGGGCTCCTTGGCAAAGTTTGCCTCGCCGTCACCGGTCTCTGTTGTGACGGCGGCGGCCTGCGTGTTCTGCTCGGCCGCGAGGGCCTGGACGGGAATGCCTTGCAAGGCGATGGCGACGGACAGGGCAAGCGCGCAGGTGGCGCGCGCGATGCGCGAGAAGGCGTTGAGTCTCATGACGGTTCGATCCAATTCTCGCCGAGAAGGGCGCTGGTCCGAATACATATAAACCCTTATTCTAGCTGCTTTCTTCTCGCCTACTTCGCTTAACCGAAAAGCGCGACCCGTCACCCAAAACTGCGGGCCGCCGACGGGGGATGCGGTTAAACTCAGGGCTGTTGTGCTATGAGGCCCGCCGCTTGCCTGCGGCGGCTTGGCAGATAGGAGACACGCATGGCAGTTGACGCAAAGCAGTACGCGCTGGACCAGCACAAGGAGTGGCACGGCAAGATCGAGGTCGTGAGCCGCGCTCCCATCACCACCCCCGAGGAGCTGGCCGTGGCCTACACCCCCGGCGTCGCCGAGCCCTGCCTTGAGATCCAGAAGAACGTCGACGAGTCCTACACCTACACGCGCCGCGGCAACCTGGTGGCCGTGGTCACCGACGGCTCGGCGGTGCTGGGCCTGGGCAACATCGGGCCCGAGGCCGGTATGCCCGTCATGGAGGGCAAGTGCGCCCTGTTCAAGGCCTTTGCCGACGTGGACGCCTTCCCGCTGTGCATCCGCTCCAACGACGTGGACGAGATCGTGCGCACGGTCCAGCTTCTGGCCGGCTCGTTTGGCGGCGTGAATCTCGAGGACATCAGCGCGCCGCGCTGCTTTGAGATCGAGCGCCGCCTGAAGGAGGTCTGCGACATCCCCGTCTTCCACGACGACCAGCACGGCACGGCGGTCGTGACCTGCGCCGCGTTGATCGGGGCATGCAGGCTGACTGGGCGCGACCTGTCCAGCGTGAAGGCCGTCTTCTCGGGCGCCGGCGCCGCTGGCATCTCCATCGCGCGACTGATGAAGCGCATGGGCGTGAAGGACATCATCATCTGCGACCGCAAGGGCGCCATCTACGAGGGCCGCGACGGACTGAACCCCGTCAAGGAGGAGGTCGCCACCTGGACCAACCGCGAGGCTGTCCACGGCAGCCTGGCCGAGGCCGTCAAGGGCGCCGACGTCTTTGTGGGCGTCTCGGCCCCCGGCGCGCTCACACAGGACATGGTTCGCACCATGGCGGCCGACGCCATCGTCTTTGCCTGCGCCAACCCCGTGCCCGAGATCATGCCTGACGAGGCCCTGGCCGCCGGCGCCGCCGTTGCCGCAACCGGCCGCTCGGACTTCCCCAACCAGATCAACAACGTCCTGGCCTTCCCGGGCATCTTCCGCGGCGCCTTGGACGTGCGCGCCTCCGACATCAACGACGACATGATGGAGGCCGCGGCCTACGCCATCGCCGGCCTGGTGGACGACGACAAGCTGGCAGCCGATTACGTGATCCCCGGTGCCTTCGACGAGCGCGTGGCTCCCGCCGTCGCGGCCGCCGTGGCCGAGGCTGCCCGCAAGAGCGGTGTCGCCAGGGTCTAAGGCCTGTCTTCAAGCGATCGAACAAGGGCTGCCCGGCCAAAACACGGCCGGGCAGCCCTTTTTTGGTGTGCGATCTGCGGTAGGCGCTGCGTTTTCCATTATAAAATTGGGGTTGCCAAGTAGCCGCTTTTGTCGCACCCCCAATCAACTGGGGATACGTAAATGGTGCATCCTCGGCTACTCAGCGATCCCAATTTTATAATGGAAAACACAAGGGGGTGTGATATACGCGGGCTGCGGCGGGGCGGCTGCAGCGCCGCCGAGCCGCCAGGCCGCCTAACCCACCCGCTGCCAGTCGATGGGCTGCGCACCGTTTTTTACCAGCAGTTTATTAGCCTGCGAGAAGGGCCTCGACCCCATAAAGGCGCAAAGCCCGCCGCCGGCCCGGTTGGCCGAGAGGGGAGAGGGGTGCGTCGAGGCCAGCGTGAACTTGTTGGCGAGAAGTGCTTCGTGCCCCGTCGCCGCGGCGGCCTCGCGGGCCTTCTCCACGAGCCCCACGGCATGACGGCCCCAGGTCAAGAAAACGACAGGCTGCTCAAGCTCCAGGCAGCGGCCCACCACGTAGTTGGTAAGCGCCTGCCAGCCCAGCTTGGCGTGGGAGTTGGCCGCGTGCTCGCGCACGGTGAGCGTGGTGTTCAAAAGCAGCACGCCTTGGCGCGCCCACGGGGTCAAATCGCCCGAGGTCGGCGCCAAACACCCCAGGTCAGCGGACATTTCTTTATAGATGTTGCGCAGGCTGGGCGGCAGCTTGGTCCCGCTCGGCACAGAAAACGAGAGGCCCATGGCCTGGCCTGGCTCGTGATAGGGGTCCTGCCCCAGGATGACCGCGCGCACGTCGGCGGGCGCGGTCCAGGCCAGGGCGTTTAAGATGTCGTCTTGCGCGGGGTAGATGACCTGGGTCTGGCGCATCTGTTCCACTTTGGCGAGAAGGTCGCGGCACGTGTCGCGCACGTCGGTGGGGGCGGGCGCCAGCCAGGCGTCTATGTTGGTCTGTTTATCCATGCCGATGAGCATACTGTGCCGCCCCGGGTGCGTCAATGCGGGCGGCAGCCGGCGCAGCCCCGTGTTGCGCCGCGCGCTAAGGGGCCTGATCTGCCCGTTTGCCAAAAAGGCGCTCATCCGTCCGTTCAACCGATCCTTGACAGACTATCCTAGGCAACGGAAAAATCCCCATCAGATACCCAGGCGGCCCACGCGGGCAGCAAGGCCAGGCCAATTATGAATATCAATCAGGTAAAGTACTTCGTTGCCGTCTACGACCGACATAGTTTCTCGAAGGCGGCAAAAGCCCAGGGCGTGACGGTGCAGGCCGTCTCGAAGGCCGTCGGCGACCTGGAGCGCGAGGTTGGCGAGAAGCTCTTCGACCGCACGAGCCACGGCGTCGTTCCCACCCCGGCGGGCGAGGCCTTCCTCGAGCGGGCCCGCCCGGCCATGACCGCGTTTTCCCAGCTAGAAGACTTTGTCGCCGCGCGCGGCAAATAGGACGGTAGCACGTGACAGAAGACAATGACATGCAGGTAGAGAGCGGCGTCCAGCTCGTTCGCAAGCCCGAGGGCCTGACGCTCATCGGTGACGGCATGGAGCTCCGCGCGGACTTCTCGGCGCTGCTGCCGCGCGTGAAGCCGCAGCGCCTGGCGGGCGAGCTGCTGGTCAAGGCCGCCAAGGTCAAGGGGGTCGCGGCGCCCACGGCGGTGGACTGCACGGCCGGCTTTGGCGAGGACTCCTTCCTGCTGGCGGCCGCCGGCTTCGAGGTCACCCTCTTCGAGAAAGACCAGGTCATCGCGGCGTTGCTCGAAGATGCCCTGGCCCGCGCGCAGGCAGACCCCGCGCTCGCGCCAATAGCCGCGCGCATGCGCTTTGTGCCGGGCGACAGCATCGACGGCCTGTCTCACCTGGGCTTTTCTCCCGACGTGGTCTATCTGGACCCGATGTTTCCCGCCCGCACCAAAAGCGCGGCGGTCAAGAAGAAGTTCCAGCTCCTGCACCACTTGGAGCAGCCCTGCGACAACGAGGAGGAGCTTCTCGCCGCCGCCTTGTCCGCCCACCCGCGCAAGATCGTCATAAAACGCCCGGTCAAGGGCGCCCTTTTGGCGGGCGCCAAGCCCAGCTACACGGTTTCCGGCAAGGCCGTGCGCTACGACTGCATCGTCCCGCCGCGCGGTTGACCTAACCCCACTACCTGCGATAACCTTAAGCGCGTTGAAACCAACCGCAGCTCACGGGCGTGGGCGCGGACCCTATAGAGAGGACCCCCCATGGCACTCGCTGGACGCCAGATCAGACAGCTCCGCGCGCTCGCGCACCACCTCGACTCCGTGGTCTCCATCGGCAAGGCGGGCGTGACCCAGGCCACCGCCGACCAGGCCGGCGAGTCCCTTGAGGCCCACGAGCTGGTCAAATGCAGCGTGCTTGAAAACTCCGGCCTGGACACGCGCGACGCCGCCAACCAGCTGGCCGAGCTCTGCGGCGCCGAGGTCGTGCAGGTCATCGGCCGCAAGTTCACCCTCTACCGCGAGACCTCGCGCGAGGACGTCGAGAAGATCCAGCTGGTCTAGCGGCCGCACCCCGCTTAGCAACGATTCGCAGGCCAGGCACCGTGCCTGGCCTTTCTTTTGGAGGTTGGCGTGCGCTACACCGTGGTGGCCGTGGGCAAGCTCAAGGAGCGCTTCTGGCAGCAGGCCTGCGCCGAGTACCTCAAGCGCCTGGGCGCCTACGCCAAGGTCGAGGTCCGCGAGATCGCCGACATCGACCCGGCCAAAGCGGGCGGCGTCGAGACGAGCCGTCGGCGCGAGGGCGAGGCCATTCTCGCCGCCGTGCCCGAGCGCAGCCACATGATCCTTCTGGCCATCGACGGCAAGCAGCGCTCGAGCGAGGACTTCTCGGCCCACCTCGATGAGCTGGCCCTTCGCGGCAAAAGCGACCTGACCTTCGTGATCGGCGGCTCGGACGGCGTCTCGCCCGAGGTCCGCGCCCGCGCCAACGAGACCTTCTCGTTTGGCCCCATCACCTTGCCGCACAACCTGGCGCGCGTCGTCTTGCTCGAGCAGCTCTACCGCGCCTGTAAGATCTCGCGCGGCGAGCCGTACCACAAGTAGCGGGTTTCTCGCCGACGCCTGCGAAAGCTCGCGGCCCGCGGCGGCGGGGCGTGGTGTAAGGTGACACTCACAGACGAGACGGCGGCGGATTAGGCCGAGAAACACGGACCTTGAGGAGAAGACGATGGCAGACGAGCGCGAGAACACCGGCGAGGAACGCATGACCGAGGAGCTGCTCGAGCGCCTGCTGGCCTCCGCCACGCCCGAGGCCTATCTGTGTTCGCCCGACTCCACGGTCGATCGTCAGCTTTCCGACTACCTCTTTGAGCTGCTGGACGCCCACGGCCTCAAGCGGCCCGAGGTCATCCGCGCGAGCGGCATCAACGCCACCGTGGTCTACGACATCTTCCAGGGCAAGAGCCGCCCCGGCCGCGACCACGCCATCATGCTGGCCTTTGGCCTGCGCTGCAACCTGCGCGAGGCCCAGCGCCTGCTGCGGCTGGCCGGCGTGTCCGAGCTGTGGTGCAAGGTGGCGCGCGACGCCGTCATTATCTGGTGCTTTGAGCACGGTCTTTCTCGCGAAGAAGCCGACGACGAGCTCTACCGCCTGGGCGAGAAGACCCTGCTGGGCACCGGGCCGCTGAGGTAGGGCTGGGCCCTCCCGGCGGTGTGGCCGCGCGGCCGGCCGCCGCGACTGCCCGTCCCGGCGACGTGGCCGCGCGGCCCGGCATGCCGTACTCCATCTGCCGATTCAGTCACGAACTGAAGATACCGCCCTGGCACATGACTAAACTAAAACTAACTGTGCCGTGCTCCTGCTGAGGGGCTACCCCAGCAGCGCCAAGGAGGACGGGGTTTGAACGACGAGCAAGTCTTGCACGCCATCGGGATCGATGACGCCTACCACGTGGAGCGGGTGCTCGCGCGCGGCGCCGGCGGCACGACCGAGCTCGTGACCATTCAAGGCGCCGGCCCTTTTGTGCGCAAGAAGATCCCCGTCGAGCTGGCTAACCAGGCCGTGTGGTCGGCCATCGGCCCGCTCAACTGCGCGCGCCTGCCCAAGGTCGAGGCCTCGTACTCCCTGCCTGACCAGTACGTTGTTGTCTACGACTACGTTCCGGGCCAGACCCTAGAAGAGCTTGTGACCGCCCGCGGCAGCCTGGACGCCAACGAGGCCGCGTCGGTCGCGATCGACGTCTGCGAGGCGGCCGCGGCGCTGCATTCCTGCGGCGTGATCCACCGCGACCTGAGCCCGCGCAACGTGATTGTGGCGGCCGACGGCGCGCACCTCATCGACCTGGGCATCGCCCGCATGCGCGTCGAGGGCGCCACGCGCGACACGGCCTTTCTGGGCACGCGCGGCTTCGCCTCGCCCGAGCAGTACGGCTTCGCGCAGACCGACGCCCGCAGCGACGTCTATGCCATCGGCAAGCTGCTGGGCTACATGCTCACTGGCGTGCGGCCCGACGAGGATGCCTACGAGGGGCTTTTCACCAACCTGGCCACGCAGGACTCGCGTCTGACCAGCGTGGTTACCCGCGCGTGCGCCTTCGAGCCGAGTGCGCGGTACCAGAGCGCCCAGCAGATGGCCGACACGCTGCGGGGCACGGCGCGGGTTGGCGACGCGGCCGGCGCGGCTGACGTTGCCGACGCTGCGGTAGGGGAGAAGACCGGGCTATCCACGCGGGTGAAGGTGTTGATCGCGGTCGGCGCCGCGGTGGTTCTCGGCATCGTCTTGTTCTTTGCGAGCAGGGCGTTTACCAGCGGTTCGTTGGATGGTGCGACCTCTGTGGCGACCACCGCGACGACAGGCGCGAGGACGACAACAACCACATCGGCCACCCCGTCCACCTCCGCGACGACCGTCTCCTCGGTCGACGAGCTCCCCCTCGAGATCGCCGATTCCGGCTGGCATGTCGACTCCAACGGCTACGTCCACTACGCGTTCGGCCTCAAGAACACGAGCACTGACAATGCCGTTGAGCTGGTCACCGTTAAGGTCGTGGGCTACGACAAGCAGGGCCAGCCGCTCTTCACGCGCGACAGCGGGGCCTCGATCGTGCTGCCGGGCCGGACGTCGTACTTCTCGGGCCTGGAAAGCGTCGGCGGCCAGGCGCTCGATCACGTGGAGTTCACGCTGGCGAGAAGCTCCGCCACCAAGGTCATAAGCATGACCGACCCCATAAAACTCGAGGTCACAAGCCTAAAGGCGACCCAGAGCTCCTATGGCACGACGGCCTTTCTGGGCGCGCTGTCCGTGACCGGCACCGACCAGGCGCTGGCGAGCATCCCCACCTATTCCAGGCAGGTGGCGGTGACCCTCGTCCTGCGCGACGAGGCCGGAAACATCGTGTACGGCGACAACACGTACCTGAACGACCTGGTGATCGGCGACAACCAAGCCTTCCAGATCGACGCGAGCAACCTGCCCGCCTACGTCACCGCCGAGGCCTACGCCTCCCCCTGGTAGCGCGGCCGCGCAGGCCATTTCCACGAAAATTCATTGCCCGGGTGATCCCGCAGATTAACTGTGGGCAACAAGTGCATTAATTTGCATATCTACCTGCGTCTTCTTAATTCTTGCGATATACTTAAGCGATTTTGTAAGTCTGGTTCGAATTAGGAGATGAACATGAACAAGACTGATGTACAGCAGTCGCATTCAAAGCGGCTGTCAACAGCCTTCTTCTCGGTTCTGCTTGTGCTTGTGGTGGGCCTGGTGCCCGCTACCACATGGGCAGCTAACGGGGGGGCTGCTGACCAGGGTAGCAACACCCAGGCGACCACTAAGAAGACCGCCGTCTTTACTTACGATGGGGAGGTTAAATACTCCCGGCTTTTTAGTGAGCTCAGAACGCAGCTGCGGCCGGCGGAGCTCAATCCGGTTTTTTCCGTTGTGGACCCCGACGGTAAATCGGAACTTATCCAGGAGGGTGTAGATAAAACCCTCACTCCTTACAACACTTATGGCCAGAGCACCTACCAAGTGTATGTGAACGGAATAACGGGAACCTATTTAGGCGACCTGAGCCTTCAGGAAAATGTCTCCGTCAGCAACATCGAGAACGCTGGCACGTACGCAACCTACGACAAGCAGGAGCACAAGTGGGTTCCTGAGGTTAAGGCTGCGCTCAACAAGGATTTCTCCGACGCCTGCTACACGGTCACCTACTACCGCGGTGACGCTGTAACCACCGACTTCAAGAGCGCCGGCGACATCACGGTAAAGATCCAGGGCAAGAAGACCGGCTCGGTTGACTACTCTTACGTCAACGAGACCAGGACTTACACCATCCAGCAGGCCGAGGGCGAGCCGAAGGTTTCCTTCGTGGAGGACCAGGTATACACCTACGACGGCGAGGCTCATGGCGAACCCGTGACGTCCGACGATGACAGCGTCTTTGTTCGGTACTCGATTGACGACGAGTTCGCCGAGCTCCTCCCAGAGGTGCCCACTATCACGACGGTCAGCGGTAACACCAAGCACAAGGTTACTTTTGAGGCCACTAGTACTAACTACAAGGAAACGGTCCGCAGCTCCTACACCATCCAGGTAAAGCCGGCTGAGATCACCGTTACCGTTAAGGGCGACTCCGCCACCAAGACCTACGATGGCAAGGAGCAGTCCGTTGATGCCGGCTTCCAGGTGACCGGGGTTGAGGGCGACGCCAAGGATCTCTACAAGACGAGCGATATCGCATTGACCGAAACCGGAAAGGCCAAGAAGGCCACGGGTAAGGACGCGGGCACCTACAAAATGGGCCTGACCAGAGATGATTTCACTAACAACGATTGGAACTTTAGGGTTACCTACAAGATCGAAGACGGCTATCTGACGATCGGCAAGCTCGCCACCACCGTCAACGTCAAGGGCAACACCGCGACCGTGGACTACAACGGCCAGGAGCAGAAGGTCTCCGGCTATACGGCGACCACCGACTCCAAGCTCTACGATCTTAGCAACGTGGCGCTTAAGGCGGGCTTCTCCGACGTCGCCGAGGGCACCGACGCCGGCACCTACACGATGGGCCTGGCCGCCGACTCCTTCGCCAACACCGACGAGAACTTCAACGTCACCTGGAACTTCCAGGGCGACGGTGCCCTGACCGT
>CAVDTK010000013.1:22784-26609 GCA_963611755.1 Oscillibacter sp. ER4
TGGGGGCGTGCGGCTCTTCCACGTCAAAGAAGTCCAGCTCCGACACCTCCACCGCAACAACGCAGGAGCAAACGACGAGCACCGATTCCTTGAAGGATAAGGTTGAATCAGCTGCAGAAGACGTAAAGGACGCAGTTGAGGATGCTGCTTCTAAGGTCGAGGACAGTGCCAATACTCCTAAGGAATACAAGTCGGCGTTGAAAAAGGCTGAGAGCTATTCCAAAACGATGCATATGTCGAAGCAGAGCCTTTACGATCAGCTGGTTTCTGAGTATGGCGAGAACTTCAGCGCGGAAGCCGCTCAGTATGCGATCGACAATGTGAGTGCCGACTGGAACGCCAATGCTCTCGCGAGCGCAAAGAGCTACTCCGACATGATGCACATGTCAAAACAGGGCATTTTCGATCAGCTTGTTTCCGAGTACGGGGAGAAGTTCACCGAGGAAGAAGCGCAGTACGCGGTCGACAATCTCAATGCTGATTGGAATGCCAATGCTCTTGCAAAGGCGGAAGACTATCAGAACAGCATGAGTATGTCGCCTTCGGCGATTTATGACCAGCTTGTCTCTGAGTACGGCGAGAAGTTCACTGCCGATGAGGCGCAGTACGCAATCGATAATTTAAGCAATTAAATGGGTTGTCGCTAGGGTTTGGCTTCAATGAAGTTTTGCTATTACTGTGGAATGAAGCTTCAAGACGACGACGTGTTTTGCTGCTCATGCGGCAAGCGCGTCGTCTCCTCTGTCGCGTCAGAGCGTCATGATAAAAGTAATACGAAGAATGATACTGATAGTGGAGCTCGGAAACCTGCGAACAAGAAGAAGCCGCTGACGAATAAGATCTATGTTTCGGGCGATTTCCACACCAGCATATTTTCCAATGATCGCGACTTTGTTTTCACCGAAGGAAACGGGGAGATACTCTATACGGCGAAGAGCAAGCGTGAAGACAGCAGCGGGGGCTTCTTTGGCTCTCCTGATTACACGAGGCGCTTTTATAAAATCTCAAACGGACATGGTCGTTATGTCGGTGAGGTCGAATTTTACGATACGACTTCTGAAGATGGCTTAAGTGAGCACGAGATAACCTTTCATAGGCCGTTACCTCCGAAGCCTCCTGCCGAGGGTTTCTTTCAGAAGGTGTGTCGCGCCATGGAGCCCGATGAAACTGTCGATCGGTTTGAAACTCCTAGCGGTGCGACAACCTTACGCGGGTTTCTCGCTATGCGAGATGTCAAGCGGGCTGGTTCGTATGAGGCCGTGAGTCAGGGTAAGGCACTCAGTTTTGTCCCGGTAAGAACCGATGTTCTTTACAAGAGGCAGCGCGTGGCCTTTATCGAGTCCGACGATAACGGTTATCGAATCGAGTACCTCGTCCCGGAGCATGTACTTGGGGCGGTAATGATCTTTCTTGCGCTCTACGTATCGCTTTAGGAGTGAAGAATGGCCTATTGCATCAAATGCGGCAACCAGCTCCGTGACGGCTGTTCGTACTGCACAAAATGCGGCGCGCCGGTAAAGGGCGCCGTTGAGTCGGATATGGCTGGCGAAGTCGAGCGTCATGAGGAAACGGGCGACGATGAGGCGATCGAAGACGGGTATGCGGATGCCCAGGCCGATGAATTGAACGCCGCATATGAAAGTTACGTAGCGAGTGCTGAACAGCTTAAGGAATGTGCTGCTCGGCTTTCGGAGCGGGTCAAAACTACCCTTAAAGACACTGAGAGCAGCTTTAGGGCTGCGAGCACCGGAGAAGATTCGGCGGAATACCCGTTCGCCGACAAACTATCTGGATGGATCTTGGCTGCGATGAAATTGGCCAAGAGTCCTAAGAAGAGCTTGGATGCTGCTGCCATCAAACAATGGGTGGTACGGAATAAGGTTCCTTTGGTTCTGGCGATGTTGTTTGCGCTCGCTGTGTCATTCCTGATCTTTGCGGTCTCCATTTCCAATTCCTCGAAATCGGCAAGTTCGTCCAACAACGGTTACACGCGGTCAAGTTCAACATTCGATTCAGGAACGACGACTTCGTCTAAGGTGACGCAAAAGGAGACGCCCAAGACATATGCCGTCCATATCAAGGTGAAGTGCAATAGAAACCTTCTTTTCTCAACGTATGACGTGAGGATTTATATCGATGGATCGCTGGTCGCCGATCTTAATCACGGGGAAGAGGGCTCGTGGGATAAGGATCTGACCGAAGGCTCACATCGAATCAAGATATGCAAGAAGGACGATAAAGACGTTTATGGGACCGAGTCGTTTTCTATAACGGCTGAGTCAGTCGTCGACTGTACGGTATCGACTACATCGAGCCAGGTTGAATTCGAGGAATTCTCGTGCAAGACGGTTGAGGAAATCAAGAAGGCTGAGGCTGAGGCCGAGCAGAAGCGCCAGGAAGAGGCACAGGCCAAACTTGAGGCGCAAAAGTATGTGCCTGATGGAACCGGCGCAACGTATAAGGTGCATTTCTCGATCTCTGGATGGATTAATACGCTGTTCCTTAAGACGAGGAGTATCAACGTCTATCTTGACGGCTCTCAGATGAAAGCAATCGCTGATAATGACACTGCTGAGTGGGAGCAAGATCTCGGCGGCGGCAAACATACATTGCGATTTGCAGATGCGGAAGATGATGAGAACGACGTCATGCAGTCGTTTACGGTTGCGGATATCAGCTACTTGAGCTGTCAGGCAGCGCTCGGAATGAATGGTCTTGAAGTCGAGAACTATTCGTTCGAGACCCAGACCGAGAGAGATGAGGCGGCCGAGAAAGCAAGACAAAAAGAAGCTGCAGAGGCTGAGGCCAAAGCCAAGCGTGAGGCAGAGGCAGCTGAGAAGGCAAAGGTCCTTACTGTCGAGAATTGCGAGGATCTTGCCAACATGCTCAATTCCTCAAGCTCGGATGCCAGCGCTTTTGTGGCCTCATACGGCGGCAGGACAATCGAATTCGATGGCAACATAGCCTATATGAGCAGCCATAACGGCGCGAAGACGCGTTTCGATGTGTTGATCTATGCCGGCGATTATAGCGAGACTTCGGCTAAGGGCCCTCATATGCAGTATAAGAACGTCAACTATCGCGATATGGGTACAAGCGGAATCGACTCTATTCAGATGGGTCTTAATGTGCGGATTCGCGCAGTTGTAGATAGTTATAACTCAAGCACAGACATTCTTAATCTGACGCCTGTCTCGATGACGGCGCGATAGGAGACGATATGCCATTTTGTCCAAAATGCGGTAATAAGCTCGAGGTCGGGGACGTGTTCTGCGGAGCCTGTGGATCAGCGGCGCCGCTAGTCAACATCATTGATGAGGATGCTGGGCCGGTTCAGGGACCGGAGCTTGATCCCGAGCCGGAGTCAGAACCGGAACCCGAGGCGAAGACGGAGCCGGAGGCTACGGGCCATGCCGAAAAAGTGAAGCATTGCCCTGCTTGCGGTGAGATTGTGGGTGAACGCGAGTATGTTTGCGGATCGTGCGGCTTTGAGCTGCGTCAATCGAGCGATGGTTCAATTAACGACCTATATCAGAAGCTAGAGCAAATTGAGAATTCACGACCGGAAAAAGAGCGTGGTACAGGAGATACAACAACTGACAAGAAGCTCGCTACGGCAATTATCATGTTTCCCATTCCCAATACCAAGGAAGACCTAACAGAGTTTCTTGTTATGGCAAATGCCAATAGCTGTTGGGCTGATAGCTACGCTGCGAATAAGGCGGTTCCGAGTGCCTGGCGATCGAAATACGATCAAGCCGTTTCGAAATACGAACTCAAATATGGCGACACCGCCGAGCTCCGGCGATTTAAGGCGTTGAAGGA
>CAVDTK010000014.1:0-12721 GCA_963611755.1 Oscillibacter sp. ER4
GCAGGTAGAAGCGGGTGCCGGCGAGCTTGACGCCGCGGTCGAAGTCGATCATGCCCAGCTCGGGGCCAAGATCCCAGTGGGCCTTGGGCTCGAAGTCGAACTCGCGCGGGGTGCCCCAGCGACGGACCTCGGGGTTATCGGAGTCGTCCTTGCCGTACGGCACGTCCTCGTGCGGGATGTTGGGGATGGCGGCCACCAGGTCAAAGAGCTCCTTCTCGACCTGGCCGCGCTTCTCGTCAAGCTCGGAGATGCGCTCTTTGTTAGCCGCGACCTGGGCCTTTGCGGCCTCAGCCTCGTCCTTTTTGCCCTCGCGCATGAGCTGGCCGATCTTCTTGGACTCGGCGTTGCGGGAAGCCTGCAAAGACTCGACCTCGGCGATCACCTGACGGCGCTCGTCGTCCAGCTCAAAGAACTTCTGGCGATCCCAGTGAGCGTTTTGCCTGGATTCGCAGGCCTTGTCCACCACATCCGGGTTCTCGCGAACAAACTTAATGTCGAGCATCTGAACTCCTCAAACTATCCTGGCAACAACCAAGCGCGCAATGCGTGCGCGATACAGCAGTGCTATCAGTATATACTTGTGGGCGCTCAACCCGTCCTTGCAGAAAGGATAAACATGCAGGCTATCTCAGACCTCTTCGCCTGGCTTTTTGGCGATAAGACCGGCGTTATCGTGCTGGTCATCGGCGGAATCCTTCTGTGTTTGCTCATCGCCTTCCTCATGGAGCGCAAGACCAAGCAGACCTATTTCAACCACGAGAAGACCGAGAACGACTGGTCGCTCTTCGACGACGATGATGACGATGAGTAGGCGCAAACACCGCCTGTTACCTGGTATTTCTTAACGAGAAGACCGACGGGAGCCGCGCGCTTCCCATCGGCCTTCTCGCTATTTTGGGATCCTACGGACACCCCGCGCATATGAAAAGACCCCCGGTCGATGACCGAGGGTCTTTAAGGTTCAATGGTGCGGGCGAAAGGACTTGAACCTTCACGGGCTAATGCCCACTAGCACCTGAAGCTAGCGCGTCTGCCAATTCCGCCACGCCCGCGTGCTGTTTGATATTAACCCAACCCGCCCGCAAATCCAAGAACTTTTTTTCGAGCAATTGCGGATGCGGGTTCGCAAGGGCACAACCGAGCGTCCGAGCCAACCAAAAATAACGATAGTTGGGAGCAGTTCTGGAGTTAACCAAGTAGAGCCTGGTGATGCCCATAAATGACCTGCGGTTTTCTTACGCAAAAGAGCTTGCTACTTGGCGAAACGCGAAACTGCTCCCAACTTTCGTAAATAATGATGCGCCCCACGGCGCCCGTCCGCGAAAAGCCCCGCGGGTGACCTTGGGGGCGCATCGGGGTAGAATGGACGGATCACGGCCTAACACCAACGTTAAAACCGCAGCTAAACCACACCAAGGAGCCGCCGTGTCCCAATACCCGGACAACCAACCCGCCGAGACGGGCGCCTTCACGCCGCTGACCTCGCGCCTCAACGCGGGCCTGACCTCGGCCCTTGGCACGCACGCGCAGGCCGTCGACTCCTCGCAGCCCATCGAGATCCTGCTGGGCCGCTACCGCGTGCTGGCGAGAAGGGGCGTGGGCGGCTTTGGCTCGGTCTGTACCTGCTGGGACACGACCCTGCAGCGCCGCGTTGCCATCAAGCGCATCCCCATCCGGGCCACCGGCGCGGACGGCCTTCAGGCCTCCACGCTCGACGACGCCCTGGCAGAGGCCCGCACGGTGTGCCTACTCAACGACAACAACATCGTGACCGTCTACGACTTCCAGATCGACGGCGCCTATGCCTACCTGGTCATGGAGTACATCGACGGCCTGAACCTCGCCGAGCTTCTCGCCCGCGTTGAAGGTGGCACCCTGACCCACGAGGAGTGCTGCCACGTGTTGTGCTCCTGCGCGCACGCCCTTTCCTACGCCCACCAGCACGGCGTCCTTCACCTGGACGTCAAGCCCACCAACATCATGATCAACAGCGATGGTGTGGTGAAGCTCACCGACTTTGGCATGGCCACGCTGGCCTCGGCAGCGGGCTACGGCGGGGCGCGCGGCGGCACCGTGGGCTACATGCCGCCCGAGCAGATCGAGGGCATGCTGGTAGACGAGCGCGCCGACGTCTTCTCGCTGGCAGTCGTGGTGTGGCAGGCCCTTACCGGCAAGGACCCCTTTGCGGCCCCCACCGCCGCGGCGTCGCTCGACCTGATCTTCCGCGGGCCCAAGACCCCGCTCACCAAGGAGGACCCGGAGCTTGACTTTGCCGCGGAAGACGCCCTGCTGCGCGCCTTCTCGCCCTCGGCCTCGGCGCGCACCCCCTCCCCCGACGAGCTGGCCTGCGAGCTGGCGCCTTCCCTGGGCGACGCGACCCTGGGCCGGGCCTCGCTGCAGGACCTTCTGGACCAGTCGCCCGACGACAAAGAGACCGAGGACCCCGGCTGGGACAAGCGCCACATCCCGCCCCACCTCAAATACCCCTGGGCCTGGCCTGCCCTGGAGCGCTGTCTACCTGCGCTTTTGACGCTGATCGCCGTGCTTTCCGTCTTGCCGTACATCCCGGCGGCGAGAAGCGCGGGCGTCCCCACCCTGTTGGCGGCGGTCGCCGTCTACGGCGTCACGGCCGCCTGGCCGCCCGCGGGCTCCATCCTGGGCTTGGCCTCGCTTTCGTATGCCCTGGCCAGCGTGAACCCCACAAACATCGCCTTCCCCCTTGCGGCCCTGGTCGCGGTGGGCGGCGGCCTGTGGTGGGCCTTCGCCGGACGGCGCGAGAGCATGGCCACCGCGGCGGCGCTTCTCCCCTGCTGCCTGGGCCAACCCACGGCGGGCGCCCTGGTCGCGGGCTTTGCTCTGGACCCCCTGGAGGCAACGGTCACGGGAGCCGCGTCGGCGCTTCTCGGCGTCGTCTTCCAGGCCGCGGCGGCGGGCGGCTTTGCCTCGGGCCCGGTGTCCGCGCAGCTCGCCTCGACCCTCGCGCAGCCCGCGACCTGGGTCCTGGTGGCCGGGTCGGCGGCGGCCGCGTGGGCGTCCTGCATCGTGGCCATGCGAGGCAGTGTGAAGTCAGGAATCGCAGGTCAGGCGTTTGGTCTGGCCGTTCTTCTCGCCTTTATGGTTTTCGCTGCTAGAGTGGAGAATGGCGGGTTTTACGGCGCCCAGATTTGGGCCTCATGCCTATATGCGGTACTCTGTTTTGTTGTTTTGTGTCTAGCGACTGTCCTGAGAGGCCCGCTCTTCGAGAGCCAGGAAGGCAAGGAATAATGAGTTTTCTGAACGACTTTGAGGGTAAGATCGGCTCCGTCTTTGGCGCGGCCCCGCAAGGCTACACCGAGCCCTTCTCCTTTAAGAAGCTCGCCAAGAAGGCGGCTCGCGAGATGGAGAAGGAGACCTACGAGATCGACGGCCGCAACACCGCGCCCGCCCTCTACACCATCCTGGTCTCTTCTTCCGACGACTCCCTCATGCGCCCGCTCTACGCGCAGATCACGCGCGAGACCTCGGCGTTTGTCCAGGCTCAGGCCCAGAAGAAGGGCTACGTCTTTGTGGGCAAGCCCCTCGTGCGCTTTATGGTCGACCCGAGCCTTCGCTCCGGTAAGTTCGCGGTCTTTGCCGAGAACATCGACTCGTTCACGCTCACCCGCCTTCGCGAGGAGGAGCAGGCCTTCCTCGGCGGCAACTCCGTGGCGGGCGGCGCTGCGGCCCGCGTGCCCAGGCGCAGCCCCCAGGCCAACGCGGCCGGCGCGGGTGCCCAGGCGCAGGCCGCCTACCAGCAGCCTTCCATGCCCGGCCCCAAGCCTTTGGGCTCCGAGGGCCTGGACATCATCCCGGGCGACTACTACGACGCCCCCGAGCCCGTGGCCGCGGCCGGCGCCTCGACGCCCATGCCCGTGGCCCCCGCTCCCCTGGTCTCGGCCGGCGCCGCCCCCGCGGCCATCCCCATGCCCGTGACCCAGCGCAGGAACGTCCCCCTGGTCGACCCCAACCGCGGCGTCGGCATGGGCGCGGCCGCAGGCGCTGGCGCCGCCGGTGTTGCCGCAGGTGCGGGCGCAGGCGCTGCCGCCGGCTACGCCGCCGCGCAGGCAAACGACCTGTTTGCCCCCGCCAGCCTTGACGTTCCCGCAGCTCAGCAGGGCTACGCCGGCGCAAACCGCGCCGTGGCCCCTGCTTCCTACGCGCCCCAGGCGTCGCAGGTCCCCGTCACCCCCACCTGCCTTCTCATCGACCGCCAGACCGGCCGCACCTTCACCGGCCAGGCCCCCTCGACCGTCATCGGCCGCGAGCGCAGCCAGGCCGGCATCGTGCTTCGCGACCCCAACGTGAGCCGCCGCCACGCCGAGCTTCGCTACGACGGCGCCAACTGGCACATCGTCGACCTCAACTCCACCAACGGAACCCTGGTCAACGACGTTGACGTGGACAAGTGCTCCCTGCGCGACGGCGACCTTATCACCGTCGGCCTGGTAAACCTTGAGTTCAGGGAGAACCACTAATGATCGACCTGGTCCTGTTCATAGGGCGCGTCCTTCTCGTGGTCGTGCTCTACCTGTTCCTCTTCGCGGTCATGCGCACCGGCGTGGGCCTGGTCAAGGGCCAGCGCCGCGACTCCGCGATCTGGGCAGTGGACGTCGAGAAGGGCATGCGGTCCCTCCGCGGCCTGCACGTCGACATCCTGGGGCCAGTCGTCATCGGCCGCTCCCCTTCCTCTGACATCGTCGTGGACGAACCGTACGTCTCGTCCACCCACGCCCGCTTCACCCTGCAGGGGCCCGCGCTGGTCCTTGAGGATCTTGGCTCCACCAACGGCACCATGGTCAACGGCCACGTCATCAGCCAGGCCGTGACCCTGCGCGAGGGCGACGAGGTCCAGGTGGGCGACACCATCATGAGAGTGAGCCGCGGATGAGTCCGGACACCGTCCAGACAACGCCGGCGCCCGAACCGGTCAACGCCCCGGGCAGACAAGAGATGCCCGTCGAGGGCCGCAAAGACGCGGACGTGGTGACCGGCGCCAACCAGTTCATCTCGTGGGGCGCCCGCTCCGACGTGGGCCTGGTCCGCGGCCACAACGAGGACTCGTTCCTCCTGCGCGCCCCGGTCTTCGCGGTCTGCGACGGCATGGGCGGCCACGCGGCCGGCGAGGTGGCCTCGGCCATCGCCGTCGACACCATAGGCCGTCTCGCCCCGGGCGTGGCCGACGACGTGCTGCTGGGAGCAGCCGTCGAGTCCGCCAACACCGCGGTCATCGAAGGCGCCGAGAAGGGCATCGGCAAGCCCGGCATGGGCTGCACCGCCTCGTGCGTCCTAATCGAGAAGAACAAGATGGCCGTCGCCCATGTGGGCGATTCGCGCGTCTACCTGCTGCGTCACGGCACCCTGGTGCGCGTGACGCACGACCACTCGTACGTCGAGGAGCTCGTTGACTCCGGCCAGATCACGGCCGACGAGGCCCGCGTCCACCCCTCGCGATCGATCATCACGCGCGCGCTGGGCTCCGACCCGGACATGTACGCCGACCACTTCTCGCTGGACGTCTACCGTGGCGACCGCGTGATCGTGTGCTCGGACGGCCTGTCCAGCATGATCCCCGACAGCCAGATCGAGTCGGTGGCCGTGTCCGCGGCAACGCCCCAGCAGGCGGCCGACAACCTGACCGCCGCGGCCTTGACCGCCGGCGGCGCGGACAACGTGACCGTGCTGGTCATCGACGTCGTCGACGACGGCATCGCCACGGCAAACCGAGCCAAGCTGGCGAGACACGCGGGCGTGGTCCTGGGTATTCTCGCCGGCGTCATCGCGTTAGCCGTCGTCTTCATGATGCTCTACGTGAGAAGCGAGTACTTCTTGGCGCCCAACGGCGACACCGTGGCCATCTACCAGGGCATTAACGGAGAATTCCTGGGCATAAGCATGTCCAACCTCGTGGAAGAGACGGCCGTCAAGGTCTCCGACCTGCCCGCGACCGTCCAGGACCAGCTGGCCCACGGCATCCGTGTGAACGGAGAAGAGGCCGCGCGCGAGACGATCGACGACTACCGTCAGCAGATCGACGCGCAGAAGTCCCAGGCGGCGCAGCTCGCCGAGGTCGCCGGCGCGCAGACCGACTCGTCCGCGACCGGCGACGCAACCGGCGGCGACGGCGCGAGCGCAACCGGCGCCGATAACGCCGCCCCCACCGCGACCGACACCACCCAACCCCAGCAGCAGAACGGAGGCGAGCAGTAATGTTCCGCAAGCACAAGCAGCTCTCCTCCGCCCTTCCGCGCGACCAGTTCGCCTCCGCCGTGGCGGCCGCCGTGCCTTCCCCCGGCTCCGAGGCACCGCGCGGCCGTTCTCGCCGCAACGTCGAGCTCTTCCTGCTCTGCTTCGGCGCGATCCCGGTCATCTTGCTCTACGCGATGTACATCGCCAACACCGGCGCCGAGGTCAACCTGTCGACGCTCGGCCTGCCCATTGCCCTTTTCGCCGCGTTCGCCATCGCGCACGTGGCCATCCGCTTCTTGGCCCCCGCGGCCGACCCGGCGATCCTGCCCATCGTCTTTGTCCTGTCCGGCGTGGGCATCACCTTCCTCACGCGCCTAGCCCCCAACCTGGCCGTGAGCCAGGTCGTGTGGCTCTTTGTCTCGGTGGCCGCGATGGTCGTGGTCCTCTTCTTCGTGAAAGACCTGGACAGCCTGGCAAACTACAAGTACACGCTGGGCATCGCCGGCGTGGTCCTGCTCCTTCTCCCCATGCTCGTCGGCACGGAGAAGGGCGGCTCTAAGCTGTGGATCTCCATCGGCGGCTTTGGCTTCCAGCCCGGCGAGTTCGCCAAGATCCTCATCGTCTTGTTCCTGGCCTTCTACCTGGCCGCCAACCGCGAGGCCCTCTCGGCCTCGATGCGCAGCTTCGGCCCGTTCAAGATCCCGCGCCTGCGCATGCTGACCCCGCTGTTCATCATGTGGGGCCTGAGCCTTCTGCTGGTCGTCTTCGAGCGCGACCTGGGCTCTGCCCTGCTCTTCTTCATGTTCTTCGTGATCATGGTTTACGTCTGCACCGGCCGTGTGAGCTACGTCATCCTGTCGTTCTTGCTGCTGGCCGTGGGCGGCGTGGTGTGCTACCGCTTCTTCAGCCACGTCCAGACCCGCGTGAACATCTGGCTCGACCCCTGGTCAGACGCACAGGGCGGCGGCTACCAGATCGTCCAGGCGCTCTACTCGCTGGCAGACGGCGGCCTGGTTGGTACCGGCATCGGCAAGGGCATGCCCACCAAGATCCCCGTCGTCGAGTCCGACTTCATCTTCGCCGCCCTGGGCGAGGAGATGGGCCTTCT
Source organism: Oscillibacter sp. ER4 (assembly GCA_963611755.1). Taxonomy (GTDB): domain Bacteria; phylum Actinomycetota; class Coriobacteriia; order Coriobacteriales; family Atopobiaceae; genus Paratractidigestivibacter. Next base: position 7,313 of record CAVDTK010000014.1, read on the forward strand.
GGGTTCTTCCGCCATTCTCATCATGTACCTGCTGTTCTGCGTGCGCGGCTTTGTGACCGCGGCGCGCGCGAAATCCGACTCCTCGGCCTTTGCGACGGTGGGCCTGACCAGCGCCATCGGCTTCCAGGCCTTCCTCATCGTGGGCGGCGTGACCAAGTTCATGCCCCTCACCGGCGTGACCCTGCCCTTCATGAGCCAGGGCGGCACTTCTCTGCTCGCCAGCTTCATCATCGTGGCCCTGCTCCTTCGCGCAGGCGACGAGGCCACCGGCCGTGAGGCCGAGCTTAAGAGCGCCGAGAAGGCCGACACCTCCCGCGACCCGTTTGCGGGCCTGGGCGCGCAGGCCCTTGAGGCCGCGGGCGCCCTGGGTGCCCACAGCGCCCCCGTCGACGTGGTGCACGGCAAGCACGCCCACGGCAGCTTCGCCCTGCAGACCGAGGAGTCCGGCGTCCTGGGCCGCGTGGCCCTGGGCAAGCGCCTGACCGTCCTTATCACCACGTTCGCGGTGCTCTTCGCAGCCCTTATCGCCAACCTCACCTACGTTCAGCAGATCGACGCCTCGCGCGTGCAGAACCTGCCCTCCAACAACCACACCATCGCCAAGAGCGCCTACGTGCAGCGCGGCGCCATCATCACCGGCGACGGCGTGACCCTGGCCGAGAGCGTCCAGCAGGCCGACGGCACCTACCTGCGCACCTATCCGCAGGGCAACATGGCCGCGCACACCGTGGGCTACATCTCCACGCAGTACGGCACCACGGGCGTCGAGAGCCGCATGAACGAGACCCTGACCGGACATGCGGACTACTCCAACTGGAAGAGCGCCCTGAACTCGCTGGCGGGCGTCCAGCAGTCCGGCTCCACCGTGGTCTTGACCTTGAACTCGCAGATCCAGCGCGCGGCCGAGAGCGCCCTTGAGGGCTATACCGGCGCGATCGTGGTCCTTAACCCCAAGACCGGCGCGGTTCTCGCCAAGGCGTCCAACCCCACGTTCTCGGAGGACAACCTCGAGGCCGTGATGACCGGCGGCGGCTCGGAGCTGGTGGACCGCACCACGAGCGCGCTCTACTCGCCCGGCTCGACCTTCAAGGCCATCACGCTGGCGGCCGCCATCGACTCCGGCACGGCCAAGCTCGACGACGTCTACGAGGCGCCCTCCACGCTTGAGATCGGCAACGCCGAGGTGAGCAACTACAACCACAACGACTACGGCACCCCCACCCTGCAAGAGGCGCTGGCGCTGTCGTCCAATACCGTCTTTGGCCAGGTAGGCGTCAAGGTTGGCGCCTCTAAGCTCGTGAGCTACGCCAATGCCTTCGGCTTTGGCACCGACCTTGGCCAGGACTTCACCACCAAGGCCTCGCTCATGCCCGACCCCTCCGAGATGACGGAGTGGGAGACGGCCTGGGCCGCCTGCGGCCAGCCCGTGGGCGAGCACGCCAGCCCCGCCGGCCCCCAGGTCACCGTCATGCAGAACGCCGTGACCGCTGCCGCGCTGGCAAACGGCGGCGTCGTGATGAACCCCTACGTCGTTGACCACGTGCTTTCCCCGGAAGGCACCGTCACGTCCACTACCCAGCCCAAGTCCTTGGGCCAGGCGGTCTCCGCCGAGACGGCCGAGCAGGTCAAGGAGGCCATGATCGGCGTCGTTGACCACGGCACCGGCCGCCGCGCCCAGGTGGACGGCGTCAAGGTCGCCGGCAAGACCGGCACCGCGCAGGTGGAGAACGGCAACATCAACGCGTTCTTCATCGGCTACGCCCCCGCCGACAGCCCCACGCTCGCGATCTCCGTGTGCGTCGAGGGCCAGGGCGAGGACGTCGAGGGGTACGCGGCCGCGCTTGCGGGCAAGGTGCTCGCAGCGGCCATCAAGGTCCAGGCCTCCGGGGCTGGAAACTAGTATTTTAGGAGCGCGGGCTTCTCGCCCGCGTATGCAGATGGGAGAGATGATGCCAGGCAGGAAGCTCGGTGGACGATACCAGGTCCAGGACAAGATCGGTACCGGCGGCATGGCCACGGTGTTCCGCGGCCTCGACGAGGTCTTGGGGCGCACCGTCGCGATCAAGACCATGCTGCCGCAGTACGCCACAGACCCGTCATTCGCGGCGCGCTTCAAGCAGGAGGCGCAGGCCGCGGCGGCGCTGCAGAGCCCGTATATCGTCTCGGTCTATGACTGGGGCAAGGACGCCGACACGTACTACATCGTCATGGAGTACCTGCGCGGCACCGACCTCAAGACGGGCATCCGCAACCACGGCGCCCTGGACTGCAAGAAGGTCGCCCAGATCGGCAGCCAGATCGCGCAGGCCCTCTCGGTCGCGCACCGTCATGACATCATCCACCGCGACATCAAGCCGCAAAACATCATGGTGCAGCTCGACGGCAACATCAAGGTGATGGACTTCGGCATCGCCCGCGCCAAGAACAGCCACCTCACGCAGGACAACTCCGTGCTGGGCACCGCTCACTACGTCTCTCCCGAGCAGACCCAGGGCAAGGAGCTTGGCCCCACCACCGACATCTACTCCCTGGGCATCGTGATGTACGAGTCCGTGACCGGCGAGGTCCCCTTCAAGGGCGACGACGCCATCACGGTCGCGCTCAAGCAGGTCAACGAGCAGCCCCTGCCGCCCTCGCAGCTCAACCCCAAGGTCGATCCCTCGCTCGAGGCCATCATCTTGAAGTGCATGCAGAAGAACCCCGCCGACCGTTTCCAGACGGCCGACGAGCTCTACCGCACCCTGCGCGACTACCTGGCCGGGCGTCTCTCGTCCGTGAACACTGCGACCGCCACGGCAATGCTGCCCGCCCAGGGCACCAACCGCATCCAGCCGGGCCGCGCCGTCTCCAACACGGCCGCCATGCCGCGCACCGCGGTGGCGAGCAGAACCGGCAACTTCCGCCCGCAGTCGGCCACCGACCAGGCCGCCGAGGAAGAGGCCGAGCGCCAGCGCAAGCACAAGCGCAACGTCATCGTGGGCGTCATCGTGGCGATCGTCCTTATCGCCGGCGCCGCCGCGGCCGCGTTCGCGCTTCTCAACTCCGGCAGCAAGACGTACCCGGTGCCCAACCTCGCAAACCTCACGCGCGCCGAGGCGGAGGCGGCCATCAAGAAGGACGGCCACTTCACCGTGGGCTCCGTCAAGGAGACCTACAGCGACACGGTTGAGGAGGGCTACGTCGTCGACCAGTCCCCCAACGCCAACCGCGAGGTCGCGGAAGGGTCCGAGATCAGCTTCACCGTCTCTAAGGGCAAGGAGCCCGCGGCAACCGTGACCGTGCCCGACCTGTCCGGCAAGTCCGTCGACGAGGCCGAGAAGGCCTTGAACGAGCAGCAGCTCAAGGGCAAGGCCGGCGGCACCGAGAACAGCGACGACGTCGAGGCCGGCAAGGTCTGCCGCCAGGACGTCGCGGCCGGCAGCTCCGCCAAGGCCGGCGACACCATCACCTACTACGTCTCGCTTGGCGTGGGCGAGGTCACCATCCCCAACGTGACCGGCGACTCCGTGGCCGACGCCACGGCCGCCATGGAGGAGCGCGGCTTCAAGGTCACCACGACCGAGGAGTACAGCGACAGCACCGCCGAGGGCCTGGTCATTCGCACCTCTCCCTCCAAGGGCAACAACGCCAAGAAGGGCGACACCATCACGCTGGTCGTCTCCAAGGGCAAGGAGGACACCTCGATCTCCGTACCCAACGTCGTTGGCATGACGTACTACAACGCCAAGAGCACCCTGGTCAACGCCGGGTTCAGCGTCTCTTTGGGTAGCGGCAGCGACTCCGGCACCGTGACCGCCCAGTCCATCTCTGGCCGCGCCGAGAAGGGCACGAGCATCGTCTTGACCTGCACGACGCCGTCCTCCAGCACGGATAGCTCGACGTCCGGCAGCGGCACGAGCGGCAGCTCCACGTCCGGCGGCAGCAGCTCCAGCAGCTCCACCACCGGCGGGTCCACCAGCACGCAGTAACGCGAGCGCTGGCGGCCAGCAGCGACATGAAAGGCCCCGGGAGGCACAGCGCCTTCCGGGGCCTTTTTCGGGCTTCTCGGCGCGGGCTTCTCGCTTCTCTCCCCCACTTTCGCCCGACGTTTGTACAAACATCGCGCCAAAGTGAGAATTCGAGCCCTCAAACCCACAAACATCGGCCTAAACCGAGAAGAGACCTACAAACATCGATCAATGTTGTACCGCAATGGTGTACCGGCGTGGTGTAAACCCGCCCCCCGCCGCGCCACAAAAAAGCAGGCCAGAAGCGTTAAGCCTCTGACCTGCGGTTTTATCTGGTGCCCCCGGACGGATTCGAACCGCCGACACCGGCTTTAGGAGAGCCGTGCTCTATCCCCTGAGCTACGAAGGCATGAAAACAAATTCTAACACCTTGGCGCTATCCGTGCCCGCCTCACTTGCGAGCCGGCGCGCTACTCTGCGCTCTTCTCGGCGAGAAACTCGGCCACGCGCTTGTCGTTCATGCCGGAAAGGCGCTTCTCGGCAGCCTTACGCAGCGGACGGCGCTTGACCAGATCGTAGATGAAGCCGCCGATGATGAACACGTAGGCCAGCACCAAGAAGACGATCGAGATGTTGCCGGCGTTGGTGCCCAGGCTCTGGCCGCCGTCCATGAAGTAGGCGACGAGAAGAGAAACCAGGGTACAGCCAAAGCCGATGCCCAGGACGATCCACCAGACCTTCTCGGTCTTCTTGTAGTCGGGGTTCGACTTGAGAAGGACGTCGTAGGCGCGGGTGCGCATGTCCTCGCGGGCACGCTCGCGGGCGCGCTCGGCCTTCTTCTCCTCCTTGGTCATGCTCGAGCGCTCAAGGGGCGTGGCCTCCTTGTGCTTGCCCTCAAGACGGACGGAAGAGGCAGCCTCGGCCTTGGGGCGGCCGGTGGCCGCGGAGCTCTTGCCGGGCTGGAACGGGTCGTACGCGGGGACCTTCTTGGCCTCGTCGTCCTTCTCGCCGTCCTTCTTCTTGGGCTTGAGGTCAACGACGTTCTCTTTAGCTTCAGAACGCGCGCCCTCGATCGTGTCACGCAGAGACATTGGACTCCTTCATGGGTTTGAACTCGGTACCGGTAATGATCTGGAAGGCCTCCTGGTAGCGGCTGGAGGTTCCCTCAAGCACGTCGGCGGGGAGCTTCGGCGCGTCGCCGGTGAAGTCCCAGTTGGCCTTGAGCCAGTCGCGGACGTACTGCTTGTCGTAGCTGGGCTGGACGTGGCCCTCGGCGTAGCCCTCGGCCGGCCAGAAGCGGCTGGAGTCGGGAGTCAGGCACTCGTCGATGAGGGTCAGCTCGCCGTCGATGAAGCCGAACTCGAACTTGGTGTCGGCGATGATGATGCCGCGGGTGGCGGCGTACTCGGCCGCGGCCTTGTAGATCTTGATGGAGGCGTCGCGCAGCTGCTCGGCCACGTCG
>CAVDTK010000014.1:13311-24487 GCA_963611755.1 Oscillibacter sp. ER4
TCAGCTCACATAAGGCACAAAACCTCGTAGCCCTCAAGACACAAGACGCCCAGGCCGCGGCGAGAAGACCGAAGAGCCCCTACCCCTCCTGGATGACGCGCGCCAGGTTGCGGCGGCCGCGGTTCTGCGGGATGCGCAGCGTGAACGTGGTGCCGCGGCCCAGCTCGGACTCGACCAGGATGGTGCCGTTGTGCTTGTCCACGATCTCCTTGGTAAGCGACAGGCCCACGCCCAGGCCTCCGCTCACGCGCTCGCGACTCACGTCCGAGCGCCAGAAGCGCGAGAAGGTCTGCGGGATGTCCTCCTTGGCGATGCCGATGCCCGTGTCCTGGACAGAGATCAGCACGTCCTCGTGGTCGGTCTTGACCGAGACCTTGACGTAGCCGTCCGCGTCCGTGTAGCGCATGGCGTTGCTCATGAGGTTCACCACGGCCTCGCGGATGAGGTCGGCATCGATGTCGGCCATCAGCTCGTCTCGGCCCGTCTCGTTAATAAAGCGCAGGTGAAGGCCCTTCTCGTGGAACAAGGCGTGCTGAGAAGAAACCAGGCTCTTGATGAGGTAGACCACGTCGGTGCGCTCGGTCTTGAGGTCGGCGGTGTTGTTCTCCAGGCGCGACAGCTTGAGCATGGCATCCACCAGGCGAGACAAGCGGCGCACCTCGGAGGCCACGGTCTCGAAGTGCTCGTCGTCTGCGGGGAGGACGCCGTCCTGCATGGCCTCGACGGTGGCCTGCATGGCCATAAGGGGCGTGCGCAGCTCGTGGGCCACGTCGCCGGTCAGGCGGTGCTCGAGCTTGAGGTCGCGCTCCAGGGTGGTGGCCATGTCGTCGAACGTCTCGCCCAGCTGGCCGATCTCGTCGGTGCCCGAGACGCCCGAGCGGGCCGTCATGTCGCCGTTCCTGATCTGCTTGGCCGTCGAGGTGATGCGCTGGATGGGCCGCGCCAGCCGCTTGGACGTGAAGAAGCCGATGACGCAGGCCAGCACGACCGCAATCGCGGCAGCCACGGCAACCGCGCCGTAGGAGTTGACCCTAAACGCGCTGTCAGACTTAGTGAGAAGAGCCTCGGACCCAAAGGCCCACAGGCGAACGGTGCCCACGACCTCCCCGGACGGCCCCAGCACGTCGGCGGTGACCACGGCGTCGGCCGCCGTGGGGGCGCTCGAGGTCAAGGCCTGGCTGCTCGCGGAAGAAGAAACCTGCTCAGATCCCTTGACGTCGCGGTCGCCGTCCTTATCGGCAGAGGAAAGCGAGTGCTCCCAGGTGTCGTCGTAGAGAACCTTGCCGTTCTTGTCCAGGACCTGGACCCCAAGGTCCGGCGAGATGGACGAAGCCCCACGGGCCTCGCTTAAGACCTCGTCGTTCCACTCGCCGCCCGCCGCGGAATAGGCGGACGTCAGAGCCTCGGCCGTGGAATCGGCGAAGGTCTGCATGTTTTGCCTGGTGTAGGCCATGAACTGGTTTTCCCAGACAAAGGCCAAGACCATGATGAAGATCACGGCCGTCATAAGCGACGTCAAGGCAAAAGCCAAGGTCATGTGGGTCGAGAAGGGCTGGGTCTCTTTAGGCTTGGGCTTGATGGTGCCCCACGAATTACGAGACGAGGGCTGCCCCGAGCCCTCGTCCGAATCAACGTTCTTGCCTATGACAAAGCGTGCGGCCAAAGCGTTTCCTTACTTGGCGTCGCCGTTCGGCGACTCGAAGCGGTAGCCAACGCCGTGGACCGTGTAGAGCCAGCGCGGGTTGCGCGGGTCGTCGCCCAGCTTGGCGCGCAGGTTCTTGACGTGGCTGTCGATGGTGCGCTCGTAGCCCTCAAAGTCGTAGCCCAGGACCTTCTCGACAAGCTCCATGCGGGTGTAGACGCGGCCCGGGTGGCGGGCAAGCGTGGTCAGGAGCTTGAACTCAGAGGCGGTAAGGTCGATCTCGGAGCCCTCGACCAGGACCTTGTGGCCCGAGATGTCGATGACCAGGTCGCCAAAGTCCAGGACCTCGAGCTGCGGCTCGGTCTCGGTGTGGGCGCGACGAAGCAGGGCGCGCACGCGGGCCACCAGCTCACGCGGCGAGAAGGGCTTGATCAGGTAGTCGTCAGCGCCAAGCTCCAGGCCGATGATGCGGTCCTCGACCTCGCCCTTGGCGGTAAGCATGATGATGGGCACGTTGGAGGTCTCGCGGATGGCGCGGCACACGCGCTCGCCGGAGAGCTTGGGAAGCATGAGGTCGAGAATGACCAGGTCAAAGGAGTGCTTCTCGAACTCCTCGACGGCAGACTGGCCGTCGCCCACGCCGCGGACGATGTAGCCCTCGCGCTCAAGGTACGCCGCGACGGCGTCACGGATGGCCTTCTCGTCCTCGACCAACAAAATCTTTTTCTCGTCCGAAGCCATGGGGCCTCCTTGGTGATCAACGTCTCTACGCACAGCGGTATCCCACCGCCACAAAGTAACCATAGTTTACCCCACGGCGCGGTCTATGAAACCCGTCTATAGGCTAAAGGTCCTCACAGTGACGGAAGCGGGGTAGCCAGTGTCGGGATCCTTAACCGTCGAGAAGGTCACAAAGGTAGAGTTCTCGCCGGATCTGGCCGGGTACTCGCCGTAGTCGACGGAGCGGTCGGCAGAGGAGAGGCCCGTGTAGGTCTGATTCTGCGCATCGACCACGAAGTACGAGGACTGGCTCTTGATGATGTAGGTCTGGCCGTTGCCCGCAGGGCACTCGGACGGCTCGCGATCGAGCTTGATGAAGTCGCCGTTGCGGGTGCCTATGTAGGTTCCCATCTGGCCGAGAAGCCCGCCCGTGCTGTAGCTCGCCTCGACCGAGATCAGGAACTTCTCGCCGATTCGGGTGGCGCGGAAAGGCTTGACCGAAGACGGCATGACAAGCTGGTCTACCTGGGTATTCAGGTCGTCAGAGACGGAATACGCGGTCACACCGTAGTAGGTGCCGGCGCTGGCGCGAACGCGAGGCGCCAGGATGACGCAGCCGCCCGAGACGTTGGGCTTAGTGGCAAAGCGGCCCGGAGACTCGACCACGGACTTGGCGTCCGAGTCGCCGGCGGTCCAGACGTAGGCAAAGGAGTGCTCGGAGGTCTTGGAGCCGGTAAGCGAGGGCTGGACCTGCCAGATGACCTTACTGCCCGTCACCGCGAAGGGCGCCGGGTCGTAGTTGGAGTCGGCCTGCCACAGGGTCTTGATCTCGCCCGAGATGGACCCCGCGGAGATTCGCGCAGCGTAGAGGGCCCACGAGCGCGAGGAAGTGTCGATCTCGGTCCAGGCATAGACGTTGTCCGAGCAGCGCACGTCGTAGATGACCGAGGTCGCGGCCGCGCCCATGGGGGTCGCCACCACCTCGAACAGCGTGCCGGACTCGAGCGAGAGCGCGCCGCCCTTGACCATGGGAAGGGCCGACGAACCCGCGATCGTGCAGGGGATCCAGTTGCCCTCGGCCGGGCGCAGGACCGTGCCCAGCGGCAGGGTCCAGGTGTGCGTGGCCTGCAGCGTGGGGTCCACGTAGGTGTAGGAGTCCGTGATGCTGGTGGCGGAGTCGGAGTCCACGACCACCGGGTCCGTGTCGGTGGAGGTACTGCCCGACCCGGAGCAGCCGGCGATAACACCTACCGCCGTCGCGGCAACGGTGCCCGCGGCGGCGGTCTGGAAGAAGCGGCGGCGTGTGAGCTTGGGAAGCTTCATGCGGCGAGAAGCCCTGCTAGTTGGCTGCGGGAGCGGGCGCGGCAACGTCGCCGTCAGCCGCAGCGGCCTGCTCGGCCTGGATGTGCTCCATGGCCTGCAGCAGCGCCTGGGACATCTGGTCGGCGCAGGAGGTGTTCCTGGGGCCGCAGGTGTTGCCGCGAAGGATCTCGGCCACCTCGGTGGTGGGACGGCCCGCGACGAGCTTGCTGATGGCCTTGAGGTTGCCGGAGCAGCCGCCCTCGAACTCGACGTGCTCGATGGTCTTGCCGTCGTCGGAAAGGCCGATGTGGATCATGCGCGAGCAGACGCCGCGCGGCTTGAAATCAACTTGCTGCATAGTAGTTTACCTGGTCTTTCTTGGGTGTTACTAGAACTCGAGGCGCTCCAGGCGGTCAAAGACCACCTCAACGCGGGTGAGGAAGCTCTTGGGGTCGAAGATGGCGTCCAGCTCGGAGGCCTTGAGCTTGGCGCAGCGCGGGTCGGCCTCGATCTTCTCGCGGAAGGTGGTGCCGGGCTCGCACTGCTGAACCTCTCGCCACGTGGCCATGGCGTTCTCCTGCACGATCTTGTAGGCGTCCTCGCGGGTGATGCCGGTGTCCACCAGGTGCAGCAGCACCTTGGAGGAGTAGATCAGGCCGCGGGTCTTGTTGAGGTTGGCCATCATCTGGGCCGGGTAGAGCACCAGGCCGTCGACGATGCGGATAAGGCAGCTGAACATGTGGTCAAGCGCGATGAAGCTGTCGGCCTGCGCCACGCGCTCGGCGCTGGAGTGCGAGATGTCGCGCTCGTGCCACAGGGCCACGTTGTCGAAGGCCACCTGCGCGTTGGCCTTGACCACGCGAGACAAGCCGCAGACCTTCTCGACGGTGATGGGGTTGCGCTTGTGCGGCATGGCCGAGCTGCCCTTCTGGCCCTTGCGGAACGGCTCCTCGGCCTCGAGGGTGTCGGTCTTCTGGAGGTTGCGGATCTCGGTGGCGATGCGCTCGCAGGTCGCGGCCGTGGTGGCCAGGACGCCGGCGAGATACGCGTGGTGGTCGCGGCTGATGACCTGCGTGGACAGCGGGTCGTGGGCCAGGCCCAGGTGCTCGCAGACGTATTCCTCGACGCGCGGGTCGATGCTGGAGTAGGTGCCCACCGCGCCCGAGATGGCGCCGAAGGCCACGTTAGCGCGGGCGTCGCGCAGGCGGTCGAGGTCGCGCTTGAGCTCCCAGGCCCAGCTGCCGAACTTCATGCCGAAGGTCATGGGCTCGGCGTGGATGCCGTGGGTGCGGCCCACGCACAGGGTGTCCTTCTCCTCGAAGGCGCGGCGCTTGCAGATCTCGCCGAGCTTCTTGCAGTCCTCGATCAGGATGTCGGTGGCCTGGACCAGCTGGTAGCACAGGGCCGTGTCGCCCAGGTCAGAGCTGGTCATGCCGTAGTGGACCCAGCGGGAGGGCTTGGGCTGGCCTGCCGGCACGTCCTTGTCGATGTAGGAGCCCATGTTGGTGAGAAACGCGATGACGTCGTGGTTGGTCACGGCCTCGATGGCGTCTACCTCGTCTTTGTTGAAGGCGGCGTGCTCGCGGATCCAAGCGGCCTCCTCGCGGGTGATGCCGCTCTCGCCCAGCTCGGCGTGGGCTTCGCAGGCCAGGACCTCGATCTCTTGCCAAACGGCGTACTTGTTCTCGAGCGAGAAGATGTGGCCCATCTCGGGACGGGTGTAGCGATCGATCACGTAAGACCTCCCAGTTGCGCGGAAAAGCTAACAATCAGTCATTCTAGCAGCCAAAACATGGCCGCCTTCAATTACACGGTATTCCTACTCGCCGCCTAATCGGCGCTCTTGCGAACCGCGTCGACACGGGTCGAGCTGTCGGTGTTCATGCTCATCGACTGGAAGCGGTTCTTCATGAAGGTGTCCGGGAAGAAGTCGCCAAAGAACTGCTCGATGGGCGTCTCGGGCTGCACGCCGCTCGCACGCATGTACCAGCAGTCCAGGCTGCCCAGCGTCATGAGGCCGTTCAGCAGCATGAGGACGGCCATCGCGGTGGTCAGGCTGTAGCGCAGGGTCCAAGGGATGACGTTGATGACCTTGAGCATGATGGGCAGGAAGAACTTGACCCACACCAGGCCCAGGATGCCCCAGATGATCAGGAACTGCGTGGCCGTGCGCCCGCCCGAGAAGACCGCCACCGGGTCGGGGATGCCAAAGAAGTTGTAGTCGCTGTAGTTCCAGGCGGTGATGCCGAAGGACGTCTCCATGAAGAAGGCCACGGCCCACTCGAAGGCGCCGCCCACGATGCCGGCGACCACAAAGGTGATGACGGGGTTCTTGTTGTACAGGCGGTTGAGCGACAAGGTGACCAGCACCGCGCCAAAGCCGTAGATCGGCGAGAAGGGGCCAAAGAGCAGGCCCGCGCGGTCCTCATACTGGCCAAAGTCGACCACCGTCATGTGCCAGATGATCTCGAGCACCAGGCCCAGGATGCAGCAGACGAAGAACATCCAGAAGAGGTTGAAGAAGTCCACGCGGATGAAGCCCTTGCCGGAAAGGTCGCGGCCGAGCATGCCCTGAGCTGCGGCGTCTTTGTCGGCGGCAAGGCCGGCGGCGCGCTCGTCTCGGCGCTCGCGCACCAGGGTGGGGTCAAGGGCGACGCTAAAGATGATCAGGACGATGACCTCGAGCAACGTGATGACCGAGGTAAACGACGGGCCGGAGAGCATATAGGAAAGCGCCAGCTCAACGCCCTTGCACCACATAAGGAAGCGCGCCCAGACCGCGGCCTTGCGGTGGACGCTTTTTCTCAGCGACTTGCCCAGCTTGATCATGACGAATGCCGAGAAGAACGACAGGAGGAAGTCCGCGACCGAAAGGACGCTCGCCAGCGAGCCGTTGATCATCTCGCTGGCGATTACCGCCTGGCCATTCAAGGCCACGAGCAGGCCGACGAGGCCGGTCAGGAGCACCAGGACGATCATGTCGAACCAACCGGCGAAGGTGAGCCAGCGGCCGTACCACAAGACGCCGCGGGCGAACTTGCCGTCCTCGTGGACCAGGACGCTGAAGGCCTTGTTGGTGAAGGCGTCGCTTACGGATTCGGGCGAGGCCGGGTCGGCCGTGGCCGCAGTTGCGGCAACCTCGGGCTTCTCGGCCCCTTCTAGCTGCGCCGCTGCCGCATCAGCCGCCACAGACGCCATGTTCTTCTCGTCAGACACGTAAAGACCTCGCTTATTTGCTCGTTAAAGGTTGGGCTTGTGCAAGCCGTATCGTCGATATTCATCTATTATCAGCACATTCGCCGCCGCCGTGCGCGTTCATTCGTAAATTGAAACCCGGGAGTTCCGTTGAAGAAGCCTCATCGCGCCAAAAGGGTCCTGCTGACCATCGCCGTCGTGCTTGTGCTGGCGGTCGCGTCGGTTGCCGTCCTGGTAGAGCACCGTATCCACCTGGCCGAGGCGGGCGCCGCCGACATCGGCACGCCCACCGCGCTAGAGCAGGTTGTCAATTCCAAGGACAACGGCGACCGTTTTGAGGTCACCGCCCGCTACCAGAGCCTGGTTTCCGGTGACAATACCGTGAACGCGCCGTTTACCTGGGACGATCAGTGGTTCTTTGCCGATCCCACCCAGTACAACCACGAGCTGGCGCAGGCCTCGATCATCTTGTCGAGCGTGGCCAACGCCGAGTCGGGCCACTACCAAGAGGGCAGCAACGTCCCCTCATACATGGAGGACATCCTGGGCGAGCTGGGCTTTGAGCAGGCCTGCACCGCGTCGTACCGTTACCGCAGCGAGATCATCGACGAGATCGCCAACGTCTTCACCCCCACCGGCACCGACACCACGGCCTACACCATGGCGTCCAAGCACATCGAGAACCGCGAGACCGGCGAGAAGAAACTGCTGCTCATGGTGGCCATCCGCGGCAGTTACGGCACCGAGTGGCTTTCCAACCTGCGCATGAACCTGTCGGCCGGCATCCTTAACGGCGACGGGCTGATCGAGGGCGACCACAAGGGCTTCTCGCAGACCACCCTCGACGTGGTCGAGGCCATCTACACGTACCTGTACGCCTTGCAGGCCTCGACCGACCCGGACCTCACCTTCGACGATGTGGCCCTGTTTGTGTGCGGCCACTCGCGCGGCGGCGCGACGGCCAACCTGACCTGCGCTTACTTTGACCAGAACGACCTCGAGTGGAACGGCATCGACCCGTCGGTCTTCGACGAGGACCCCATGCCCGGCTACATCCACCGCAGCTCGGTCTTTGGGTACGCCTTCGCGACGCCGCTGCTCACCAGCTCGACCGACTGCCACGAGAGCACCTACGACAACATCTGGAACATCATGAACCCGGCCGACCTGGTGCCGCGCACACCGCTTGCGAGCTGGGGTTTTTCTCGCTACGGACACGAGCTGTGGCTGCCCGAGGCAGGCATGGACGGCTTTGACGAGAAGTTTTCCCAGGTCGAGGAGACCTTCAAGGAAACCGTGGGCTGCGACGACCAGAGCAACCCAGAAGACGTTAAGGACGTGGACCAGATCGTGAGCGATCTCGAGCAGGTCGCGCCCACGTTGGCCGATTTCCAGAACGTCGTGGGCGTGGTGCGGTCGCTGTGGACCATCACGCAAGGCCACGACGTCGTGCGCATTGTCCACAGCCACGCGCCCGACCTCTACAGTGCCTGGATGATGTGCACCACGGCCAGCGACCTGCGTACGAGCCGCTAAACGGTTGCGCGCCCCCTCCCGCGCGGGCATGCGGGAGGGGGCGCGCTCAAAAACGAGTGCATATTGGTACTTTTTGAGGCTTTAGCGTCGCCGAGAATTTCTTCGCAGCTCATTTACCTGCAGTTTCTTAAAAATGGCCTTCCGCCGAAACGCGCGGAAGGCCAAAATGGTGCCAACATGGCGCTTAAATTGAGCGCCCTACCCGCTAAACCTACCAACATGCGCCCAAAATTGAGCGCATCCGAAGGCCGCGGCCTAAGCCGGGCTTCGTGCCCTACTCCCCCAGCTCGGCGTGGGCCAGCTTGAGCTGCTCGCGCACAGCCTCGTGGCCGGTGCCGCCAAAGGTCGTGCGGGCGCGGGCAATGCCCTCGGGGTCCAGGTCCTGCGCGATATCGTCCTCAAAGAGATCGCTCGCGGCGCGGAACTCCTCGGCCGTCAGGTCCTCCAGGCCCTTGCCGTTCTTCTCGCAGTACAGGACCAGCTCGCCCACCACGCGGTGCGCCTCGCGGAACGGCATGCCCTTCTTAGCCAGGTAGTCGGCCACGTCGGTCGCCGCGGTGAAGCCAAGTTTTGCCTGCTTGAGCATGGTGTCGGCATTGACCGTCATAGTCTCAAGCATGCCGGACGCGATCTCCATGCAGTCCGAGAGGGTCTTTGCCGCGTCGATCGGGCCCTCCTTGCACTCCTGCAGGTCCTTGTTGTAGGCCAGCGGCAGCGACTTCATGGTGGTGAGAAGGGCCATCAAGTCGCCGTAGACGCGGCCACACTTGCCGCGCGTGAGCTCGGCGAAGTCGGGGTTCTTCTTCTGCGGCATGATCGACGAGCCGGTCGAATAGCTGTCGGACAACGTGATGAAGCCGAACTCGGTGGAGCTCCACAGCACGATCTCCTCGCACAGGCGCGAGAGGTGCATCATGCTCACGGAGCAGGCGTACTCCAGGTCAAGCAGGTAGTCGCGGTCAGAGACGGCGTCCAGCGAGTTGGGGATCGCGTGGTCGAAGCCCAGAAGCTCGGTCGTGCGCTGGCGGTTCAGCGGGTAGGTGGTGCCGGCAAGGGCCGCCGCGCCCAGCGGGTTGGCATTGGCCGCCTCCAACGCAGCGGCCAGGCGCTTGTGGTCGCGCGTGAACATCCAGAAGTAAGCCAGCATGTGGTGCGAGAAGAGCACCGGCTGGGCGTGCTGCAGGTGGGTGTAGCCGGGCATCACGACGTCGAAGTTCTTCTCAGCGACGTCAACGAGGGTGCGGCGCAGGGCGTCGTTTCCGTCGAGAAGGTGCTGGCAGAGCTCCTTGGCGTACAGACGGATGTCAGTGGCCACCTGGTCGTTGCGGGAGCGACCGGTGTGCAGGCGCGCGCCGGGCGTGCCGATGTTGCGCGTGAGGGCGCCCTCGACGGCCATGTGGATGTCCTCGTCGTTGACGTCCCAGGTAAACTCG
Source organism: Oscillibacter sp. ER4 (assembly GCA_963611755.1). Lineage (GTDB taxonomy): Bacteria > Actinomycetota > Coriobacteriia > Coriobacteriales > Atopobiaceae > Paratractidigestivibacter. The sequence continues at coordinate 23,140 of CAVDTK010000014.1, forward strand.
CCGCGCTCGATCTGGCCGGCGATCTCGGCCAGGCCCGCGTCGATGGCTGCCTGGTCATCGGCCGAGATGATCCCCTGCTCGGCGAGCATCTTTGCGTGCGCCCGCGACCCGGCGATGTCCTGCTGCGCCATGGCCTTGTCCACCTCGAGCGACGCGCCGAACTCCTGCGTGAAGGCGTCGACGCCCTTCTCAAACCTACCGCCCCAAAGAGCCATGTAGCTCCCCTTTCCTCGTGATCGTCCCAGCTAGGTTACCGCACCAACGCCCTGTCGGCCAGCCCCGCACAAAAGAGCGGCGCGCCCGGACAGCACCGGACGCGCCGCTTGCTCATACCAATCTACCAGCGAAAAGCCTAGTCGACCGGGGTAAGGCCGCTCTTGGGGCCCTGGACCTTGGACCACGTCTGGGACTCCAGGCCGTGCAGGTCGATGAAGCCGCGGGAGGCGGTGTGGTCGAAGGTGTCGCCCTCGTCGTAGGTGGCCAGGCCGTAATCGTAGAGGCTGTAGGGAGAACGCATGCCGTCGACAAACAGGCCGCCCTTGCAGAGCTTGATGCGCACGTCGCCGGTCACGAACTTCGAGGTGAAGTCGTTGTAGGCGTCGATGGCGAGCTTAGCCTGCGAGAACCACAGGCCGTTGTAGACCAGGTCGGCCCACTGCTCGTCCAGCTCGCGCTTGGTCTTCTGGGTGTTGACGTCAAGGCACATCTGCTCCATGGTCTCGTGGGCCTGGATGAGGAGAAGGGCGCCCGGGCACTCGTAGCACTCGCGGCTCTTGATGCCCACGACGCGGTTCTCGACCATGTCGATGCGGCCAAAGCCGTTGCGGCCGGCGATCTCGTTGGCCTTGATGATGAGCGAGAGGATGTCCATCTCCTCGCCGTTGATGGCGCTGGGGACGCCCTCCTTGAAGGAGATGACGACGGTCTCGGGCTCGGCGGGGCAATCCTCGAGGTTGTTGGTCATCGTCCAGATGTCCGCGGGAGGCTCGTTCCAGGTGTCCTCAAGGACGCCGCACTCGATGGCACGGCCCCACAGGTTGTCGTCGATGGAGTAGGGCTTCTTCTTGGTGGTGGGCACGGGCACGCCGTTGGCCTCGGCCCACTCCATCTCGGAGTCGCGGGTGGTCAGGTCCCACACGCGCACGGGGGCGATGATCTCGAGGCTGGGGTCAAGAGCGCGGATCTCAGTCTCAAAACGCACCTGGTCGTTGCCCTTGCCGGTGCAGCCGTGGGCCACGTACTTGGCGCCGTACTGGTGGGCGATATCCACGATGTGCTTGGAGATCAGCGGGCGGGACAGGGCGGAGAGCAGCGGGTAGACCTTCTGGTACTTGGCGTTGGCCTTGAT
>CAVDTK010000015.1:0-24252 GCA_963611755.1 Oscillibacter sp. ER4
TTGGCGTTGGGGGTGTAGACGTCCACGAACCAGTAGGTGGGAAACTCCAGGGCGCAGACGCGCCCCTCGTCGTCGGCCACGGGGCAGCCGATCTGGCGGATGACCTGCAGCGGGGCCTCTTTGCTAAAGACCGCCGTGCCCGAGTAGCCCTTGCGCTCGGCATAGTTCCAGGTCTGGTGGTAGCCGGGCAGGACGAGGGCGAGCTGCCCCTCCTGGAGTTTGGTCTCCTGCAGGGCAAAGACGTCGGCGTCCAGCTGCGAGAAGATTTCCTCGAAACTGGGGTCTTTTTTGGTCACGGCGCGCAGGCCGTTGACGTTCCAAGAAACAAGCCGCAGCTCACGGGCGGTGTTGGTCATAAGAAGCTCCTGTCTGGGGGCGGGGTGGTCTCGGTTAAGTCTAGCGTCCAGGCGCGGGCCGCGCTGGCCGCGACTGGCCCCGCTACCCGATGGTGATATAGCCGTCCCAGCCCTCGGGAAGCTCGGGCGCGGCGGCCTCGCTGCCAAAAAGCCACTCGCGCCACGCGGGCATCTCGCGGATCGCCTGCTTGCGACCGGCCTCGTACAGGGCCCGTAGCTGCGCCGCATTGGTCGTTCCGCTCGAGACAGTCATTGCGTCGGGGTAGACGACCAGCACGTCGCCGGCCTCGGCCAAGGCCTCGATGCGGTCGAGCTCGGTGTTGTAACGCTCGGTCCTAGTGAGAAGCGCTTCGCAGATGTGGGGGTACTTCCCAAAGACGCGCCGGTAGAAGCGCTGCTCGGCGGGGCTCGGCGCGCTTTTGCGGTAGCCCTTCTCGCGCGTGGCCACAAAGAAGACGCGCTGGTAGCCGTCGTCTTGCGCCAGGCACACCGGCAGCCCGGCGCCCACACCCAGGCCGCCGTCGTAGTAGATCTGCCCGTCCAGCTCGCGTGGCCGCATGGCCAACGGCAGGGTCGAGCTCGCGCGCACCATGTCCATCAGGCGCACGACGTCGGTCATGTCCGCCTTGTGAAACCGCACGCTCTCGCCGGTATCGCGGCAAAACGCCTGCACGCAGATCTCGGCGGGGTTGTCGACAAACGCCTCCCAGTCAAACGGCATCGAGTTCGTCTCGACGGCGCCCTCGTAGAGCATGTCGGCGTTGAACCAGCCGCCTCCGTGGACAAACGACCGCAGCCCAACGGCGTCCTTGAACGCCCCGTCGGTCATGAAGGCGTCGCGAACGCGCACCTGGTCACGGCTGGCGTAGTCCACGGTGCTGCTCGCCCCGGCCGAGACCCCGCACACGTACCCAAAGTTCAGGCCTGCATCCAAAAGCACGTTGGCCACGCCCGACGAGAAGGCCTCGCGGTAGCCGCCTCCCTCAAAGGCAAGGGCGCACCCGGGCACGGTGATGGCGTTATTCTGCAGGTCGGACATAGTGTTCCTCGAAATGCTTTGCAGTTTCCAAAAAGGCTTGTTTCAGCTAAGCGATTTTAGGCCCCACGCGCCGAGCGGGGTTAGACTGGATAAAACAACCGGCGCTTTGTATCGTCCTTTTGAGCGGGCAAGGACGTTCGACCAAGCGCCCCAGCCGAGAAAGGCTTCGACCATGGCATACATCACAGATCCCAAAGAGGCAGCCGACGCCCTGAAAAAGGTCATCGACCAGTCCGATAACGTGGTCTTCTTTGGCGGCGCGGGCGTCTCGACGGCCTCGGGCATCCCGGACTTCAGAAGCGAGGACGGCCTCTATCGCCAGCACTTCAAGTACTCGCCCGAGACCATGCTGGGCCACGACTTCTTTGTCTCGCACACGGCCGAGTTCTACGATTTCTACCGCGAGCGCATGATCGCCCTCGACGCGCGCCCCAACCAGGCCCACCTCAAGCTGGCCCAGCTGGAGCAAGAAGGCAAGCTCAAGGCCGTCATCACCCAGAACATCGACGGCCTGCACCAGGCAGCCGGCTCAAAACGCGTCCTTGAGCTGCACGGATCCGTCCACCGCAACATCTGTCGCCGTTGCGGCACCTCCTACGACGCCCGCTGGGTCACCCAGACCACAGGCGTCCCCCGTTGCCCGGAGTGCGGTGGCCTCATCAAGCCTGACGTCGTTCTCTACGGGGAAAGCCTTGACGAGAAGACCCTGGTCGACTCCGTTGCGGCCATCGAGGCAGCCGATGTCCTGATCATCGGCGGGACGTCTTTGGTAGTCTATCCCGCGGCGGGCCTCATCAACTACTTCAAGGGCTCTGAGCTGGTCATCGTTAACAAGCAGCCCACCCCGCAGGACTCGCGAGCCGACCTCGTGTGCGCCTGCGACATCGCGGCCGCGTTCGATTTCTAAGGGCTTCTCGCCAACGCGACCTGCTCGCCGCCGACCGCAAAACCAAGCGGGTACAATAGGAAAATCTGCCCGCGACGGGCCGCCCGGCCCCACCAGGCAAGACCGGCCAAGCACCAGAAAGGACCTCACATGCTTAGAGACAACCGTACGGCGTGGCGCTGCGGAAAGTTCGAGCTGTCGCTCGCGCGGCCTCGCATCATGGGTGTCCTCAACGTGACGCCGGACTCCTTCTCGGACGGCGGCGAGAACCTCGACCACAAGGTGGCCGTCGCGCGCGGCCTGGCCATGCTCGACGAGGGCGCCGACATCATCGACGTGGGCGGCGAGTCAACCCGCCCAGGCCACCGCCCGGTTTCCGAGAAGGAAGAGGCCGCCCGCATCGTCCCCGTCGTGCGCGAGCTTGTGGCCGAGGGCGCGCTCGTCTCGGTCGACACGCGCCACGCCTCGGTGGCAAAGATGTGCGTCAACCTGGGCGCCTCGATCATCAACGACGTGACGGGCTTCACCGACCCGGCCATGGTCCAGGCCGCCGCCGACTCGGATTGCGGCTGCGTCGTCATGCACTGGGACCAGGGCGGCCTTGGCAGCCACGTCCCGCGCAAGCAAGTCCTTCTCGACGAGAACCGCCCCACCAGGAGCGGCGCCCCCGTCCAGCGCACGGCCACCCGCCGCTTCACTCTGCCTGAGGAGGCGCCCATCATGCGCCAGGTCATGGGCTTTCTGGGCGACCAGGCCAGGACCCTCATGCGCGCGGGCGTCTCGCACGACCGCATCTGCATCGACCCGGGCCCGGGCTTTGACAAGTACGCCGACGAGGACGTGGTGATCCAGCGCGCTTCTCGCTCCATGGTCTCGATGGGATATCCGCTGCTCACGGCCGTGAGCCGCAAGCGCTTTGTGGGCGCCGTCTCGGGCGTGGCCAACGCGGAGGATCGCGACGCCGCCACGCAGGGCATCTGCATCGCCGCCATCGAGAGCGGCGCCCGCATCCTGCGCGTCCACGATGTGGCCGGCTGCGCCCAGGCCGTCAACGCCTACTGGGCCGTCACCCGCAAGGACCCGCGCCAGGCCTTCGTGAGCCTGGGCTCCAACGAGGGCGACCGCGTGGGCTACCTGTCGCGCGCCGTCCAGCTTATCGACGAGATCCCGCTGACCTGCGTCTCCGGCGTGAGCCACGCCTACGAGACCGAGCCGGCCTACGGCATCGCCACGCCGGTCGCCAACTGCGTGGTCGAGCTGCGCACCGAGCTTCACCCGCTGGTCCTTATGGGCAAGCTCATGGAGGTCGAGGAGAGCCTGGGCCGCCTGCGCCCGGCCGACCGCGACCCCAGGAAGCCCGGCCACACCGCCCGCACCATCGACTGCGACCTCATGTGGGTCGAGGGCGAGGCGCACCAGGGCGCGCGCCTGACGCTGCCGCACCGCCGCCTGGGCGAGCGCGACTACGTGATCGTCCCCATGGAGGACCTCATGCACGACCCCACGCGCTTCCTCGAGCACGGCGGCGTGACCGTCCTGCCGCGCGAGCAGCGCGTGGGGCACGTGACCGCGGATTTGGGAGAAGTGGCATGGGCGTAAGCGCAAATAAAGACCTGGTAGAGCTCGCGCACGAAGGCGCTGCGGCTGGCGAGAAGAACATCTGGCTGGCGGGCGACGGCACCCTGACGGTCGAGTTCATCTGCCGTCCCGCGGTGGGCATGGCCTATCTGCCGGGCGTTCCGTACGCGGCGGCGCTCGGCGTGGCCGACGCCCTTGAGGCCTTTGGGGTCGCCGGGGCGGGCATCGCCTGGCCGCACGACGTGTGCGGCGGCGGGGCCGCGGCGGACGGCGGGGCCGCGGCCGATGCCGCACCCGGGGCCAACGACCTTCTCGCCAAGGTGACCACGACCGCCGGCTACGGCGAGGGCATGTTCGTGGTCTGCCACGTCCAGTTGCCTGATGTTGCCGAGAAGGACGCCGATCGCCTGGCCGCCCTGGTGGCGGAGGCCGCGATGGCCCAGGTCAGCGCGTGGGAGGCCTCGATCCTTGCGGCCGGTAAGGCCGCGACGCCCCTGGGTCCCGTGCTCAACGACCTTTTCGACCGCATGCCGCTCATGGGCAAGCCGGTCGACGTGGTCTACCCCAACGGCAAGGTGGCCCTCAAGGGGACCCTGGCCGGCATGGACGTCTGGGGCCGCGCGACCGTCAAAAACGAGCTCGGCGCCGAGATCGAAATAGCCCCTGAGCAGGCCCGCATTCGCGCGGCGCAGCAGTAGGGGAGAAGCCCTTCTCGGGCCGTCTCGCCCTTCTCGCCGCTAGTTCTATCTGCCCTGCGTATACAGCCAGATGTCGCGAATGCCGCGCAAGGTGAGCGTGGGGTCGATCTCGTCGAAGAGATCGGTCGCCTCGGCCACGGTCTGGGCCAGGCCACCCGTGCCCACGACGGTCGCCTCCGGTGCGTTGAGCTCCCGCTTGATGCGCGCGACCAGGCCCTCCGCCTGCGCCGCTGCGCCGATGACCAGGCCGGATTGGATGGCCTTCTCGGTCGTGTCGCCCAACGCGCAGACCGGCGCCACGACGGGGATGCTCGAGAGCTTTGCCGCCTTGGCAAACAGCGCGTTGGCCGACAGCATGAGGCCCGGCGAGATGGCGCCCCCGCGATAGGCCCCCGCCTGGTCAACCACGTCGATGTTGGTCGCGGTGCCAAAGTCCACCACAATGACGGGCGTGCCATAGGTCTTGATGGCCGCGATCGCGTTGGCGATGCGGTCGGCGCCCACGCAGGTGGGGTCGGGCATGTCGACGCGCATACCGTAGCTCTGCCCGGCGGAGACCATCAGCGGCTCGCCGGAAAGTATCTCCCTCAAGGTCATCTGCCAGGCGCGGCTCAAGGGCGGGACCACGCTGGCCACACCCGCCGACGTGACCTCGGCAAACTCAAATCCGTCCATGGTAAAGAAGGTGTGGAGACGCGCGCGCAGGGTGTCTGCGGTATCGGCCGGCTGCGACGGCATGCGCCAACAGCGCACGGCCTCGCCGCGGCGGCTGAACAAACCTATGGTGGTGTGGGTGTTGCCAATGTCGACGGAGAGAAACATGCGCGCCTTTCGGGTGAGTGCCCGGCGGTTGGGCGGGGCCCTTCCTGCCGGTGACCAAGATTTTCTCGACCAGTTTAACCGCCGACGGCGCCTGCAAATGTGTGAGCATTGTACAAAACTGCCTAAACGCCCGATATTTTCCCTATATGGCCCAGCCGGCTTTTGATACACTTTGAAAGCTTGACTGTCCTGGTTAGAAATCAGGACAACCCCCCTGCCCTGGTCGGAACCAGGGCCGACGAACAGGAGTCCTGCAATGAAGCAAGGTATTCACCCTAATTACGTGGAGTGCACCGTTCGCTGCACCTGCGGCAACACGTGGAAGACTTTCTCCACCAAGTCCGAGATGACCATCGACCTGTGCGACAAGTGCCACCCGTTCTACACCGGCACCCAGAAGCTCGTCGACACCGGTGGACGCGTCCAGCGCTTTGCCGACAAGTTCGGTGGCGCCGCCGCTGCCCAGCTCAAGAAGGCCGAGGAGGCCAAGGCCGCCAAGGCCGCCAAGGCCGCTGCCGCCGAGGCTGCCCGCAAGGCTGCCGCCGAGGCCAAGGCTGCCGAGAAGGCCAAGCGCGCTGCTGAGTACGAGAAGAAGGCCGCCGCTGAGGCTGCCAAGGCTCCCGTGGCCGAGGAGGCCCCCGCTGCCGAGGCCGAGACCGAGGCTGCTGCCGAGTAGCCAAGGGCTTCTCGCCTGCTAAACGGCATGAAGAAGCGCCGCATCCGTTTGGGTGCGGCGCTTTTTGTGTGCGCGGGTTCGTGGGTGTGGGGGAGAGGGGCGCGGCGCGGTTTGGCCAGCACGGCTTGGCCGCGGTGGTCGCCGCTCCGACGCCTACGCTGCGTCGCGGCGCAGCGTGAAGGTGTCGGTGTAGATCAGCGTCTCGTCATAGGGGATGAGCAAGAACGACCCCGTGTGGCGATACGTGCTGGTCGCCTTGGCGGTGATGGCCGAGGCGTCGCTTGCGCTGCCAAAGTCCAGCTCAACAGAAACAGTGCCGTTGACCTGCTGCGGAAGGTCGCCGGTAAAGATCAGGCCGCCCTCCTCGCCGGTCAGGCTCGCGGTCAGGTCAAGCGCGCTGAACGTAAAGTCGCCGTCCGTGCCGGCGCTGTCTTTATCGGGCCGCGCGTGGAAGTGTGCGATGCCGTCGACCTTGGCGGTGAGCTTGGGCGCCGCGCCGTCCTTTGCCGGGTCGACCTTGGTGATGGTCACGCGCAGCGGCGCGGCGGAAGCGGCCAGGCACTTGGTGCCGTCGGTCTCCTGAGCCTGGAAGGTCGACTGCCAGGTTCCCAACAGGGCATCGTAGCTGGCCGTCTTTGCGTTATCGGCGTTGTCCACGCTCACCGAGTCGATCTCCCAGACGCCGCTCGTCTGTTTAAACGAGAAGACCACGGTCAGGTCGCATTCGTAGGACACAAAGCTCGAGGCCTTCTTGCAGGTGAGCTTCACGGTGTCGGTCTGGGCGTCGGCGTTGAAGTCCTCGCTCTCGATCTTGGTGCTGGCGGTGGCGTAGAGGGCGAGCAGGGTCGTCTCGCTGTCCGCGGCGTTTGCGCTGGTAGAAGAGCTGACGGCGGTCTTCTCGCCTGCTTCGTCGCCGAGAGAATCCTCCGCCTTCTGAAGGATCTCGTCGATGTTGGCGCGCACGCCCGACTGGTTGATGCCGGCCGTGGCCTCGAACGAGGTCTTGGCGTCCACGGGAAGGCCCGTGGCCACCCACTCGCCGTTTACCTTGGCGTATCCCAGGGTCGCCGTGGTCACGGCTTTGACCGCGGAGCTCTTCCAGGTCAGCGCCACGTCGGCGCTCGCGTAGGCCGAGGCGCCAAACTGCGCGGCCGAGGACTCGACTGCGGTGGCGTTGCGGCTAGCCGAGCGCACCTTGGCGCTTTCAAAGACCAAAAGGTCGTCGGCGGAGAAATCGTTGGCTCCGCACTCGGGCGCGGATATCCTGAGCTGGGCGTCGTTTAAAATCGTCGCCTCATCGGGGATGCCTGTGGTGTGGCGATAGGCCACAACGAGAAACACCGCCACAAAGCAGAGAAACCCGGCAAAGACGATGCTCGCGGCCTTGCGCTGGGCCACGAACTGCCTGGCCGCCGCAATGCGCCCCTGCACGAAGCCCTTCTCGCCAGCGCTGCCAGCGCCAGCGGTATCTCCGCCAACGCCGCCCTCGCCGTCGCCCGCCGTGCCCTTCTTAGCCCTATCAAGCGAGGTCGTTGGCATGGCCGGGCGCTCCAAGGTCGCGTCCGGTTTGGGCTCGTGCGTCTGCTGCTCTTCTGACATGCTTCTCCTCAAAAGTTGGATCTCTATAGTGTCGCGCCCACGCGCGTTGGTTTTTGGCTGCTTAGGTATATCATTAACTCCGTATGAGTAAATATATGCGCACGGGAGTTATGAAATGCGTGAGAGATTAGAGAAGATCATCGCTGCGTACCAGGAGCTCGAGGCCAAGCTGATGGACCCGGCCGTCGCCTCGGACCCCAAAGAGTACGCCCGCCTGGCCAAGGAGCACTCCGGCCAGACCGAGCTTGTCGAGAAGGCCCGTGAGTACCTGGGCGCCCTCGACGACATCGACGCCGCCAAAGAGATGCTGCACGAGGCCTCCGACGCGGACGAGAAGGCCATGCTGCAGGAGGACATCTCCGCCAACGAGGAGAAGCTCCCCGCGCTGGAGGACGAGATCAAGATCTTGCTGATCCCGGCCGACCCCAACGACGACAAGGACACCATCGTCGAGATCCGCGGCGCCGCGGGCGGCGACGAGGCGGCAATCTTCGCCGGCGACCTCTTCAAGATGTACGAGCGCTTTGCCGCTTCCAAGGGCTGGAAGGTCGAGGTTCTCTCGAGCAGCCCGTCCGATGCCGGCGGCTACAAGACCATCGAGTTCAAGGTCACGGGCGACAAGGTCTACTCCGTCATGAAGTACGAGGCCGGCACCCACCGTGTCCAGCGCGTTCCCAAGACCGAGAGCCAGGGCCGCATCCAGACCTCCACGGCAACCGTCGCCGTTCTCCCCGAGGCCGATGACATCGACATCCACATCGAGCAGTCCGACCTGCGCATCGATACCTACTGCGCCTCCGGCCCTGGCGGCCAGTGCGTCAACACCACGTACTCGGCTGTGCGCATCACCCACCTGCCCACCAACACCGTGGTGCAGTCCCAGGACCAGCGCTCGCAGATCCAGAACCGCGAGGTCTGCATGCAGATGCTGCGTGCCCGCTTGTACGAGGCCGAGCTCGAGCGTCAGCAGGCCGAGGTAGGCGCCGAGCGCTCCAGCCAGATCGGCCACGGCAACCGTTCCGAGAAGATCCGCACCTACAACCTGCCGCAGGACCGCGTGACCGATCACCGCATCGGTTTCAACTCTACCTACAACGGCGTCCTTCTCGGCAACAGCCTCTCTGACGTCATCGAGGCCTTGGCGGCCGCCGAGCGTGCCGAGAAGCTGGCGCAAAGCGTCTAAGGGTTGCTTAAGCAACATAATTTATTTGTTTAACCCACGTAGGCGCGCGTCGTCTACGTGGGTTTTGTTTATGTAAGAGTGTCAATAATGAACATTCTCTGGCAAAAATTGATCGGGGGGGGGTAGACTGTCATTCAATAGCATTGTCGGGGGGCAATGCGGGGGAAAGATTCAAACTTTTATCCGCTAGGGGGCTAAGAGAGGAAAACGATGACGGAAGAGATTTTCCGCCTGACGCCTACGGGGAAGCATATACTCGATTTTCTGACGGACAACATGGACAAGTCCGTCACCAAGGCAGAGATTGCGCAAGGCGTGGGTTGTGCCGAGAAGACCGCGGACCGCTTGATGAAAAAGATGCGCGAGGCCGGCCTTATCGAGGTCAAAGAGAACTGGTCCGATACGGGCGCGCAACTGGCCAACACCTACACGGTTAAACAAATCGCAGGTTAGGCGCTTCTCACAATCTAATATGTGGACGAATCGTGCACGGGCTTTGGGGCCCGCGCATTTGAGAGGCATCTTCTCGCAACTAAATAAAGCGCAGGCACAAGGGGCTGTCAGGATTTGACCTGATAGCCCCTTGTCAGTTACTTGATAGGTTTGGCGCAACCTTTTTAAGAGGTGGGCTGTCCGCGCGCATGCCTGGGCTATGCTTTTTCCCACAAACGCGAGCAGGGGAGAGAAACATGCAGCAAGAAGAGCCGTGGACCGTCAAGAAGGTCCTGGACTGGACCGTTGGCTACCTGGAGCGCAGCGGAGACGAGCACCCGCGGCTTTCCGCGGAATGGCTGCTGTGCGCGGCGTGCGGCCTCACGCGCGTGGGCATCTATACCAGCTTCGATAAGCCGCTGACGCCCGAGGAGCTGGCCAGCATGCACGCGGCCATCGAGCGCCGCGCCGCCGGAGAGCCCCTGCAGTACGTCACCGGCGAGATGCCCTTCAGGCACATCGTCATGCGTTGCGAGAAGGGCGTCTTGATTCCGCGGCCCGAGACCGAGATCCTGGTTGACCTGGCCCTTGAGGGCGTGGACGCCGCCAACGCTGCGGCGGGCGGCCAGGGCGTCAACGTCTTGGAGGTGGGCACGGGCACGGGCTGCGTCGCCCTGTCCATCGCACAGGAGCGCCCCGGCACCCATGTGGTGGCAACCGACCTTTCTCCCATAGCCTTTGACCTGGCAAAACGTAACCGCGACTCGCTGGGCCTGGGCGACGCCGTCGACATCGTCTTGACCGACCTGGCCGCAGACGTCGATCCGGCGCTCATGGGCACCTTCGCGGTCCTGGTCTCCAACCCACCCTACATCCCCACGCGCGTCCTGGCCGAGGAGGTCCCTGCCGAGGTTCGCGACAACGAGCCTGAGCTGGCCCTCGATGGGGGAGCAGACGGCCTGGATGTCTTCCGCCGCCTGCTCAAGCTGGCGCCCGCAGCGCTGTGCCCGGGCGGCATGCTCGCGGTTGAGCTCTTTGAGGAGAGCCTAGAAGACGCGGCCCGTCTCGCCCGCGAGGCCGGCGGCTGGGCACGCGTCGAGATCCACGAGGACCTCACGCACCGCCCCCGCATCCTCGTGGCCGTGCGAGAGGGGAGCCTGCCGGGCGCCTCCCCCGTACTTGAGGCAAAGACGGTGAAGGTCGACCCCAATAACCCGCAGGTAGAAGTGGTCGAGAAGGTCGCGGTGGCGGCCCGCGACGGCAAGGTCCTGGTCCTGCCCGCGGACTCCGTCTACGGCCTGGCCTGCGCCGCGACCGCCGATAACCCCGCGCACCGCCGCATCTTCAAGATCAAGCGCCGCGACCTTTCGCAGACCCTGCCGTGGTTCGTCTCGCGCGAGAACGGCCTGGAGCGCTGGGGCAAAGACGTGCCCGACTATGCCAAGAAGCTGGCTCAAGCCTTCTGGCCGGGCGCCCTTACTCTGGTGGTCAAGGCGGCAGACGACATCGCGCCCGAGTATGCGCAGGTAGACGCCCAGGATCCGGCTGCCGAGCCGACGATTGCCCTGCGTGCCCCCGGCTCAGAGCTTATCGAGAAGGTCGTCCGCGCCCTCGACGCCCCGCTCGCCCAGACCAGCGCGAACCTTCACGGGATGCCCGCCGCCACCAGCGCCGCCGCCCTCGACCCCGCCCTTCTCCGCGAGGCCGACCTGGTGGTCGACGGCGGTCCGTCTCCTCTCGCCACGCCCTCAACGATCGTCGATTGCACGAAACCGGACGTTCATGTGTTGCGAGAAGGTGCAATTTCCACGGAGCAGATCATGGCCGTGTTACGCTAGCGTGGAACGTGCCTATCGACCGCTTTTGGAAGGATGATCAATGCGCATTGCCGTTGCCTCTGACCACGCCGGCTTCATCCAGAAGGCTCCCATCATCGAGCACCTGGAGTCTTTGGGCCACGAGGTCCTCGACCTGGGCCCCGCGACCGACGACCGTTGCGACTACCCCGACTTCGGCGATAAGGTCGGCCGCGCCGTCGCTTCCGGCAAGGCGGACCGCGGCGTCGTTATCTGCGGCACCGGCCTTGGCATCGCCATGACCGCCGACAAGGTCCCCGGCGTGCGCGCCGTGCCCATCCAGACCGTCGAGTTCGCCACCCTTTGCCGCGAGCACAACAACGCCAACGTCATCGGCCTGTCCGGGCGCTTTGTCCCGCTGGAGCTCAACTGCCAGATCGTGGACACCTTCCTCACCACCGAGTTCGGCGGTGGCCGCCACACGGGCCGCGTCGAGAAGATGATGCGCGAGGACGATCCCGCCTTCGAGGGCGTTCCCGAGGACTTCGGAATGTAAATACCATCGCCCCTGGCCTTGCCGGGGGCGCTGTTATATGACATGCGTCGCTTTACATATAGAGAGGGGAACAACATGTATATGGAGAACCTTCGCGAGGCCGACCCCGAGATCTTTGAGGCCATCGGAGACGAGCTGCGCCGCCAGCGCAACTCCATCGAGCTCATTGCGTCCGAGAACTTCGTTTCCGAGGCCGTGATGGAGGCAGTGGGCTCCTGCCTTACCAACAAGTACGCCGAGGGCCTTCCCGGCAAGCGCTATTACGGCGGCTGCTGGGCCGTCGACAAGGTCGAGGACCTGGCGCGCGACCGCGTGTGTAAGCTCTTTGGCGCCAAGTTCTCCAACGTTCAGCCTCACTCCGGTGCCCAGGCCAACTACGCCGCCCTCGCGGCCATGGTCAAGCCCGGCGACACCGTCATGGGCATGAGCCTGGACAACGGCGGCCACCTCACCCACGGCTCGCCCGCCAACTTCTCGGGCAAGCTCTACAACATCGTCTCTTACGGCCTCAACCCCGAGACCGAGCGCATCGACTTTGACGACGTGGCCGCCAAGGCCGCCGAGTACAAGCCCAAGGTCATCATCGCCGGCGCCTCGGCCTACCCGCGTACCATCGACTTCGAGCGCTTTGCCCAGATCGCCCACGACAACGGCGCCAAGCTCATGGTCGACATGGCCCACATCGCGGGCCTCGTGGCCACCGGCCGCCACCCCAGCCCGGTGCCTTACGCCGACGTCACCACCTCCACCACGCACAAGACCCTGCGCGGCCCGCGCGGCGGCATCATCTTGACCAACGACGAGGACCTGGCCAAAAAGCTCAACTCCGCCGTCTTCCCCGGCACCCAGGGCGGCCCGCTCGAGCACGTCATCGCCGGCAAGGCCGTCGCCTTTGGCGAGGCCCTGCAGCCCAGCTTCGCGGACTACACCGACGCCATTCTCGTCAACGCCAAGGCCCTGGGCCGCGGCATGGAGTCGCGCGGCCTGCGCCTTGTCACCGGCGGCACCGACAACCACCTGCTGCTCGTTGACCTCACGCCCGCCGGCGACGTCACCGGCAAGGACGCGGAGCGCGCCCTGGACGAGGTCGGCATCACCGTCAACAAGAACACGATCCCCGGCGAGAAGCGCTCGCCGTTCGTGACCTCCGGCATCCGCGTGGGTTCCGCCGCGGCCACCACGCGCGGCTTCACCGAGCAGGAGTGCGAGCGCATCGGCCAGCTCATCGGCGACGTCGTGTCCGGCATCAACGACCCCGACATCATCGACAGGACCCACGCCGAGGTCCGCGAGCTTCTCGCCGTCCACCCGCTTTACCCCACCTTGGACTAGTCGCCCCAATTGGACTAGACTGGTAGCCCATTTTGGATTCAGGCCTCGCCGCAGCAGCGGCGGGGCCTTTATGTGAAGGGACGGCTATGAGCAACAACATGGGCGGCAGCGCGATCGAAAACGATCGTCTTGTGGTGGTCGACCACCCCCTGGTCCAGCACAAGCTCCACATCCTGCGTGACGAGAAGACCTCTACCATGCAGTTCAGGCAGCTCGTGAGCGAGCTCGCCATCTTCGAGGGCTACGAGGCCATGCGCGACTTCCCCCTCGAGGACGTTGAGGTCACGACGCCGCTCGAGACCACGACCTGCAAGCGCCTTGCCGGCAAGAAGGTCGCCGTGGTGCCCGTCCTGCGCGCGGGCCTCGGCATGGTCGACGGCGTCCTGCAGCTCGTGCCTTCCGCGCGTGTGGGCCACATCGGCATGTTCCGCGACCCCGTCACGCACGAGCCGCAGCCCTACTACTGCAAGCTTCCCGCCGACATCGAGGAGCGCACCTGCCTGGTCGTCGACCCCATGCTCGCCACCGGCGGCTCGCTCGTCGCGGCCATCAAGTACCTGCGCGACGCCGGTGCGCAGGACGTCCGCGTGCTGGTGCTCGTGGCGGCCCCCGAGGGTGTTCGCGCCGTCCTGGACGCCGACCCTGACGTGCGCATCTACACCTGCTCGGTCGATCGTTGCCTCAACGAGAACGCCTATATCCTGCCGGGCCTGGGCGACGCCGGCGACCGTATCTTCGGAACCCGCTAATCAACTGTTGGTGGAAATGTGGCGAATCGAACATATTCCGTGAACGGTCGTTGATTTTTGAACTGCGTTCAATTATTGTTCGTCAGCGGTTTCAAAAGCCGTTTCAAGGAGGGTTGGCCATGGGCTTCTCGTCAGCGATAATCGCCGGCGTTTTGTGTGGCCTAGCGGGAAGTTTTGCCCCCGCATTTCTGTTTGAAAAGGCTTTGAAAACGGGTACAAGGGTGAGCATGGCCGCGGGGATGGCCAGTGTACTATCCTCGTTCCTGTTTTTGTCCTTGGCGCTGCTCGCGGTGTACGTTGCCGCAGGCACAGAGGTCTTGACCTTTGGCTGCGCGATGATTTTGTCCTTTTTGCTCTTCTGGGCAATAGAGGCGGTAAGGGCTTGGAAGGCGGCGCAGGCCGCCCAACGGGCTGAGGGAGAAAGGAAGCGTACGTGAACCCTCTTGATAGCCTGAGCGGTGAGGTTAACGAGCTCGTCTCGAGCTTCAAATCCACTCCAATCGCAGGCAATCTGGATACTGTCGGTTTTACTCAGTATTCGTTCTGGTTTGTCGTGGCCGTCGTTCTCATGTTGGTGTTGCTGTTCGCGTTCAAGAGCAAGCAGGCCAAGAGCCTGGTTCCTCAGGGGCGCTTCGTCAACGCCATGGAGTACCTGGTCGAGTTCGTCCGCGACGATATGTGCAAGGGACTGCTGGGCGACACCTGGCGTAAGCACTTCCCCTTCATCGCCTCGCTGTTCCTGGTGATCCTTGCCAACAACATCGTCGGCATCATCCCCGGCTGCAAGCCCGGTACCGGCACCATCTCGACCACCGCGGCCTTGGCCATCGTGTCTTTCGTCTACTTCATCGTCTGCGGCATCAAGAAGCACGGTGCCCTGGGCTACGTGAAGAGCCTGGCGCCCGCGGGCGTGGCTTTCCCGCTTAACGCCCTGGTCTGGCTCATCGAGGTTCTCTCGACGATCCTTCGCCTGGTCACCCTGGCAGTTCGTCTGTTCTGCAACCTCTTCGCCGGCCACGTCGTCATGGGCACGTTCGCCATTCTCGCCTCGCTCTTCTTCGAGCCGCTGGTCAGCGCCTTCTCCGCGATGGCCGTCGCGCAGGCTGGGGCCTCGGTCCTGTGGGTCGCGATCCTTCTGGTTATCTACGTGGTAGAGATCATGGTCGCCGCCATCCAGGCCTACGTCTTCGCGCTTCTCTCCGCCGTCTACATCCAGATCGCGGAGTCCGACGAGGAGTAATTTGGCAACTCGCGGGCAGCTTGCCCGCAGGTGATAGCAAGTAAGTTGGTTTCAAAACTCGTCCCATCTAACAAGAAATTCTGGGGCGAATGACAAAGGAGGAATTGTGGGAGCTCTCGGTGTCGTTGGTTATGGTCTTGGCGTTATCGGCGCTGGTATCGGTATTGGCCTTGCGGCCAGCGGTGTTGCGCAGGGCATGGCTCGCCAGCCTGAGGTCCAGGGCCGTCTGTTCACGGTCTTCATCCTCGGCTCTGCATTCGTTGAGGCACTGGCACTTATCGGCTTCGTCGTCAGCCTTATCGTTAAGTAAAGACTGACAACGGACTCGGTAGGAGGCATTAAATGAAAACCCCGATGAAAGGTCTTCTCGCCAGCACGTCTGCGGCTGCCGCCGCTTTGACGCTCGCTTGCCCGACCTTCGCTTTTGCAGACGAGGCGGTGGGCGCCGACATCTTGATCCCCAAGGTGGCGGAGTTCGTCCCCGCGCTGATCGCCTTCCTCATCATCTGGGCCGTCCTGGCTAAGCTCGTTTGGCCGCAGGTCCTCTCGATGATGGACAAGCGCCAGCAGAAGATTCAGGAAGACCTCGACGCGGCGGAGAAGTCCAAGCTCCAGGCCGCCGAGGAGGCAAAGGGCTACGAGGGCAAGATCCTCGAGGCCCACAAGGAGGCCGAGGCCATCATCGCCAAGGCCAAGAAGGAGGCCGAGGAGGAGCGTTCGCAGATCCTCGCCAAGGCTCAGCGCGAGGCCGCCGACATCATCTCCAAGGCCCACGGCGCCGTCGATTCCGAGCGCCACAAGGCAATGATCGAGCTTTCCGGCTCCGTCGTTGATCTGTCCGTCGAGATCGCGACCAAGATCATCGGTAACGATCTTTCCGAGGACGACCAGCGCAAGCTTGCCGAGAAGTACCTCGCGGAAGTAGGCACGTCCAATGACCAGTAAGCGCGCAGACGCCGATAAGGTCGAAGCCTATACCAGGGCGCTTCTTGAGGCCGCCCGCTCCGAGGGCCGCGCCAACGCGGACCTCGTGCAGTGGCAGCACGCCCGCAAGTTCTCGCCTGAGGTCCTGGAGACCCTCGCCGCCATGCAGCGCGAGGACGACCTTGACCTGGTGGCCGAGGTGGCCCGTCAGTACAAGACCTACCTCGACTCCGAGGACGAGACGGTGTCCGTCACGGTCACCACGTCCGTCCCCATGGACGACGAGCTTCGCGACAACGTCCGTACCAAGGCTTCTCGTTACTTCAACGCCCCGATCTACCTGGTCGAGCGCGTTGACCCGTCCATTATTGGCGGAATCATGCTCGAGGCTCGTGGACAGCGTTACGACGCCTCGGTGCGAGCACAGCTCGCAAACATCAGAAAGACGCTCTCCTCTTCGTTCAATGGAGGTGAGGATTAATGTCGGATGCTATTAGCTCCAGCAAGATCATGGACACGCTGCGTCAGAACCTTGACGCCATCAACGCGACCGTCGATCGCCAGGAGGCCTCCGTGGTCACCGAGGTCGGCGACGGCATCGCGCACGTGTCCGGCTTGAAGACCGCTATGGCAGGCGAACTCCTCAAGTTCACCAGCTCTAAGACTGGCTTAGACGTCTACGGCCTGGCCCAGAACCTGGACCGTGACGAGGTCGGCGCCGTTTTGTTCGGCGACGTTGAAGACATTAAGGAAGGCGACGAGTGCCGCACCACCGGCCGCGTCATGGACATCCCTGTGGGACATGCCATGCTCGGCCGCGTCGTGAACCCGCTGGGCCAGCCCATCGACGGCCTCGGCCCCATCCCCACGACCCACCGTCGCCCCATCGAGTTCAAGGCCCCCGGCATCATGGAGCGCCAGCCTGTGTGCGAACCGGTTCAGACCGGTCTTCTCGCCATCGACGCTATGGTGCCTATCGGCCGCGGCCAGCGTGAGCTCGTCATCGGCGACCGTAAGACCGGTAAGACCGCCATCGCGATCGACGCCATCGTCAACCAGGCCAACACCGACATGGTCTGCATCTACGTGGCCATCGGCCAGAAGGCCTCCACGGTCGCCGGCATCCGCGAGCAGCTCTCGCAGCACGGCGTCCTGGACAAGACCGTCATCGTCGCCGCTACCGCCGCGGACTCCGCGCCGCTGCAGTACATCGCCCCTATGGCGGGCGCCGCTATCGGCGAGTACTTCATGTACAACGACGAGTACGGCAACCCCGCAGACGAGACCCACCCCGGCGGTCACGCCCTGGTCATCTACGACGACCTGTCCAAGCAGGCCGTGGCTTACCGTCAGATGTCGCTTACGCTGCACCGTCCGCCCGGACGCGAGGCTTACCCTGGCGACATCTTCTACCTGCACTCTCGTCTGCTGGAGCGCGCGTGCAAGCTCTCCGACGCCAACGGCGGCGGCTCGCTTACCGCTCTGCCCATCATCGAGACCCAGGAAGGCGACGTCTCGGCCTACATCCCGACCAACGTCATCTCCATCACCGATGGCCAGATCTACCTGCAGTCCAACCTCTTCTTCCAGGGCCAGCGCCCGGCAGTCGACGTGGGCATCTCCGTTTCCCGCGTTGGCGGCGCGGCGCAGGTCAAGGCCATGAAGCAGGTCTCCGGCACGCTGCGTCTGGACCTCGCGTCCTACCGTGAGAAGCAGGCCTTCTCGCAGTTCGGCTCCGACCTCGACGCGACCACCCAGTACCAGCTCAACCACGGCGCCCACATGATGGAGCTTCTCAAGCAGCACCGTTATTCGGCGCTCGACGTGCGCGACCAGATCATCGCGATCTTTGCCGCCAAGGAGAACTTCCTCGACGACATCGACCTCGACCACGTGGCCCTGTTCCGCGACGAGCTGGCCAAGTACATGGCCGAGAGGCACCCGGCGCTTCGCAAGTCCCTCATCGACGGCAAGCTCGACGACGACAAGCAGGCCCGCCTCAAGACCCACACGGCCCACTTCAAGGAGCAGTTCCTTCTGGAGCACCCCAACAAGAAGCAGGCCGAAGACGTCGAGGGCAACGCCGAGAAGACCACCGAGAGCTCCGATTCCTCTGCCAAGAAGGGTGAGGAGTAAGACTCATGGCGAACCTTCGCGAGATATCGAGGCGCATGAGCTCCATCAAGAGCACCATGCAGATCACCCGAACCATGGAGATGATCTCCACGGCCAGGATCCGCAAGGCTCTTGAGCGAGCAGAACAGGCAGAGCCCTACAAGGACGCTGTCACGCGCATGCTCGCCAACGTTGCCAGCGCTGGTTTCGATGCGTCGCAGCCCCTCTTGGCAAAGCACCCGCAGGAGAAGGGCGTCCTGTTCATTCTCATCGCCTCCGATCGCGGCCTGGCCGGCGGATTCAACATCGGTCCCCAGCGCGCGGTCGAGCATGAGATGCAGAAGCTTGCGGCCCAAGGCGTCAAGTCTTCGGTGATCACCTGCGGCAGGAAGCCCACGGAGTACTTCACCTATCGCAAGAACCCCCCGGTGATGTCGTTCGTCGGCATCTCCTCCGAGCCCAACATGGACCAGGCGGACCGTATCGCCACCTACGCCATGGAAGGTTACGAGAAGGGCGACTTCGACCGTGTGGTGCTCTACTACTGGCACGCCAAGAACCGCGTTGAGCAGACGCAGGTGACCGAGCAGCTCCTTCCCATCACCAAAGAGCAGCTCACGATGCCCAACAAGCCCCGCACGGCAGACGCGCTGTCCCAGATCCACGCGCACGAGTACACGGACTTCGCGTTCGACCCGTCCGCGGAGGAGGTCCTGGGCCAGCTTCTGCCGGCGTACTTCAGGACGGTAATCTTCCACGCCCTGCTCGACTCGGCGGCCGCGGAGCACGGCGCTCGCCGCCGCGCGATGCAGTCCGCGACCGACAACGCCAAGGAGGTTCTCGGTAACCTCAGCCGTACGTACAACCGTACCCGCCAGGGCGCCATCACCACCGAGCTCACCGAGATCATCGCCGGTGCGTCCGCATTGGAGGAGAATTAATGGCAGAAAACGACCAGGAGCTCACGGCCCTCGAAGAGGCCGCGCTCCAAAAGCTAAACCAGAGCGTGGGCACGGGCACCATCGTCCGTGTGGTCGGTCCTGTCGTCGACGTCAAGTTCGACGATAAGGTCCCCGGCATCTACACCGCCCTCGTGGTCGACGGCGACACCCCCATGGGTCACGTCAACATCGTCCTCGAGGTCGAGTCCCAGCTCGAGGGCGGCGTCGTCCGTACCGTCGCAATGTCTTCGACCGACGGCCTCACCCGCGGCCTCCGCGTCAAGGACACCGGCCACCCCATGCTCATGCCCGTCGGCCCCTCTACGCTGGGCCGCGTTTGGAACGTCGTGGGCGAGCCGGTCGACGGCAAGGGCACCCCTGACGACGTCCAGTACTACCCGATCCACCACCCCGCCCCCGCCTTCGAGGATCTCACCACCCAGACCGAGATCTTCGAGACCGGCATCAAGGCCATCGACCTTCTCGAGCCTTATGTCCGCGGCGGCAAGACCGGCCTCTTCGGCGGCGCAGGCGTCGGCAAGACCGTTCTTATCCAGGAGCTCATCAACAACCTGGCGCAGGAGCACGGCGGCACGTCCGTCTTCACCGGCGTCGGCGAGCGCACCCGTGAGGGCACCGACCTCTACCTCGAGATGACCGAGTCCGGCGTTATCAACAAGACCTGTCTGGTCTACGGTCAGATGAACGAGCCGCCCGGAGCCCGTATGCGCGTCGCCCTCGCCGGCCTCACCACCGCCGAGTACTTCCGCGACCAGGGCCAGGACGTCCTGCTCTTCATCGACAACATCTTCCGCTTCTCGCAGGCCGGCTCCGAGGTCTCCGCACTTCTCGGCCGTATGCCTTCCGCAGTCGGTTACCAGCCCACCCTGGCTACCGAGATGGGCGAGCTCCAGGAGCGCATCACCTCCACCAAGGAGGGCTCCATCACCTCGGTCCAGGCCGTCTACGTCCCCGCAGACGACCTTACCGACCCGGCGCCTGCCACCACGTTCACGCACCTCGACGCCACCACGGTTCTGTCCCGCTCCATCACCGAGCTGGGCATCTACCCGGCCGTCGACCCGCTGGCGTCCTCGAGCTCCGCGCTCGACCCCTCCATCGTCGGCGACGAGCACTACCGCGTGGCCATGGCTGTCCAGGAGACCCTGCAGGAGTACTCCGACCTCCAGGACATCATCGCCATTCTCGGTATGGACGAGCTTTCCGAGGAGCAGCAGAACGTCGTCGCTCGCGCCCGTAAGATCCAGCAGTTCCTCTCGCAGTCGTTCCACGTCGCCGAGAAGTTCACGGGCAACCCCGGCGCCTACGTGACCGTCCAGGACACCGTGCGCTCCTTCGGCGAGATCATCGACGGCAAGTGCGACGACCTGCCTGAGCAGGCCTTCCGCTACGCCAGCGACATCGACGACGTCCGTCGTCGCGCCGCTGCGATGGCGAGCGAGAACTAGGAACTTGCCATGGCAGAGCTGAATGTCCAGTTCGTAAGGCCCGACAGGGCCCTCTATGAGGGCCCCGTCTCTAGCCTTGTGCTGGTTACGTATGCGGGCGAGCTCGGCGTTTGGCCGGGCCACGCCCCCGAGATCGTCGCCTTGGGCGACGGTGTCGTGCGCATGAAGCAGAAGGTCGCCGACGGCTCCTTTGAGGAGAAGAAAGTCGTGGTCTCCGGCGGTTACGCCGAGATCTCCGATGACGAGGTCATCATCTTGGCCGACCACGCCCGTCTCGCCGACGACATTGATGCAGAAACTGTGCGCAGGACGCGCGACAAGGCCATTGACGCCCGCGATGCGTGCGCCGAGGGCGACCACCGTCGCGCCTATTGGGACAATAAGGTCAACTGGTGTAACCTTCTACTGAAACAAGTCGTCTAGGCCTGCCTTAGTAGGCCCAGTCTTAAAAGAGGTTACATGGACGTTATTCAGGTTGAGGGTGGTCACAAGATCACCGGTGAGGTCACCGTCGAGGGAGCCAAGAACTCCGCTCTTAAGCTTATGGCCGCGACGCTCATGGCGTCAGGCGTGACCACCCTCACCAACGTCCCCAACATCGCAGACGTGCACGTCATGGGCAAGGTTCTTAAGAACCTCGGCGCCACGATCGAGGTCGTGAACGAGCACGAGCTGCGCATCGACACCACCGGTGTCGACTCCTGGGAGACCCCCTACGACCTCGTGGCGCAGATGCGCGCCTCGACCGCGGTCCTGGGGCCTCTTCTTTCTCGCTTTGGCAAGGCCATCGTCGCCATGCCCGGCGGCTGCAACATCGGCGCCCGCAAGATCGACATGCACATACTGGGCCTTGAGGCCCTGGGCGTCGAGTTCAAGATCGACCACGGCAACATCAACGCGCACGCCCCCAACGGCATCCACGGCGCAACCGTTACCCTGGCCTTCGCCAGCGTGGGCGCCACCGAGAACCTCATGATGGCCTCGGTCTTCGCCAAGGGAACCACTGTCATCGACAACGCCGCGCGTGAGCCTGAGATCGTCGACCTCGCCAACCTCCTCAACGAGATGGGCGCCAACATTAAGGGTGCCGGCTCCCCGGTCATCGAGATCGAGGGCGTCTCCGAGCTTCACCCCACCACCCACGCCGTCGTGGGCGACCGCATCGAGGCCGGCACCTTCCTGGCCATCGGCGGCCTGTGCAAAGACCCCGTGACGGTCAAGGGCTTCGACCCGCTTCACCTGGGGCTCGTTCTCAAGAAGTACGAGCAGATGGGCATCACCGTCGAGCGCGGCGAGCGCCAGTGCACCTGCTGGCGAGAAGGGCCTCTGCTCCCCACCGACATCCAGACCCTGCCGTTCCCCGGTTTCCCCACCGACATGCAGGCCCAGACCATGTGTCTTCTCGCCTTGGCAAACGGCAGCTGCGTCATCACCGAGAACGTCTTCGAGAACCGCTTCATGTTCGCAAGCGAGCTGCAGCGCATGGGCGCCGACATCGTGATCGAGGGCCATCACGCCATCATGCACGGCGTCGAGGCCTTCTCGGGCGCCCAGGTCAAGTCGCCCGACCTGCGCGGCGGCGCGGCCCTGGTCATGGCCGGTCTTGTGGCCGACGGCATCACCACCGTGAGCGCCATCCACCACATCGACCGCGGTTACGAGGGCTTTGTCGATAAGCTCTGCGCGCTCGGCGCCCGCGCCTGCCGTAAATCGATACCTAATCCTTCTTTGGACGATTAGCGGGTATCATTGCATCGTGCCGCTGGCATCCAGCGGCGTCGTATGCGTTTAAGAACGGCGGTCAGCATGATTAATACCGGTGTGCAGGACGATCACTCTCTCACTCGCGCAGGCGAGGATTATCTGGAATCAATTTACCGACTTTCTCGCGAGAGCCTCGAGGCGGACAAGTCCGTCCGCTCGGTCGACGTGGCCGAGCAGCTCGGCGTCTCTAAAGCCAGCGTCAACAAGGCTCTTTCCATGCTCAAAGAGATGGGCATGGTCGAGCAGTGCCGCTACGGCTGCATCACGCTTACCGAGAAGGGCGAGACCTATGCGCGCATGGTCTGGCGCTCCCACAGGGCGCTGCGCGCGTTTCTCGAGACCGACCTTGGCGTAGACCCGGATACCGCAGATGAAGAGGCGTGTCTCATGGAGCACGTGCTTTCTTCCGAGACCATGCAACGTCTCATCGAGTATCTGGAAAAGCAGGGGGTCAACATCCCCAAGGAGTAACGCGTCAAGGGGTTCCTACCTTGGATAGGCAACAAGAAATAATCCGTTTTGGCAACGACGGCTGGCAGTCTCGCCTGGACGACGGCTTCACCACGCAAAACGTCGTGAGGCTCGTCGATGGACTGGGCCTTCTGTGGGCAGACGACGCCCCAGGCTCAACCGTCTACATCGGCTACGACACGCGCGTCGCTTCTCGCCTCTTTGCCGAGGTCGTGGCTGCGGTGCTGGGGTCATACGGCTTGCGCGCCCGCTTGTCCGACAGGCCGTGCCCCACGCCGGCCGTCGGCTGGAACTGCGCGCACGACCCCCGGGCTATCGGCGGCGTGATCATCACTGCGAGCGACAAATCCTGCGAGTACGGTGGCATCCTTATCCGCAGCAGCGACGGCGGCCCCATGCGCCAGGAGTTTCTCGATGACCTTGAGGAGCAGATTTCCGGCGAGGCCACGCAGTCGCGCGGCTCCTATGAGCTGTGCGACCTCATGAGCAACTATATAGATGCGTTGCTCGGCCACGTTGATACCCAGGCGATCCGCGATGCGGCCCCCAAGATCGTTGCGGACCCCATGTACGGGGCCTCGGCGTATTACCTGGCCGGAATCCTCGGCAAGCTCGGCTGCGACGTCACCGAGATCCACGGCCAGCCCATGCCCGACTTCAACGGCCTGCATCCCATCCCGGTCGACCCCTGGGCCGACGAGTGCGAGCAGGAGGTCGTGAGCCGCGGCGCCGACCTGGGCCTTATCCTCGATGGCGACGCGGACCGCGCGGGCGCCATCGACGGCGAGGGTAACCTGCTCTCGGCAAGCCAGCTGGTTCCGCTTCTCATGGGCCACCTCGTTGCCGATAAGGGCCTGACCGGCCGCATCGTCACGACACTCACCTGCTCCGCCTGCATCGATCGCCAGGCCGAGTCCCTTGGGCTGGAAAGCGTCTCGGTGCCCGTCGGCTTCTCTCGTATATATAGAGAAGTGCTTGAGGGCGATGTCCTCATGGGCGTCGAGGAGTACGGCGGCGTCTGCCTGCCGTGCCATTTCAACGAGAGGGACGGTCTTCTCGTCAGCCTTTTGCTCGTTGAGCTGGTGTGCCAGCGGGGGAGAAGCCTCAAGGACCTGGTGCAAGAGCAGCAGCTGAACCTTGGCCGCATGTGCTACAGGCGCCGAGACCTGCACCTCGACTCCGCCTACACGCAGGCGTTCCGCAATGTCCTTCCCGGCCTTAACCCTCCCGTGGTCGCCGGAAAGGTCCCGGTAGAGGTGAGCCACGCCGACGGCCTGCGCCTTGAGTTCGAGGACGGATCCTGGGTATTGATGCGCCCCTCGCGCACAGACGCCGTCGTCCGCCTCTACGCCGAGGCCTCCACCGAGAAGGAGCGAGACGACCTTTTGGATGCCGTAAGCGACCTCGTGAAGAATGGCATGCCAAACTAGGTGAACGAGCGCTCTTATGCCGTCACCGGTAGGAAATATGTAGGAAATATGAAGTGAGTCCGTCTCGGTTTGAATCAACGGATTCTCGCGTATAGTAATTCCTCGCGCACAGAGCAGCAAAAACCAACTGCCTGAGCGCGTGGGACCTTGAGAACCGGATACCGCGATCTTAACAGATCGATGAGGAAGACAGACA
>CAVDTK010000016.1:0-23868 GCA_963611755.1 Oscillibacter sp. ER4
ACCAGCGACCCCTTGACCCCCAGTCAAGTGCGCTACCAAACTGCGCCACCACCCGAAATCACTGCGCCTTTGCGCAAGAAAGTAATTTACCAGTCTCCCCCACGGGATGCAAGCAAAATTTGAAATTATTTCTGGCGCCTAGGCGATATCTTTAGTGGCGACCAGGTCAACGCCGGTGTCGGCGATATTTTTGCAGAGAATATCGCCAATGTGGACGGGCGCCTGCGCGCGAAGGGAAAAGATAGCGTCCATGACGTCGCGCACCTTGGCCTTGGGCACCTCGGTCGCCGTCTTGACCGAGACCATGCGGCCCTCCGCGGCCCCGTCGACCACCACGGTCGAGGTGACCGTTCTCACCGGGTTCGTGAGCTCGGCCGTGGCGTAGAGCTCGCCGCGTTTGCAGGAGTTGCCGGTGACGCCCGTGATCTCGCCGTTCTCAAGCGTGAGCTCGACCTGGCAGCCGCGCGGGCACCTGATGCACGTCAGAACCTGTTTTTCCATGGCGATTACGCCTCCCTCAGCGTGACGGTGATCTTCTGGGCGCCCGAGTCCAAGGCGGCGAGTAGATCTTCTCGCTTGACGTTGATCTCTTCCATCTCGCCGGGGACAAGGATCGGCCGACGCTTCTTGGCGATCAGGGTCTCCCCTGCCCAGACCTCGAGCCAGCGGTCCTCGAAGACACCGCCCACGCGCATGCGCAGCGTGATCTTTTCGGCCATGCGAGCAGGGCTTATGGCCTGCGGCACGCAGTAGCGAACGCCTCCCTGGGTCTCGACGGGAAGGGTCTTCTCGGCGCCAACGGACGCAGCAGCCGCAAAGGCAGCGGCGCTTTTACCGGCGAAGGTCGCCTCTTGCGTCACGTAATCGACCAGGTCGTGGACGTGAAGGACGTTTCCGCAGGCAAAGACGCCGGGAACGGAGGTCTCTAGCGACTCGTTGACCACGGGCCCGCGCGTCACGCCGGAAAGCTCGACCCCGCAGGCGCGCGACAGCTCGTTTTCGGGCAGAAGGCCCACGGAGAGAAGCAGTGTGTCGCAAGGATAGGTGACCTCGGTGCCGGGGACGGGCTTTCCGTGGGCGTCCACCTTTGACAAGGTCACGGCCTCAACGCGGTCCTTACCCTCGATGCGCGTGACGGTATGGCTCAGCAGCAGCGGGATATCGAAATCCTGCAGGCACTGGACGATGTTTCGCTTAAGGCCGCCGGAATACGGCATGAGCTCGGCCACGCAGGATACGGTGGCGCCCTCGAGCGTCATGCGGCGCGCCATGATGAGGCCGATGTCGCCCGAGCCCAGGATAACCACGCGGCGACCGGGCATGTAACCCTCGATGTTCACGAGGTGCTGGGCGGTGCCTGCGGTGTAGACGCCGGCGGGCCGGTATCCCGGGATCCCCAGGGCGCCCGCGGGCCTCTCACGGCATCCCATGGCCAGCACAACGGCGCCCCCCTGGATGAGCTCCATGCCGCAGGCCTCGCTCACGCAGGTGACGAGAAGATCGCTCGAGATGTCGATCACCATCGTGTCGAGCTTGAACTCGACGCCCGCCTGGACGGCCTTCTCGGCGTAGCGCGCGGCGTACTCGGGGCCGGTGAGCTCTTCTTTGAAGGTGATGAGGCCAAAGCCGTTGTGGATGCACTGGTTGAGGATGCCGCCGAGGTTGGCGTCGCGCTCAATGACCAGGACTTTCTTGGCGCCGTTCTCCTTGGCAGAGGCCGCTGCGGCAAGGCCTGCCGGCCCGCCGCCCACGACGACCACGTCATAAACCTGCTGCTCCATCAGCGCTCACCGCCTTTCTGGGCGCGCGTGTAGCCGACGATCAGCTCCGAGCCGGGGCCGTGCTTGGTGAGGCTCAAGGGGTCCATGTCGGGCAGCTCGCGCACGAGGATCTCCATGACCTTGGGCGTGCAGAAACCCGCCTGGCAGCGGCCCATGCCGGCCTCCGTGCGGCGCTTGACGGCGTCGAGGGAGCGCGCGGGGATGGGCGCGTGGATGGCGTCGACGATCTGGCCTTCCGTGACGTGGCGGCAGCGGCAGATGACGCGGCCGTAGTCAGGGCGCTCCTTGATAAGAGCGGCCCACTCATCAACGCTCATGTGCTCGACATCGGGGATGCGCTTACGGGACCCGTCCCACGCGGTCTTCTCGCCAACGTTGCCGAGAAGGTCACAGACGATGCCTGCCACCATGCGGCCGATGGCAGGAGAAGACGAGAGGCCCGGCGACTCGATGGCCGCGCAGTCGACAAAACCTGGGGCGCCCGCGACCTCGCCGATGACGAACTCGTGGCCCGGCTGATGAGCGCGAAGGCCGCTGAAGGTGCGGATGCTGTGGTAGAGGGGCACATTCTTCATCGTGACGGAGCACTTGGCGCGGATGTCGTGGAGACCGGCCTGCGTGGTGTCGATGCCCTCTTTGTCCTGGATGTCCTCGGCCGTGGGGCCCACGAGGATGTTGCCGGCGGTCGTCGGCGTGACAAGGACGCCCTTGCCAAGGGCCGTGGGAAGCGCGAAGACCGTGTGGCGGACGTAGCCTGCGGCCGCGGTGTCGAGGACAAAGTACTCGCCGCGGCGGGGCGCGATGGTGAGACGGTCGTCCGGCTGGCAGACCATGTTGTGGATCTCGTCGGCATAGACACCGGCCGCGTTCACCACGACACGTGCCGTGAACTGGCCTTTATTAGTGGCAAGGCGCCAGATGCCGTCATCGAGCTTCTCCGCGCCCTCGACGCGCTCGTTGAAGCGGAAGTCGACGCCGTTTTTCGCCGCGACCTCGGCGAGTGCCACCGTCAGCTGGAAAGGATTGACGATGCCCGCCGCGGGCGCCCAAAGCGCGCAGACCGCCGCGTCAGAGATGTTGGGCTCCATCTGCAGGAGCTCGTCTCGCTCAATGATGCGCAGGTCAGGCACGCCGTTTGCCTGTCCGCGAGCGAGCAAGGCCTCAAGGTTAGGCCGCGTCTCTTCGCTCGTGCATACCACGAGCGAGCCGATCTTCTGGAAATCGACGCCCAGCTCCTGACAAAGCCCTTCCATCATCGAGGTGCCCTCGACGTTGAGCTTGGCCATCAAGGTGCCCGTCTGGGCATCGAAACCCGCGTGGACGATCGCCGAGTTGGCCTTGGACGTGCCGCAACAGACGTCCTCGGCGGCCTCGACGACGCAGATGGAAAGCTCTTTCTTCGAGAGCTCGCGCGCGATCGCGCAACCGCTCACGCCGGCCCCGACGATCACCGCGTCATAGGCGGAATCAGCCATAGAATCCCCTCCTGCAAAAACGACAACAGAGATACTGTGCCCGCAGGAGGGTTATTCAAGTGTCATCGCCTGGTAAGCGGCAGGAAAAGACGGCTGTGCGGAAGAAGCCTTAGCCCAGGCCGAGAAGATCGGAGAGCTCCAGCCACTCGTCTTCGAGCGAGCTTATCTCGGCAAGACAGGCGTCGAGCGCGGCTTGGGCCTCCATGAGCTCGGCGTAGTTCGAGGGGTTGACCTCTGCCATCTTTTGGCGCAGGCGGTCGGGCTCGCCCTCGAGCTTCTCCAGGCGCCGCGCGACGGCGTCGTAGCGCTTCTTATGCTCACGGCGCTCGGCGTTGGTGAGCCCGGTATCCTTGACCTGGGCTTCGTTTAAAGAAGCCTCGGTCGTGACGCTTGGCGCGCTTTGCGCAGCCGCTGCCTTGACCTGGTCTTTATTGGGCATCGCCGCAGCAAGGGCCAGATACTCGTCGACGCCGCCCGGTACATGACGCAGCGTCGACCCCACAAGCGCGAACTGATCGTCGGTTACGCGCTCGATGAGGTAGCGGTCGTGCGAGACCACGAGCAGCGTCCCCGGCCAGGAGTCGAGAAGATCCTCAAGGACGGCCAGCATATCGGTATCGAGGTCGTTGCCCGGCTCGTCCAGGACAAGCACGTTGGGCTCGTCCAAGATGACACAGAGCAGCGCCAGGCGCCTTCTCTGCCCGCCGGAGAGATCGGCCACGAAGCTCTGCAGCTCGCGCTGCTCAAAGGCCAGGCGCTCGCAGAGCTGCGTGGGCGAGAGCATCTTTCCACCTACCATGTAGGCGTGCTTGTAGCGAGAAAGGATCTCGAGGATGCGCCAGTCCTGCTTGTCGGAAAGGGCGTCAAGCTGCTGCGACATCCAGCCGAACTTGACCGAGGCGCCGATCTCCACGCGGCCGTGCGTGGGCGCTAAACGCCCGGTCATGAGCTGCAGCAGGGTCGACTTGCCCGCACCGTTTGAACCCAGGATGCCGTAACGGTCGCCGGGGCCGATAAGCCAGTCAAGCCCCTCAACCACGGGCTGCGTCTGCCCGGGGTAGGTAAAGCTCACGTCCTTCATCGTGATGACCTTCTTGCCCAGGCGGCTCACGGCCAGGCGCTTGAGTTCGAGCGGGTTTCTCAGCGGCGGGTCGTTGGCGATAAGGGCGCGGGCCGCCTCGATACGGAACTTCGGCTTGCTGGTACGGGCCTTGGCGCCGTGGGCAAGCCAGTTGAGCTCTTTTCTCAGCGTGTTCTGACGGCGCTCCTCGATGACGGCGGCCTGGCGGTCGCGCTCGCAGCGCTGCTGGATATAGGCCGAGTAGCCGCCCTCGAACGGCGTCACCTGGCGGTCGTGGACCTCCCACATGGAAAGCGAGACCTCGTCCAGGAACCAGCGGTCGTGTGTGACGACGAGAAGGGCGCCTTCCCCTTGCGGCCAGCGGTTCTTGAGGTGGTTGGCCAGCCACTGGATAGCTTGCATGTCGAGGTGGTTGGTGGGCTCGTCCATAAGGATGACGTCCCAGGTGCCCACAAGAAGCCGCGCCAGGTCGCAGCGGCGGCGCTGGCCGCCGGAGAGCTCGCCCACAAGGCCCGTCCAGTCCAGGTCGCCGATAAGCTCGTCGATGATCTGGCGGATCTTGGGGTCGGCGGCCCAGATGTACTCCGGGGTATCGCCAACAACGGCCTGGCAGACGGTCTGGTCGTCGCACAGGGCGTCGGCTTGGCCGAGCCAGCCTACGTGGATACCGCCGCGCCAGGTGACCTGGCCCGTGTCCGGCTCGACGGAACGGTCGATGATCTGCAGCAGGGTCGACTTGCCGTCGCCGTTCTTACCCACGACGCCGATGCGGTCGCCCTCGTGGATTCCGCAGGTCAGGTCGTCCAGGACCTTTTTGTTAGGCCATTCGTGGCCCACGTGCTCAAGCCCGATGAGGATTCCCACTAACTACCACACCTTTTATGCGTAATAAGAGTGCTATGCGCGGGCCAGCAACAGCTCGCGCGTCGTGTTAAGGACAATATCTGCGACGTCGGCCAGGGGCAGCGTCTCGTGCTGCTCCAGCGCGTCAGGCTTTACCACGCAGATCCTGCTGGTATCCGCCCCGAAGGTCGAGTCTTTTCTCGACACGTCGTTGGCGATGATGGCGTCGGCCCCCTTAGAGGCGAGCTTTGCCTGCGCGTTGGCGAGAAGGTCGTTGGTCTCGGCGGCAAACCCCACGACCACGCGGTCGTCCTTCTGGGCGCAGAGGTCGCGCAGGATATCGGCCGTCTCCACGAGCTCGATGGCGTCCATGTGCTCGTGCGCCTTCTTGAGCTTGTGGTCTGCGGGGTGTGCCGGCGTGTAGTCTGCCACGGCCGCGGTGCAGATGGCGGCATCGACCCCCGGGAAGGCGGCGAGACACGCCTCGTGCATCTCGCGGGCGCTCGTGACCTGGATGCGAGAGACGCCTTCCGGGCAATCGAGCGCGACGGGGCCCGACACCAGCACGACCTGCGCGCCGCGACGGACCGCTGCGGCCGCGATGGCGTAGCCCATCTTGCCGGTGGAGGCGTTTGCGATGTAGCGCACGGGGTCGATGACCTCGTGCGTAGGGCCGGCGGTGATGAGGATGCGCGTCGCGGTTAGGTCTTTGACCTGCGGCTCATTTGAAAGCGTCGCGAGCGCCGCCGCAACGATCGTCTGAACATCGGCGAGCTTGCCAGCGCCCACGTCGCCGCAGGCGAGCCGTCCCTCGACGGGCAGGACAAAGCGCACTCCCCTGCCCTCAAGCGTTCGCAGGTTAGCCTGGGTGGCGGCGTTTTGCCACATGTGGACGTTCATGCCAGGGGCGACCAGCACAGGACAGGGCGCGGCCAAAAGCGTGGAGCTCACGCAGTCGTCGGCGATGCCCGCGACCATCTTGGCCATGACGTTGGCCGTCGCGGGCACAACCAAGGCCAGGTCGGCCCACTCGGAAAGGTCGATATGGGGAATGGCGCTCTCGGGATAGGCGTAGAGATCGTCTGCCACGGCATGGCGCGTCAGGGCCTCGAAGGTGGTCTTGCCCACGAACTTCTCGGCGTCGGACGTCATGGCCACGCGCACCTCGCAGCCCGCCTTCTGCAGCCCGCGCAGGACCTCGCAGGCCTTGTAGGCCGCGATGCCGCCGCAGACGCAGAGAAGGACATGGCCCCCGGCGGTACCCGTTTTAGCGTCAACCCCGGTACTCATTAGAGGTTTTCCTCGTCTTCGCAGATCAGGATGCGGTGGCAGTACGGGCACTCGGTGATCTTGGGGCCGCGCGAGAGGTCGTGGTAGAGGCTCGGCTGCAGCTTGACGCGGCAGACGGAAGGCACGTTCATGGTGAGCGTCTCGACTGCCAGGCCCCCAAAGCGCTTGCGTGCGGCCTCGTAGGCGGCCATGTGCTCGGGCGTGACGTCGGCGGCCGCGGCCTCGCGCTCGCGGGAGCGCTCGCGGATGCTCGCCTTGAGCTCGCCGGCCTGCTCGTTGTAGGAAGCCTCTTGGGCCGCCTTCTCCTCGTCGAGCTTGGCCAGCGTGAGGTTGGCGTTCTTCTCGGCCAGCACCAGCTTGTCGAGCTCTGCCTGGTAGCTGGGCATGTCGTACTCACAGCGCTCGATGCGCTTGGCGAGCGAGGTCAGGGACTGCTCGTAGTCGCGCAGCTCGCGGTGGGTGTGCTCGCCCGCCTCGACCTCGGCCGTCACCTGGGCCTTGACGTCTTGGTAGTGCTCGAGGTCGGCCCTGAGGTCGTCGAGCGCGATCTCGGCGTCCTTGCGCTGGCCCAAGATCTTGGTGATCTCGGAGGCGACCTTCTTCTTGGCAAGCTCGATGGTCTGGATCTTCTTCTGCTGGGGAAGGCCCTTGAGCGCCTTGGCGTCGCGCAAGAGCTCGAGGTCGATCTCCTGCAGCTTGAGAAGGGAAGCGGCTTCGCTCATGTGTGTCTCCTGTTCGTGACGCGCCGGCTAGCGGGTCTGGCGCGGGGTCTTCTTGTGCTTAGAAACGATACCTAAAAGTGCTTGCGCGAACTCACCCAGATCCTGCTCGCTCACGCGCTCATCAAAAGAAATGCGCAGAGAGCCCAGGGCGCTCGTGCGGGGAATCCCCATGGCCGAGAGCACGTGGCTGGGGTCGAGCGAGCCGGACGAGCAGGCAGAGCCCGCCGAGACCTCGAAGCCCAGCTGGTCGAGCTCCAGGATCATGGTCTCGGAATCGAGGCCGGGGACCATGACGCTCACGATGCCGGGCAGGCGATCTTGGCCCACGGTTGTGCTCACGGTGGGCACGATGCCGGTGTCAGTCGCGCAAAGCTCCTGGTAGAGGGCCTGCGCGCGTTGGGCGGTCGCCGCACGGGTGGACGAGACGTTCTTGGCGCACCAGGCGGCCGCCGCGGCGAACGCAAGGGCCCCACGGACGTCTTCTGTTCCCGGGCGCTTTCCGGCCTGCTGTCCGCCGCCGAAAAACATCGGCTGCAGCGGGGTACGGCCACGGATGGCAAGGGCGCCTATGCCCACGGGCCCTCCGATCTTGTGGGCCGCGATGCTCACGGCGTCCGCGCCGGAAAGGTCGACCTCTACCCTGCCGAATGCCTGGACGGCGTCCGTGTGGAAGAAGGCCCCGGCCGCCTTAGTTGCACGCGCAAGATCTGCCACGGGCTGGATCACGCCCGTCTCGTTGTTGGCGGACATGACGGAGACAAGGGCGACGTCGGGGCCGAGAAGCTCCTGCAGCGTCGCGGCCGTCACCATGCCGTCAGCCCCGGGGCGCGCCATGTCGACGCTAAACCCGGCACCGCGCAGAACGGAGGCCAGGTCAAGCACCGAGTCGTGCTCGATGGCAGAGATTATCACGCGCTCGCGCTTGCGGCTGCGCGCTCGCGCCCCCTGGGCGATTCCCAAAACCGCCAGGTTGTTGCTCTCGGTGCCGCCCGACGTGAAAACGATATCGGCAGGCCTAAAGCCGTTGCCCAATGCGCGGGCGATGTCCGCGCGGGCGCCGTCGAGGGCGCGGGCCGCTTTTCTCCCCATCGTGTGCAGCGAGTTGGGGTTGGCCCCGGCGTACTCGCTTTGCTCATACACGACCAGGGCCTCCTTGGCGGCGTCGCGCAAGGGGGCGGAAGCGGCGTAGTCGAGATATACGGTTTTTTGAGGCATAGAGACTTAGGCCCTCTTCACTAATCCGGAGTTGCCGGCCGCACGGATGTCGGCGATGGCCTGAGCACGGTCCGCAGCCTTGAAGATAGCGCTGCCGGCGACCAGGACGTTCGCGCCCGCGGAGCACACGTCGGCCGCGTTAGCTGCGGAGATACCGCCGTCGACCTCGATCATGGGGCTCACGCCGTGCTCGGCGCACATGCGAGAGAGCTTCTCGAGCTTGCCCAGCGAGCCGGGGATGAACTTCTGCCCGCCGAAACCGGGGTTCACGGTCATGATGA
This sequence comes from Oscillibacter sp. ER4, assembly GCA_963611755.1. GTDB lineage: Bacteria > Actinomycetota > Coriobacteriia > Coriobacteriales > Atopobiaceae > Paratractidigestivibacter. Next base: position 8,689 of record CAVDTK010000016.1, read on the forward strand.
GGACCATGTCGACGTCCTCGATGATAGCGTCGAGAGCCGAGACGGACGTGCCGGGGTTGATGGCCACGGAGGCCAGCGCGCCCTTCTCGCGAATGAGGTTGCACAGGCGGTTGGCGTGGTTGGTGGCCTCCATGTGGAAGGTCACGACGTCGGCGCCCGCCTCAAGGTAAAGCGGGACCATCTCGTCGGGGTTGGTGATCATGAGGTGAACGTCCACCGGCACGTCAGTCGTGCGCTTGACGGCCTTCAGGATGTCGAGGCCAAAGGTGAGGTTGGGGACAAAATGCCCGTCCATCACGTCGTAGTGGATGTAATCCGAGGTCGCGATGGAATCGAGCTCGCGATCAAGGCATGCGAAGTCCGCCGAAAGCACGGAAGGTGCAATGCGTACCTGGTCAAGCATGTTATTCTCCCCTCTGGCCCTCATTGGCCATGCCATAGAATTCCTCACGAGGTAATCTACCAAGGAGCCCGTCCTTGGCGCTCTGGATATCGATGCCGTTCAAAAGAACATCATGAACCGCGCGCGTGATGGGTACCTCTATGCCGCGCTCCTGCGCAAGCTCAAGGATGCTCACGGCGGCGCGGGCACCCTCGACGACCATCCCGGTACGGGCCTCGTAGGCCTCAAGGGACTCGCCGGCGACGATCGCCTCGCCAAAGGTGCGGTTCCTCGAGTGCTCGGACGTGCAGGTGGCCACGAGGTCGCCCATTCCGGCAAGGCCCATCGGCGTGAGCGGAGAGCCGCCCAAGGCAGCCGACACGCGGCTGATCTCGGCGATTCCGCGGGTCATGAGAACGGCCAGCGTGTTGTCGCCGGCGCCCAGGCCCGCAGCCACGCCGCACGCGATGGCGATGACGTTTTTCACGGTGCCACAGACCTCGACGCCGCAGACGTCGTCGCTCTTGTAGACGCGGAAGGCCGGGCTTGTGGCAAGGTCAGCAAACAGTTGGGCGCATTCGGGGTTGCTCGCGGCGCAGACCGCCGCGGAGACCTGGCCTTTGCAGATCTCCTCCGCATGGTTGGGGCCGGAAAGGACCGCCAGGCGATCCGGGTTTCCCAGCTCATCTGCGGCGACGTCCAGCATGAGCTTATGGCTGCCCGGCTCCATGCCCTTGGTAAGGACAAGCACCGGGACCTTGGCCCCAAGATGCGCGGCCAATGAGGCGCAGGTAGAGCGCAGGTAATTGGAAGGCAGGGCCAAAACGACGGCCTCGGCGCCATCGGTTGCCTGGGCAAAATCCGAGGTGGCCGTGACGTTTTCCGGCACCTGGTAGTCGCGCAGGTGCACGGGGTTCTTGTGCTTTGCGTTGACGGCTTCGGCGGTCGACTCGCGGCGGCACCACAGGACGACCTGCTCGGCGTTGCGTGCCGCAAGCCCCGCGAAGGCCGTGCCCCAGGAGCCGGAGCCTATGACGGCGACCTTGCCCAGCTGGCTACTCACGGCCGTCCTTCTCCTCGTTCTTCTCGTCCGCTTCGTCCTTCTCGGCGTGGTGGAACGCGAATTTGCTCTCGGTCCCAGCCAAAAGCTTCTTGATGTTGGCACGGTGCGCCCAGACCACAACCACGGCCACGGCCGCGATCGGGATCACGCTCACCAGCGGGAAGCCCCAGACCACGCACCAGATAGGAAGCGAGACCGCGGCGCAGACCGAGCCCAACGACACGTAGCGCGAAGGCACCGCGAAGGCGACAAAGACGACGAGAAGCCCCAGCGCCACGGGCCACCACAGGCCTAACGCGGCGCCAAAGCCCACGGCGATCCCCTTTCCGCCATGGAAGTGCAGGTACGGCGAGAAGACGTGGCCAAAGATGCAGGCCATGTAGACGACCGACATCGCGGTGCCGAAAAGCGTCGTGTGCGAAAGGGCGCTCATGTCGCCGCCAAAGCAGATCGCGGCAAGGGCAAAGCGCGCGACGAGCATGCACACCAGGCCCTTGCCCAGGTCGCACAGAAGCGTGAGGATCGCGGCCTTCTTGCCCACGTTTCTGGCCACGTTGGTCGTGCCGATGTTGCCAGAGCCCACCTTGCGCACGTCGATGTGCGCCTCGGAGCTGGCGATCAGCAGACCAAATGGGATCCCGCAGACCAGAAATGAAAGTATCGCCGCGACGGCGGTCGCAAGAATCACTATCGGTCGTCCTTCTCGTTCTTAAGACGGAACTTCATGCGGATCGGCGTGCCCTTGAGGTCAAAGCGGGCGCGCAGGCGATTCTCAATAAAGTGCTGGTAGTTGTCGTCTGCCAGGTCGGGTGCGTTGCACCAGAACGAGAAGACCGGCGGCTTGGTGCCGGTCTGGGTGGCGTACTGGAGCTTCAGGCGGCGGCCCTTCTCGGAGCGGGTGTGGCCGCCCTCGCGGATCTGCTGGAGCAGGTCGTTGAGCTCGGAGGTCCTGATCTCGCGGGCGCGCGCCTCGGCGGCGTCGACGGCGAGCTTCAAGACCTTGTCGGTGGCACGGCCGGTCAAAGCCGAGATGTTGATCCAGGGGATCCACGGCGCGAAGGACAGACGCTTCTCGATGGAAGAGACCACGTCGTCGCGCTGTTGGTCGGTGGTGATCATGTCCCACTTGTTGATGAGGACCACGATGGCGCAGCCGCGCTCGACGGCCATGTTGGCGACCTTCTGGTCCTGCTCGGTCATGCCCACGGTGGCGTCGACCACAAGCAGGCAGACGTCGGAGCGGTCGATGGCCTGAAGGCCGCGGACCAGGCTGTAGTACTCGACGTCCTCGTGCACCTGGCTCTTCTTGCGCATGCCGGCGGTGTCGACGAGCTTGATCTTCTGGCCCTGCCACTCGATCATCGTGTCGATGGCGTCGCGCGTGGTGCCGGCCACGTCAGAGACGATGGAGCGCTTCTTGTTGGCCAGGCGGTTGGCCAAAGACGACTTGCCCGCGTTGGGTCGGCCCACGATGGCCAGGGACAAAACGCCCTCGTCCTCGTCGATGCCGTCGTCCTCGGGCAGGGCCTCGACGATAAGGTCGAGCAGGTCGCCGGTGCCGTGGCCGTGGGTGGCCGAGATAGGTCGGGGCTCGCCGCAGCCCAGGGAATAGAAATCCCACAGGTTGTCGTTTTCCTTGGCGGGGTTGTCCTTCTTGTTAACGACGAGAAAAACGGGCTTGTCGACCTTGCGAACGATGCGCGCGACCTCCTCGTCCTCATCGGTGATGCCCACCGAGCCGTCGACCACGAAGACGATGACGTCGGCCTCCTGGCAGGCGATGATGGCCTGCTCGCGGATGCGCGGGGCAAAGACGTCCTTGGACTTGATGGACTCGATGCCGCCGGTGTCGATAAGGGTGAAGACGCGGCCGTTCCAATCGGTGCTGTGATAGGAACGGTCGCGGGTGACGCCGCGGGACTCGTGGACGATGGCCTCGCGGCACTCGCAGATGCGGTTGACGAGCGTAGACTTGCCGACGTTAGGACGGCCGACAACAGCTACGACAGGCTTAGACATAGCTTCTCCTTGCTAATAGACATACGTAAGAAATCATACCAGGTCTATCGGCAGGTTCAGGAGCTTAAGCCAAGGCCTCCACGAGACAATCCAAGAGCTTGCCGGGGCTGGGCTCGCTGATGAGGCCCCGGCCTCCCCTCTCGGCGATGACCTCGAGGATGTGTGACTTCTTATCGCCGTCCAAGGTCACGTCGTCGAAGTTGAACATCACCTCGGGCAGCACGACCAGCGTGTTTCTCAGGTCTTCCGAAAGCTGCCCCAAAAGGTCCTCGCTCACGATGAGGCCGGTCACGTTGACGTCGCCGCCAAAGTAGTCGTTGCGGATGGCCTGGACAAGGATGCGCCCGGCGGGAGACGCCGAGTCGGCAAAGACCCGGATGGTCTTCTCGGCGGCCTCTCCGCAGACGAGAAGGACGCGCATGCTGCGCTCGACCAGGGTATTCTCGACAAAATGGCACTCGTCGGCGCGCTCTGAGACCACAAGGGCGCTCTCGTCGAGGAAGCTCCGGAGCATGCCGATACCGTCGTAGAACTGCGGGTAGCCGTCGTAGGTCTCGGCGGGAGGCACCGGCAGGTCGGCGTCGACGTAGAACTCGTCGGAGAGCTGGAAGCGCGTGATGCCCAGGGTCTCGCGGGCACGCGCCTGGTAGGGCTCGATCAGGCGCACGACGGCGCGGCTCGCCTCGATGTCGTCCGAGAAGCTGCGGTCAAAGCGCTTGGAGTGCTTGGTGTAGCCCATGGGCACGATGGCCAGGCTCGTGACCTCGTTGTGGGCCTCGACCCAGTCGAGGGTGGCGTGGAGCTCGTCGCCGTCGTTTAGGCCGGGGCACAAGACGATCTGCGCGTGGACCTCGATGCCGGCCGCGCACAGGCGCTCCAAGACTTCGACGCCGCGGGCGGCATGGGGGCCGATCATCTTGCGGCGGACCTCGGGCGTGATGGCGTGGATCGACACGTTCATGGGATAGAGGCCGTGCGTGATGATGCGCTCGACGTCGTCGTCCTTCACGTTGGTCAAGGTCACGAAGTTGCCCTGTAAAAACGAGAGGCGGTAGTCGTCGTCGCGCAGGGTAAGGGTGGCGCGGGCCTCTTTGGGAAGCATCGCCATGAAGCAGAAGACGCAGCCGTTCACGCAGGTCTGGATGCCGTCGAAGAGGACGTCGGTGAACTCGATGCCCCAGTCCTCGCCGGGCTCGCGCCACAGCTCGCAGCTCGCGGTCGTCTGGTCGCGGGGGTCGAAGACCTCAAGCTCGCACCAGCCGCCGTCGGCCTCCCAGCGCCAGTCGATGATGTCGCGCGGAGCCTTGCCGTTGACCGTGACGATCCGCATACCGGGCTCGATGCCGGCCTCCCAGGCAGGGCTTTCCTCCTCCACCTTGGCAACCCATGCACCGATGACCTGCTCTTTTGTTGAGGCGTAGTCGGCTCGCTTCTGCTCTGCCATTAGATGGCGGCCCCCGCGATGCCCTGGATGGCCGAGCAGACCGCCTCGATGTGGCTAGCGGGCGTGCTGGCGCCGGCCGTGACGCCGATAAGGTCCGCGCCGTCAAACCACGCGGGATCGAGCTCGTCGGCGGCCTCGATGTGGTGGGTCTTGGGGCAAAGCTCGCGCGAGATCTCGGCCAGGCGCGTCGTGTTCGCCGAGATGCGCCCGCCGATGACGACCATCACGTCGGCTCGCTCGGCCAGCTCGGCGCAGGCCTTCTGGTGACCGCTCGTGGCCTCGCAGATCGTGTTGACCACGCGGACCTCCTCGGCGCGGCCGAGAAGCGCTGCGACGACCTTCTCGAGGTTCGCGCGCGACTGTGTGGTCTGCACCACTACGCCGATCTTCTTGCACTCGGGCAGGGCCAGGGCCTCGCCGGCCGAGCCCACCACGACGGCGCCCGGGGCATGGGGCAGCGTGGCCTCGACCTCAGGGTGGCCCTTCTCGCCCACAACGACTACCTGATAGCCCTCGTTGTGCAAACGAGCCGCAGCTAGATGGACCTTTTTCACGAAGGGGCAGGTGGCATCAAGGACCTTACGGCAGACGCTCTTGGCAAAGTCCTGCTCGTCGGGCGTGACGCCGTGCGTGCGCAGCAGCAAGGTGTCGCCGGCGGCGTCCGCGGCGTTCTCGACCACGGTCACGCCCTTGTCGGCCAGCTCGGCCACGACGCGCGGGTTGTGGATCAAGGGCCCCAGGGTATGCACGGGCACGGCCGAGCTTTGGGCCGCTGCCTCGACCATCTGCAGGGCGCGCTCGACGCCGTAGCAGGCGCCGGCCTCGCGGGCGATCTCTACCTTTGCCACTAGTCCTCCAAAGCTGGGAATTCTTTGCGAAGCGCGTCTCGCAGCGAGAAGACCTCGCGCATGCCGCGCTCCTCCATCTCGGCGAGCTGCTCTTTCTTCTTTCCGGCGGAAAGCGACGACCACTCGATGGGGTCGGCGACGTCCAGCATAACGTGCTTACGCGGGTGGAGCTTGCGCGCGCCCACGATGGCGCAGGGCTGCACCGGCGCCTTGGCGAGCTGGGCGATAAGCGCGTAGCCTCCGTGCACCTCGGAGTCCTCGTCACGCTTGACGCGGGTGCCCTCGGGATAGATCAACAGGCACTCGCCGCGCTGCAAGGCCGCGCGTGCGCGGCGGATGGCCTTCATGTCGGCCGTGCCGCGCTCGACGGGGATGCCGCCCACGCGCGAGAAAAGCCAGGTAGCGATGCCAATCTTATCGAACTCGCTCTTGTAGATGATGCGGGTGCGAAGCCCTAAGCGCCACAACGTCACCACCATGATCACGGGCTCGAGCATCGACTCGTGGTTCTGGATGATGACGCGGCCGCGAGAGTCCGCCGCGAGCTTCTCGGCGTTTCTCACCTTCCACGGCCACAGGAGCTTGGTGAACAAATGGCAGGCAGCGACCACAATCTCCATCAGGACGCGCGCGGTCCAGGGGAAGTCGCGCATGCCGGTGTCGTAGTAGTCGTCGTAGGTATTGCCTGCGAACGCCTTGAGCTTCTTGGGGGCCTTCTTCTCTTTGGGCTCTTTTGTCTCTGCCACGGTCGCGTACCTCTCTAGCGGGCCTGACGGCGGGCGGCAAGATCGGCCGAAAGCGAGCAGATCCTATCGATCACCTGGTCAAACGTCATATCAGATGAGTCAAGGACTACGGCGTCGTCGGCCGGGCGCAAAGGAGAGGCCTCGCGGCTCGAGTCGTAGTCGTCGCGGCGCTTGAGGTCGGCCAGGATCTTTTGCTCCTCGGCCGGGTCGGGCGTGACGTGCGGCTCCTCGGCGAGGTTTTTGCCCAGGCGCTGCACGGCGCGACGGCGGGCGCGGGCCTCGGGGCTCGCGGTGAGGAACACCTTGACGTCTGCCTGCGGAAAGACGACGGTCCCGATGTCGCGGCCCTCGGCGACCACGTTGCCCTTCTCACCCACCTGGCGCTGGAGGCCCACCATGACCTCGCGCACGGCCGGGTTGGCGGAAACCGGAGAGACCGCCAGCTCGACCTCGGGCGTGCGGATGGAGCGCGTGACGTCGCGGCCGTTGGCAAAGACGGACTGGCCTTCGGCGGAAGGCGCGAAGTCGATCTTGATGTCGCGGGCAACGTCTGCCACGGCCTGCGCATCCTCGGGGTCGATGCCCTGGTAGAGGCACTCGTCGGCGACGGAGCGATACATCGCGCCCGTGTCGAGGAACACCAGGTCGCACTCCTTGGCGATGGCGCGGGCGATGGAGGACTTACCGGAGCCGGAAGGCCCGTCGATGGCAACAATCATGTGGATCCTTTCATGGGCAAGAATGCCCCTAGTATACGTGTCAGCGTCCGCGGCCGCAGGCGGCCATCAGGCGGGCGACCTCGTCTTCGGTGAGGTCGCGCCAGTGCCCCGGGGCCACATTGGTCAGGCGAAGCGGCCCGAAGGCGTCGCGGTGAAGGCGCAAGACCTTGTGCCCGGCCGCGAGCATCATCTTCTTGACCTGGTGTTTTCTGCCCTCATGGATGGTGAGTCCCACCACGCAGTTGGGGCGCCCTATCCGGTCTGTGCCCACGCCGTCCGGCGCCACGACGCGGAAAAGCGGGCTTTCCGGCCCCAGGATCTCGACCTTGGCGGGGGCCGCCTGGCCGTCCTCGAGCATGATGCCGCTCTCGAGCCGGGCGATCTGCTCGTCCGTGGGTACGCCTTTGACCAGGGCGACGTAGTGCTTGGTGACATGGCGAGAAGGGTGCAAGAGCTCCTGGCCAGCGTTTCCGTCGGTCGTGAAGAGGAGCAGCCCCGTTGTGTCGAAGTCGAGGCGTCCCACCGGGTAGAGGCCCGGGTGGTCGGCGGTAGGCACAAGGCTCGCCACCGTGGGGCGCCCCTGCGGGTCGCTCATCGTGGTGAGGCAGCCCTCGGGCTTATACAGCATGAGGTAGCTGGGCTTCTCCATGATCGAACAGACCTGTCCGTCGACCGTGACCACGTCGACGTTGGGGTCGACCTTGGCGCCCAGCTCGCTTACCACCACGCCGTTCACGGCCACGCGGCCCTGCGTCATCAGGCGCTCGGAGCCGCGGCGGCTGGCAACGCCCGCGCGCGCAAGAAAGCGCTGCAGGCGCATGGGGACGATCCTCTCGCCTTCCTCGAGCATCGCTACTCCCCGTCCTCGGTGTCGTCCACGCTGTCTACCTGGGCTTCATTTGAAAGGACCTCATGCTCGGCAGCGTCCGTCTCGGCATCGTCCCCGTCCTCGGCGTCGGCGAGAAGCTCGCTTTCCTCATCGAGATCGTCGGCCGCCTCCTCCAAGGTCGAGGAGATCTGTCGGCCCGAGAGCCTTTCTCGGATAAAGCGCTTGGATTCTTCGTCAGGCGCGAAGTCCTCGAGGGGCGGCAGGTCCTTCAAAGACCTGAGGCCAAAACGCTCGAGGAACTGGCGGGTGGTGCCAAAAAGGACGGCGCGTGTGCGGTCAGGCTCGTGACCCACCTCGCGTACCAGGCCCTTCTCCTTCAAGGAGCCGATAACGCCGTCGGAGTTGACGCCGCGGATGGCGCGGACGCCCTCGCGGGTGACCGGCTGGTGGTAGGCGATGACGGCCAAGGTCTCGAGCGCCGCCTGCGACAGGCGCCTCGTGTCCCAAGAGACAACGTAGTCTGCCACCTGGTCGTAGTAGGCGGGGTGCGTGAACAGGCGCCAGCCTCCCGCCACCTCGCGCAGCTGGAAGCCGCGGTTGGCGTCGGAGTACTCGGCAGCAAGCTCGGCCAAGGCACCGGCGACCTCGCCGGGGGCGGCGCCCGTCACCTTGGCGAGCTCGGTCGCGGGAACGGAGTCGTCCGACACCAAAAGAAGCGCCTCGAGCATTCCCTTGAGGCTGCCGGAATCTAATCTGCTCAGGTCTTCCATGTGTTAGTCCCCGTCCGGGTCTTGGGTTTGGTTCATGTCGTCGCTTTTCTCGGCAGCTTGGCCCTCTTCAAGGTCGGCTGCCTCGTCTCCGTCGTCGCCTGCGGCCTTCCCCGCCATCAGCGCCTCAAGCGCGGCCTTGGCCTCCTCGGCGTTCTGCACCTCGGACTCGGCCCAATCCGCGTCAAGCTCAGCCAGCACGGAGTCGTCAAGCTCGTACGGGCTGGCGCCCTCGATGTGCTCGATCTCGATCTCGCCGAAGGTCTCGTTCTGCTTGAGCCTCACCATGCCGCGCTTGAAGAGATCGAGGATCGCCAAGAAGTTGACGACCACGATCTCGGGCGTGGACTGCCCGTCGAGAAGGTCGGTGAAGGTGAGGTTCTTGCGGCTGCGGACCATGCGGTCGACCGAGGCCACCGTGAGCGCGACCGGCAGGCGGCGCGGCGCGATGTGCTCGGCCTCCAGAAGGAAGGTCTCGCGGCGGCTGTCGATGTCTGCGCAGATGACTGCCAGGCTTCGAAGGCTAATGCCCTCCAGGTAGTTGGGCATAAGGCCCAAGAACTCCGGGTCGGGGCCCACGGTTCTGGGCATCATGCGACCTTCCGCCTCGGCGCGGGCGCCCAAGGCGGATCCCGCCGCGCGGAACTGCTTATAGGCGATGAGGCGGGCGATCAGGACTTCTCGCGCCTCGTCGGCAGAAAGCCCCTCGAGCTCCTCGTCTTCCTCGAAGTCGTCGCTCTTGCGGATGGGCTCGTTGGGCACAAGTGAGGCAGCCTTGATGTCAAGGAGGGTCGACGCCACCAGAACGAAGTCGCTCGCGACCTCGAGGTCGAGGTCCTGCATGCGCTCGACCTCCTCGAGGTACTGGTTGGCGACCTCGGAGATAGAGATCGAGCCGATGGTGACCTTCTGGCGGTTGACTAGTTGCAGCAGCAGGTCGAAGGGGCCGGAGTAGGCCTGGGTGCGTACCTTGTAGCTCATTTAGGCGAACACCAGCCCAACCAGCAGGTCGTAGAGGTTACCCGCCGTCCAGTCCAGATAAATGTTCAAAGGATCGACCGGCAAAATGTACGGCAGGCCGTAGAGCAGGATCAGAAGGATCGGCATGGAGTACGCCTGAAGCGCGTAGTACTTCTGGCGCGCCTCCCCCTTGAGCAGCGGCATGATGACCTTGGAGCCATCGAGCGGCGGCAGCGGGATCAGGTTGAAGAACGCTAGGCACAGGTTCACGTAGATGTAGGTTGAAAACACCCGCACGACCCAGCGCACGACCTCGAACGACACAACGGAGTCCAGATAGGCGTTCATGAGGCCCTTGTAGACGCCCCATAGAACCAAGGTGCCGAGAAGCGCCTGCAAGATGTTGGAGACAGGCCCCGCCAAGGCGACAAAGACCTCGTCGCGATCCTTGTGCTTGAGGTTGTAGGGGTTGTAGGGCACCGGCTTAGCGAAAGCGAACATCGGGCCGCCCATGGCCGCCATCAAAATTGGCAGGACAATCGACCCGAAGCCGTCAAGGTGAGCCCTCGGGTCGAGCGTGAGCCTGCCGGCGTTTTTCGCGGTGGGGTCGCCGCACTTCAGGGCCACCCAGCCGTGCGCGACCTCGTGGACGATGGCCGAGAACATGACCAGGGCCACGGACAAAACGATAGAGATGATTCTGTCGGTTGAGTAGAGCAACGACACTCCCCTCTCGCGGCACTAACGCAGCGAGGATGAAATCTTGAGCAAAATCCAGTCGAGCAACAGGAAGAGTATACAGACAACCGCGAAGTCGCCCCGAAAGGCGCCGCCGAAGGGCGTTTGGAACACGAATAAACCCGACAACGCGGACGGTATGAGCCGCGTCACGACCCCGTTCACGCCGAGAAGCGCCACGCGGAAGCGCACCGACCCAAAGGCGTCGGCCACGGTGAGAAGACATAAGCCCCAGCCCAGGACGCGGCAGATGTACGAAGCGATGCGCAGGGCCTTAGGCATTGGTCGCCGCCTCGATAAGCTCGGAGAGCTCCAGCCACTCTTCCTCAAGCGAAGGGATCTTCTTGGAAAGCGCCGTGTATTCCTTCATGCACTCGTCGAACTTGGCGCTGTCGTTGTAGAGGGCCTCGTCGGCCATGAGGTCCATGAGTTGCTGATAGCGCTTGCGGGCGGGCTCAAGGGCGGCCTCGACCTCGCGCAGGCGCTTCTTCTCACCTTTTAACGCCTCGTTCCTGCGCATTCTTTCCTCGGCCTCGGCGCGGCGCTGCTCCTTGGTCTTGACGTTGCGGCCGGCGGGGCCTGCCACAGGCGCAGCCTGAGCGACGGACGCGGCGGCAGACTGCTTGGCGCCGGTTGCGCCCGCGCCCGTCTCGGCAGCGGCGGCACGCCCCTCAAGCTCGGCGCGCTTGAACAGGTAGTAGTCGTAGTCGCCGTCGTAGAGCGTGACCTTGTGGTCGCGCACGTCGACGACCTTGTTGGCCACGGCGCGCACCAGGTGCTCGTCGTGCGAGATCAAGACTATGGTGCCCGCGAACTCAAGAAGCGCCTGCTCAAGGATGTCGACCGAGTCGATGTCAAGGTGGTTGGTGGGCTCGTCGAGAAGAAGCAGGGGGTTCGGCGCCACAAGCATCTTGGCCAGGGCCAGACGTGCCCGCTCGCCGCCGGAAAGGACGCCCACGCGCTTCTCGACGTCGTCGCCGTGGAAGAGGAAGGCGCCCAGAAGGCGGCGCTCCTCCGAGGAGGTCCAGCCTGCCGCCACCGAGTCGATCTCGGCCATGACGGTGTTGGCCTCGTTGAGTTCCTCCAGCTGGTGCTGCGCGTAGTAGGCCTGCGTGACGTTAAGGCCCAGCTCAAGGGTGCCGGCGTCCAGGCCAAGCTTGCCGTTGATGACCTTCATGAGGGTCGACTTGCCCGCGCCGTTGGGACCCACGAGCGCCACGTGGTCGCCGCGGTAGAGCGTGAGGTTGGCGTCTGACCAGACGTGGTTGTCCTCGAAAGACTTCGACGCGTCCTTAAGCGACAAGACCATGTCGCCCGTGCGCGGCGGCTCGGGGAAGTGGAAATGCGCCTTCTTGGTGCCCTCGGGCAGAATCACGAGCTCGCTTTTGATCTGCTCGATCTTCTTCATGCGCTCCTGCGCCTGAGCGGCTTTGGTCGGCTTGTAGCGGAACTTATCGACAAAGACCTGCATATGGGCGATCTCGCGCTCCTGGGCGGCGCGCTTGGCGCGCATCTGCTCGAGGTTGTCCTCGCGCTGCTTGAGGTAGCTCGAGTAGTTGCCGGCGTAGGTGGTGATGCGGCGGTTCTCGACGGCCGCCACGTGAGAGACGCAGGCGTCCATGAAGGCGCGGTCGTGGGAGACGAGAAGGACGGCGCCGTCGTAGCCCGAGATAAACTGCTCGAGCCACTTCACGCTCTCGAGGTCGAGGTGGTTCGTGGGCTCGTCGAGCATGAGCAGATCGGGGTGGCGAAGCAGCAGCTTCGACAGCGAGATGCGCATCTGCCAGCCGCCCGAGAAGTCCTCGGCAGGCTTGTCGAAGTCCTCGACGGGAAAGCCCAGGCCAGAGAGGATCTGGCGGGCGCGGCTCTCCAGCTCGTATCCGCCCAGACGCTCGAAACGGTCCTGGGCGTGGCCGTACTCCTCGAGCAGGCGGTCCAGCTCGACGCCCGGCTCGGTCGAGGAGATCAGGGCCTCGAGCTCGGCCACGCGGGCCTCGACCGTCTTGATCTCCTGGGCGCTCTCGATGACCTCCTGCAACGCGGAGCGGTTGCCAAAGAGCTTGGTCTCCTGCTCGAGGTAGCCGATGGTGGTGTCCTTGGCAAAGGTCACGCTGCCCTCGTCGGAAGGCTCAAGGCCCATGAAAATCTTGAGGAACGTGGTCTTGCCCGAGCCGTTGGGGCCAACGAGCGCCCAACGCTCGCCGGCGTTCAGCTGCAGAGAAGCCCCCGAGTAGAGCACGCGACCGCCAAAGGACTTAGAGATCTTATCGGCAAGAGCTATCAAGGAAAAACACCCTATCTATGCTGGGAAAATGTGACATTGAGCGTCGGGCATGGAGCCAGACGACCTTCCATTATAGGGGGCAAGCGCCGCCCGGCGTCCCGATTTCGCGCGCAAAGGCCCGTTACAACCCAAATAACAAAAGGTCACGGCATGGGATGCGTCTATAATTCTTAGGTCTGAACAGAGTTTGAAACCACGTAACGGGAGTTCTCAACGTGTCAACAACAGCTAAGCGTGCCACGGCCGCAAACAAGACTTCGGGCCGTGTCGACGCGCTGGACGGCCTCAGGCTTCTGGCGATCCTTGGGGTCGTGGTCTACCACGCCAACGCCACCTGGCTTCCCGGCGGCTTCTTTGGCGTGACGGTCTTTCTCGCTTTGACGGGCTACCTCACCACGCTCTCGATCCTCAAGAAGGCGCAGAGCAAGGAGGGCTACAACTACGGCCAGGTGCTTCTCGGCCGCGTGAAGAGGCTTATGCCGTCGGCCGTTGCGGTCGTGGGCTTGACGGTGGCGCTTGCCGCCGTTTGGGCGCCCAACCTCTTGTCCAAGGTGAAGTCCGACGCCATCCCGGCGATGCTGTTTGTCGAGAACATCTTCTATATCGTGCGTGAGGTGTCCTACTTTGCCGCCGCCGGCCTGCCCTCGCCGCTCACGCATCTGTGGTACCTGGGCGTCGTCATGCAGCTCTATATCGTGTGGCCTATCATCCTTTTGGCCGTGGTGCGCGCCACCAACTCCCGCCAGAAGAGCACCGTCGTCACGGTTGTGCTGGCGGCGATCTCGGCCATCGCCATGGCCTTGCTGTACAACCCGCAGGCAGACACGTCGCGCATCTACTACGGCCCCGACACGCGCGCCGCGGAGTTCTTGGTGGGCGCCGCCTTTGCCATCGCGACCAACGGGCGCGGCCTCGCCTTCCAGCTCAAGCACCACAAGATCGACCTTCCCACGGTCGTCTATGACGTCATTGCCCTGCTCTGCCTGGTGGGCCTGGGCGTCATGTCCGTTACCATCGACGGCTACGCAGATGTCTCCTACCGCGGCGGCTTCCTTCTCGCCGCCGTGCTCACGGGCCTGTGCATCGCCTGTGTCTCCAACCCGGGAAGCATCGCCGGCAAGGTCTTGGGCTTTAAGCCCCTGGCCGTCCTGGGCAAGCGCTCCTTCGCGGCATACCTTTGCCACTACCCCATCCTCATCGTCACGAACCCCGCCACCCGCACGACCGAGACCCCCTGGTGGCAGTGGGCCCTTGAGTTCGTGGCCATCCTGGTTGTCTCCGAGATCCTGTACCTGGTCTTCGAGAAGCCCTCCGTCAAGAAAGAGACCGCAAAGCACGTGAAGGTCGGCCGCATGCGCCTGGCCCTTGTGCCTAAGGTGCTGCTGGACGTCGCCGCCGTCGCGGCCGTGGTGGTCCTTCTCGTCTCCCCCGTCTCGACCGAGACGCAAAATCCCGCCGAGATCACCGTGCCGGAAGAGATGATGGAGCAGGTGGCCGAGCAGACCACGCCGCAGGACCGTAAGTTCGACCTGTCCGGCACCTACTTTGCCAACACCGCGTTTGCGCAGGCAACCGACATCATCAACAACACCTCGCACGCCATCGACGTCTCCACCGGCGCCACCGACGCCTCGGTCATCGTGATCGGCGACTCCGTGCCCAAGGGGGCCGAGACCCAGTTCTACAAGTACTTCCCCAACGGCTACATGGACGCCGCCATCGGTCGCCAGCTTTACACCGGCGTCGAGGTCTACCAGCAGTGCCAGCAGGCCGGCTACGACAAGGACATCGTGGTGTGGGCCATCGGCGACAACGGCGTGGCGCGCGAGGACGATGTGCGCGACCTTATCGCCGCCGTGGACCCCAGCAAGCAGATCTACATCTGCACCGTGCGCGTGCCGCTGGCCCTGCAGGACATGAACAACGAGCTGTTCAAAGAGATCGCCGCCGAGTACGACAACGTGAGCATCATCGACTGGTACTCCGAGAGCGCCGGCCATGACGAGTACTTCTGGGACGACGGCACCCACCTTCGTCCTGCCGGCGCCGAGGCCTATGTCCTCATGCTGAGACGCGCGATCACGGGCCGCTAGGCCTTCTCGACAAACGGCCGCACGCGGCGAGAAGGGCGACGAACCAAAAAAGTTGAAATTCTCGCTTGCGCGGCCGAAGAGTTTTGTTATAGTAATTCCCGCACCAAGCAAGGGGATATAGCTCAGTTGGGAGAGCGCGTGACTGGCAGTCACGAGGTCAGGGGTTCGAACCCCCTTATCTCCACCATGTAATCTCTGGCGGCGGCAATTTAGTCGCCGCCTTTTTTATTTCTCGGGCTCATGGCGCAACGGTTAGCGCAGGGGACTCATAATCCCTGGGTTGCAGGT
>CAVDTK010000017.1:0-23850 GCA_963611755.1 Oscillibacter sp. ER4
CGAGTGGACCGACATGTACGACGAGTTCGCCAAGACCGCCGAGGAGGAGGGCTTCCCCGAGCTTGCCGAGAAGTTCCGCCAGGTCGGCGCCATCGAGAAGCACCACGAGGAGCGCTATCGCGCCCTGCTCAAGAACGTCGAGACCGCCGCTGTCTTTGAGAAGAGCGAGGTCAAGGTTTGGGAGTGCCGTAACTGCGGCCACATCGTCGTGGGCACCAAGGCCCCCGAGGTCTGCCCCGTCTGCAACCACCCGCAGGCCTACTTCGAGGTCACGGCCGAGAATTTCTAAATAGGTCGCCGCAAAGGCAATCCCGAGCTGCTCCCCCTTTGTTTCTGTGCTCAAACAGTCCTGTTCGCACGGAGGCCACATTAAGTGGCCTCCGGCTCATGCGGAACTGCGCCATAAACAAAGGGGGAGCAGCCTTGTGTTGTCTTTACTTCTTGAGGGGCGGCATCGGCTGCCAGGAGCCGTCATGCAAGATGGCCTTGGACTCCTTGTAGCCGGCCCACAGGCGCGCCCATCCGCTCTTCAGGTGGCTGCGGTCAACGATAAGGATGCGCAGCAGCTCTTTCGAGAAGTTCGCCAGCGTGCCCACGGCGTAGCCCACGGGGTTGTAGTCGCCGTAAACCTTGTAGTAGCGCGCCAAGTAGCCGCGGTTTCTTGTGATGTAGTAGCGCGTCATGTCGCTCGTCGAGTTGAGCTGGCGCACGCTGCCTATCTCCTTGTTCGCGACCTCACGGCGACGCGAGAGCATGTAGTCGGGCACGTAGTAGACATCAAAATGTTTACTGACCACGTAGCCGTAGCACGCGTCGTCCAGATAAATGAAGAAGCGCGGGTCCGGCAGGCCCACCTCGTCCACGACGCGCCGAGAAAAGCACGAGCCCTCGAAGCACAGGGCGTTGGCCAGCTTAAAGCGCTCCCCTTCTCGCCAGCTGTCGCGCGAGAACGGGTTGTAGATGGCAAGCGACGTCCAAAAACGGTGCTGCCAGTAGAAGTGCCCGCCGTCGAAGTCGCGGCGGCGGCCCATGAAGGCCTCGGTCTCGGCCGACCAGCGCTCCATCGTGGCAAGCCCGTCGGGCTCGACCGCCACGTCGTCGTCCATGACCCAAAACCAATCGGCGCCCAGGTTGTAGGCTACGCGCACGCCCTCGGAGAAGCCGCCGGCGCCGCCGGTGTTCTCGGTCATGGCGTGGTAGACCACGCGGCCCGTGCTACCCTGCGTGTCCGGGTCGTCAGCGGCGTCGCCCCAGCGCTCGGCCACGCGGTCGGAAAACTCCGCCAGCATAGCCTCGGTCTCGCGCGAATTCTCGTTGTCGACCACCACCACGCGCCACGGCGCGCGCTCAAGCCCCAGGATAGAGTCGAGCAGCCCGGCGAGAAGATCTTGCCGCTTGTAGGTCACTATGATGATCGCGGGGCGCTGCATGTGCATCCTCTCCTAGCTTTTGCTGCCTTATTATAGGGACAGCCGGATTCGATTACCGCCGCACACATGCAACAAACATTGCCGGGAGGGCACATGAGCACCAGCACATCCGCCGATTTGGTTTCAGTCGTTATCCCCATGTACAACGTGGCGGACACCCTTGACCAGTGCCTTTCCAGCATCGAGGCCCAAACGCACACGAACCTCGAGATCATCTGCGTAAACGACGGCAGCCCGGACGAAAGCTCGGCCATCGCGCACGAGCACGCCGGCCGCGACAACCGCGTGAGCGTCCTCGACAAGCCCAACGAGGGCTACGGCGCCTCCTGCAACCGCGGCATGGCCATCGCCCGCGGCGCCTGGACCGCCATCGTCGAGCCGGACGACTACCTGGAGCCCACCATGTTTGCGGAGCTTCTCGCCAAGGCCGCCGAGTTCTCGCAAGCCCCGGACGTGGTCAAATGCGCCTACTGGCGCGTCTTTGACCAGAACGGCCAGGCAAGCCGCGTCGTGTGCCCGTACAAGGGGCGCGTGAAGCCGGCAGCCCAGCCCTTCGCGGTGGGCGACGGCGTCGAGCTTTTGCTCCACCACCCCGCCATCTGGGCGGCCGTCTATCGCACGGACTTCCTGCGCGCCCGCGGCATCCACATGGTCGAGGTCCCCGGCGCCGGTTGGGCCGACAACCCCTTCATGGTCCAGACCCTGTGCGCCACCCGCGCGATCGCCTACGTGGACCGTCCGCTCTACAACTACCGCGAGCACGACCTCAACGACGCCGAGCACCTGGCCGCGCGTAGCCCCCAGGTTCCCCTCACCCGCTGGAACGAGATGATGGACGCCGCCCTTGAGCTGGGCGTCATTGACAAGCGCGTCTTGCAGGCGCTGGCCCTGCGCGGCGTCAACTACGCCTCGATCACGCTTTCCGCGGCGCCAGGCGACTCCCAGGCGCGCGAGCTGGCGAGAAGATCCATGGCGCGTCTCGACGCCTCGCTGGTGTTGGACAACGCCGCCGTGAGCCCCAACGGTAAGCGCCTGTACTGCGAGCTGTTAGGCCTGCCGGAGCCCAAGATCGACAAGGCAGGCTACCTGGCGCACATGGCCAAGGAAGGCCTCTATCGCGTGAAGGCAAACGGGCTGGGGTTCGCCCTCGAGACGGCAAAGCGCCGTTTGGGCAGGTAAAGGAGGTCGGCGGCGCTACTGGCGGCGGCGCTGCTGTCGGCGCCAATCCGCATGCGGCGGACTAGGACCTACAGGTAGATATCCGGCGCCATGCTCGCGGGAAGGCCGCGGTGCACCAGGTTCCACAGGCGCGCCTGCGCCCCGGCCAGGCCGGCATTTCCCCTGTTGACGACCATCGCCATGGTCTTCGCGGCACCCGTCTTGGGGTTGGCCACGCTCGCGGCAAAGCGCGCACGATCGGACGTGATGATCTGCTCAAGCCGCGCGTGCTGCTCCTTGCCCTGGCCGTTGGGGGCCGGCAGGTACACCAGCGTCGACACCACGTTGGCCAGAAGCTCCAGGTAGCGGGTCTGCAGCGTCTCCATCGAGGCGGCGTCGCCGTCCAGGCCCCAGTGATGATACAGCTCCAGGGCGCCCGTGTACTCGGCCTCAAGGCACTCGTAGCTCAGGCGGGCGATCATCCGCGGGTCATACCCCTCGGGCGCCTGGCGAGAAATGCGCTGCGCATAGCCGCGAGCCACGCCCACGCGCTCCACATCGGCGAGAAAACCCCTGGTAAAGCCATGATCGGTCGAGGCCTTCTCGTCAAAGCGCAGGCCCAGGTCGCAGATCCTCTGGCGCAAGAACAGCTTGCCGCAGGCAGGCGACAGCTGACCGGTTGCCAGGTAGCGCCAGGCATTGGCCCTAAAGTCGTGCTGCGTGGGATAGGTCGCCTCTTGCGAGGGCGAGTCGATGCAGATGCCGCGCTTCTTGTCGGCCATCTCGATATACAGACCGCCGATCACCAGCTCGAGGTTCTCGTCCATCGCCAGGGTCAGCATCCGCGAGAGCGCCATCGGCTCGAGCCAGGCGTCCTGCTCCATGACCATCACATAGCGGCCGCGGGCCAGCTCAAGCGCCAGGTTCAAAGCCGCGGCACGGCCAATCTGGCCCTCGTGGTCAACAACGACGCGGATGTCGCGCTCGCTCATCACATCGAGCATGCGCGCGGTGCCGTCGGTCGAGCCGTCGTCCACCACCACGACCTCGATGTTCCTCTCGCCCTGATTCTGGACGCTCTCGACAGCGCGCCGGATCGTGGCCTCGGCGTCGCGGGCTGCGATCAAAACAGAGATGGCGGGCGTGTGGGGCGAGAAGTGCGTCATGCGGGGCGAGGAACTCCTTGATAGATGCGAGGTATCAAAAAGTCGACGTTACGTCTGAGTGAATTATGCCCCTACCAGCAGCCCGACGGCCGTGCCCATCTGAACCTTGTCGATAAGCACATAACCGGTCTCCGAGACGGTACCGTCCTCGGCGGTGGCGGTCTCGACGGTGGTCACGGCCTCGTACGGCGCGACGTTCTCAAGCCCGATGGCCGAGAGGGTCTTGGCAAACTCAATGATCTCGCTCGCCTTGAAATCGGTGCGGATCTTAGACATGAGCGTGCCCGCGGTCTCGAAGATCTTCTTCTCCTCCGCGCCGGACAAGGACGCCACCTGCGACAGTACGTCCTCGGTCGAGATCACGACGTGCGTGAACTTGAGGCCGGCCGCCTTGGACAGGGGCTGGACGCAGGCGGTGGGCCCGGCCTGCGCGCAATAATCCGCCAGTGAGAAGCCCTGCTCGTTCACCACGATCTTGACGTTGACGGGAACATTGGCGAGAACCGCCGTGCCTTGCGTGTTGTTGACCACCAGGATGCGCGCGGCCTGCAGGGTCGACGGCGCGTTAGCCTTGGAAGTATCGGAGACAGTGAGGAATAAAACCCTGGTCAGGCTGTCGGACGTGGTGTTATAGCCATCCGGGATGGAAAGGGATGCCTGGTTAGAGATCGCTTCGCTCATGTCCAGGTCACCCAGACGGGTCTCAAGCTGGACGCGGCCCCAGACGTTGCTCACGACGATAGCCACGACGACAAAGACCGCGACAACGACGCCAATGCCGATGAAATTGGCGTACGGGCTTTGGCGCGGAACATCGATGCGCTCAAAGCGCTCGCGCTTGTGGAACATTGGCGGCACCCTTCTATCTCAATCGCCCGCAGGTCGCAAACCTAGGATCCTTCGAACTTTTTGCCTTAGGCGTTGCGACGGGCAAGTTTTTGCCAGATGGTTACTCTCATTACAACAGAATACCTAAGGCGTTGAACAAAAGACCCACGACTACGCCGACCGCGTACACAAAACCGGTAATAGCAGCGTTTTGTTTGAGATCGTCGTTGGTTCGCCACAAAACGAGCAGGCCCACGCCGCCCGAGACCAGAAGACCCGCGACCATAGGCCCGCACGCCAAGGTGCCGGACAAGAAGAGCTCGGTGATGGCCACGCTCGCGCCGCAGTTAGGGATAAGGCCCACCAGCGCGGCGATAAAGACGGCCCTCACGGGGTGGTCGGCGAGAAGGACCGCGATAGCGTCCTCCCCCACAGACTCGATCAACAGGCCGAAGGCGAACGTGATCACAAAGATGAAGGCCGTGACCTGCACGGTGTGCACGAGGGCCGAGCGCACGACGCCCCAGGCGCCGTGGCTGTGGGAATGGCCGTGGTGGTGGCCGACCGCATGGTCGTGCCCCTCGCCACACCCGCGATCATGGCCGTGACCTGCGTGGGATTGGCCGTGGGTGGCGTCGTGGGCGTCGTCGACCGTCTCGTCTTCCTCGTCGTCGCAGTGGCAATGCGCGCGCTCGCACAGCTCGTGGATGTGGTCGTGGCCGTCACCCGTGCGATGCGTCAGACGAAGTGCCAGGTCAACGAGAAGGCCCACCGCAAGACCCACGACAACCTTTACGCCCAGAAGCGCGAAGAGGCGGGCCGGGGACTCCTGGTGCGCCACAAAAACCGGGATCATCTCGTCGGACGTGGCAAGGATCACAGCCACCAGGGTGCCTACCGTGACCACGCGGCCCGCGTAGAGCGTCGCCGCCATGGCCGAGAAACCGCACTGGGGAAGCGCGCCCAGGATGGCGCCCACAACAGGGCCCGCCTTACCGGAGCGCTCGACCGCGGCCTTCACGTTGCCGCTGGCAGCGTGCTCCAGGGCCTCCATGGCCAGGTAGGTGATAAAGAGGAAGGGGATCAGCTTAAGCGTGTCGATCACGCTGTCGGCCAAAACGTCGAGCAAGAAGTCCAACGAGAAACACCTTTCAAAGCGGCCCGCAGCACGGGCCAGCCGTCAATTCCGACCTGATTAAAGCTTAATTCCAAGCCTGCAAGTAGGATTTTGGATAGGCTACATCAACAAAGCAAAGCCCTTTGGCAGGCGCGCAGGGGCCGGCGGCGCGTCGGTCGCAAGCCGCCAGGACATCTGCCACCCACGCGGGATCCTTGTGGCCGCGCCCCACCTCGACCAGCGTTCCTGCGATGGTCCTCACCATGTTGTGGAGAAACGCGTTGCCCCTAATGTCGATGGCGATAAGCTCTTCCCCGGCCTCTTCGATGCGCGAGACATGCAGAGACTCAACAAAGCGGCAGGTAGGCTTGTCGACAGCGCTGATGGCCTTGCAGAAGCTCTTGAAGTCGTGTTCCCCCACCAGGTGCTGAGCAGCGGTGTCCATGGCCTCGACGTCAAGCGACCCCTTGTACCACCAGGCATGATCCCATGCCATGACAGGCCGCGCCTGCCCCGCAGAGATGCGATATCGATACGACCTGCCCTGCGCATCAAACCGTGCCGAGAAACCCGCGGGGGCCAGGTACAGCTCGCGCACCGACAGGTCGTCGGGCGTGAGCGCCACCAGGCTGCGCAGCAGGGAGTTGCCCGCCGCCGGAAGCTCTTCTCGGCGCACCGGAACGCTCACGAACTGCGAGATGGCGTGCACCCCGGCGTCGGTCCGCCCGGCGCACACCAGTTCACACGGGCGCCGCAGGGCCGTCTCAAGGGCGCGGCGCAGCTCTCCCGCCACGGTACGCTGACCGGGCTGCTCGGCAAAGCCGCAGAAGTCAGCTCCGCGATAACCGAGCTTGATCACAAGCGTGGCGTCGAAAACCAGCTCGTCGGCCAGGCCCTCGGCCGGAGCATCAGCCAGCCCGACAACAACCCCATCGCGATTCAGCTCTTCAGGATCAAGCACGCTCGCCCCTCCTTAAACACCAATTCCTAAACAAATGGGGCCCCAGCTTTGCAGCCGGAGCCCCAGGCAGTACGGTTGAGAACCTAAGGTAAGGTTACTCGGCGTCCTCGGCGGCGGGAGCCTCCTCAGCGGCGGCCTCCTCGACGACCTCGGCAGCCTCCTCGACGGTCTCCTCAGCAGCGGGAGCCTCGACCTTGGCAACCTTGGTAGCAGCCTTCTTGGCCTTGACCTTGGGCTGGACGGGCTCGGTCACGAGCTCCATCAGGACCATCTCGGCCGCGTCGCCCTTACGGGGACCCAGCTTCATGATGCGGGTGTAGCCGCCGTTGCGGTCGGCCCACATGCCCTGAGCGGCCTTCTCGAAGACCTCGCGCACGATCTCCTTGTCACCAAGGCGAGCGATGGCCAGACGACGGCTGGCGACGTCGCCCTTCTTGGCGAGGGTGATGATGCCGTCGACGTCGCCGCGGATAGCCTTGGCGCGGACATCGATGGTCTTAATGCGGTCGTTCATGAACAGGGCGCGGACAAGGCTCTTCTTCATTGCCTTGGTGTGAGAAGCATCGGTGCCGAGCTTCATGCCCTTCTTTTTGTTGTGTCGCATTTCTGACTTCTCCTAAGCGATGCGAGATAGCGTCTAGGCCTTGAGAGACAGGCCCATGGTCTCGAGCTTGTCCTTGACTTCCTCGATGGACTTGACGCCAAAGTTTCTGATGTTGAGAAGGTCGTTCTCGGAGAACTCGACGAGCTGGCGCACAGAGTGGATGCCAGCGCGCTTGAGGCAGTTGTAGGAGCGGACGGAAAGGTCCAGGTCCTCGATCTGCTTGTCAAGCTCGGCGTTGTCCTCGACGATGCCCTGGGCGAAGATAGAGGTATCCTCGACGGGCTCGTCCTCGTCAGCCAGGTTCATGAAGGCGCTCATGTGCTGGTTGATGATGTTGGAAGCCTCGACGACGGCGTCACGCGGGGTGATGGAGCCGTTGGTCTCGACCTCAAGGACCAGGCGGTCGTAGTCGGTGTGACGGCCGACGCGGCAGGCCTCGACGACCTTGGCGCAACGACGGACGGGCGAGTAGAGAGAGTCCACGTGGATAATGCCGATGGGATCGCTCTCGCGCTCGTTGTCCTCACCGGAGACATAGCCGCGACCCACGCCGATGCGCATCTTCATGGTGAGGTGCGCGCCCTCGCCGAGGGTGCAGATGACCTGGTCGGGGTTGACGAGCTCGAACTCGGAGGGAATCGAGAAGTCCCCGCCGCAGACGACCTTGGGGCCGTCAACGGAGATGGAGGCCTCGGCCTCGTCGCCCGTGCCCATGGAGCTAAACACGAGGTTCTTAACGTTCAGGACAATGTCGGTGACATCCTCATAAACGCCCTCGACAGTCGTGAACTCGTGCTGGACGCCATCGATCTGGATGGCCTCGACAGCAGCGCCCTCCAGCGAAGAGAGCAGGACACGACGCAAGGAGTTACCAAGCGTGTCGCCATAGCCGCGCTCGAGCGGCTCGGCGCAGACACGCGCGAGGTTCTCGCTAATCTCCTCTACCGACACGTTAGGCCGGATGAATTCGGACATTGATACCTCCAAACAGGGTCGGGCTTACTTGGAGTAGAGCTCGACGATCAGCTGTGCGTCGATGTCGAGATCGATCTGATCGCGCGTGGGGACCTGAAGAACGGTGCCCTTGAGCTTCTCGATGTCGACCTCAAGCCAGGCGGGAACAGCCATGTGCTCGGAGGAGATCAGAGCCTCCTTGATGGGGAGAAGATCCTTGGCCTTCTCGGCCACGGCGACGACGTCGCCAGCCTTCACCATGTAGGAAGGGATGTCGACGCGACGGCCGTTCACGGTGATGTGACCGTGACGGACAGTCTGGCGAGCCTCCTTGCGGGTGCGGGCGAAGCCGAGACGGAACACGACGTTGTCAAGACGGCTCTCGAGGATGCTCATCAGGTTATCGCCGGTGATGCCCTCGCGCTTCTTGGCGGCGTTGTAGTAAGCGTGGAACTGCTTCTCGAGCACGCCGTAGATGAACTTGGCCTTCTGCTTCTCGCGGAGCTGGATGCCGTACTCGCTTTCCTTGCGACGACGCTTGGGCTCGCGGTTGGAAGTCTTGTTAATACCCATCACAACGGGGTCGATGCCGAGCTGGCGGCACCTCTTGAGGACAGGAGTCCTGTCAACAGCCATTGTTTATCCTCCTACCTACACGCGGCGACGCTTGCTCAGACGGCAACCGTTGTGCGCGATGGGGGTCTTATCCTGGATGCCCGAAACCTCGAGGCCGGCGGCCTGGAGGGAACGGATAGCGGTCTCGCGGCCGGAGCCGGGACCCTTCACGAAGACGGCGACCTTGTGCAGGCCGTGCTCCATGGCCGCCTTGGCGGCAGCCTCGGCAGCGAGCTGAGCGGCGAACGGGGTGGACTTACGGGAGCCCTTGAAACCCACGGTGCCGCCGGACTGCCAAGAAATCACGTTGCCCTGAGGATCGGTGATCGAGACGATAGTGTTGTTGAAAGTAGACTTGATGTGAGCCTGGCCCACAGCAATGTTCTTACGCTCGGAGCGACGGACGCGGGTGTTACGAGCGTTCTTCTTCTGCGCCATGTTTTATCCCCTGTCCTACTTCTTCTTGCCACCGATTTGACGCTTCTTGCCCTTGCGGGTACGAGCGTTGGTGTGGGTGCGCTGACCACGGACAGGAAGGCCCTTGCGGTGACGGAGGCCGCGGTAGCAGCCGATCTCCATCAGGCGGGCGACGTTCTGACGCACCTCACGACGAAGGTCGCCCTCGGTCGTGAAGTTGGAATCGATGTAATCGCGGATCTTGGTGACCTCATCCTCGGTCAGATCCTTGACACGGGTGTCGGGGTTAACACCGGTCTCAGCGCAAATCTTGGTGGCGCTGGTCTGGCCGATGCCGAAAATGTAGGTAAGTCCGACCTCGACGCGCTTCTCGCGCGGAAGGTCGACGCCGTTAATACGGGCCAACTTGGAGCTCCTTCCTTAGCCCTGACGCTGCTTGTGGCGCGGGTTCTCGCAAATGACGTAAACCTTGCCGTGGCGACGAATGATCTTGCACTTGTCGCACATCTTCTTGACCGAAGGACGTACCTTCATGAGTCATTCCTTTCGGTAGTTCTAATACCATCTATGTCATCGCCCAGCCGCTGGCGCTTATATCCTAGGCTGTGTTTTGGGGCCTACTTATAGCGATAAGTAATGCGACCCCTGGTCAGGTCGTAGGGAGAGATCTCCACGACGACCTTGTCACCCGGGAGGATGCGGATGTAGTTCATCCTGATCTTGCCCGAAATGGTGCAAAGAATGGTTTTGCCGTTCTCAAGCTCAACATTGAACATGGCGTTGGGCAGAGGCTCGATGACCTTGCCTTCAAGCTCGATAGCGTCTTGCTTGCTCAAGTTAATACCCTTCTCTACGCCGTGACAGCGACCATTAATCTTAACGAATCTCCAGCAAAATATCCACAGGCGCCGAAAACGTTCACAACGTCAACAACACCGGCGATATCCAACTCTTATAACGCCTCGCGCAAAAAGCTACTGCGCGCCACCCTGCATCTCGCACCAGGGACCCTGCTCGTCTTGGGTGAGAATGACCGGGCCGTCCTTGGTGATGGCGACGGTATTCTCGTAGTGGGCAGCGGGAAGCCCGTCGCGGGTCACCACGGTCCAGCCATTCTGCAGCGTCTTGCACTCATAGGTACCCTGCGTGATCATCGGCTCGATGGCGATGACCATTCCGGCCTGGAGCTTGACGCCGCGGCCGGGACGACCGTAGTTACGGACCTCCGGGTCCTCGTGCATGACGCGGCCGACGCCGTGGCCCACGTAGTCGCGCACGACCCCGTAGCCGTTCTCCTCGGCCAACGTCTGGACCGCAGAGCCGATGTCGCCCAGGCGGTTGCCGGGGACGGCCTGCTCGATGGCGGCCTTCAGGCAGTCGCGTGTGCACTCGCACAGGCCCTGCCACTCCTGGGAGACCTCGCCCACATAGAAGGTCCAGGCGTTGTCCCCCACCCAGCCGTTGAACGTGGCGCCGGTGTCGATGGAGACGATGTCGCCCTCCTGCAGGGTGACCGCAGGTGACGGAATGCCGTGGACGATCTGCTCGTTGACCGAGGCGCAGATGCTCGCGGGAAAACCGCTGTAGCCCTTGAAGGTGGGGACGGCACCGTGCGAGCGAATGAACTTCTCGACAGCCTCGTCAAGGTCGTAGGTAGTGACGCCGGGCTTAATAAGAGACCCGCACAGACGAAGAGCCGCCTTCGACAAAGCGCCGGCGGCTTTCATCTGCTCAATCTCTTGGGGAGACTTGATGCGAATCATAGGCCGAGAAGTTCCTTCACGTCGGCGTAGACGACCTCGACGTCGCGGTCGCCGTTGACCTCCTTGAGAATGGAGTGGCCCTTGTAATACTCGACCAGTGGCGCGGTCTGGGTGTGGTAGGTGTCCAGACGGTGCTGAATGGTCGCGGGCTTGTCGTCGTCGCGCTGGTACATCTCGCCCTGGCAACGCGGGCAAACCTCGGTGCCGGCGGGCGCGGTGTAGCCGCAGCTCTTGCAGGTGCGGCGAGAGCTCAGGCGAAGGACCACGGACTCGTCGGGCACGTCGACGAGAAGGGCGGCGTCAAGGTTGCGGCCCATGTCGGCGAGCTCGGAGTCCAGGGTTACGGCCTGGGCGGTGTTGCGGGGGAAGCCGTCGAGGATGAAGCCCTTCTGGGCATCATCGGCGGCCAAGCGCTCCTTGACGAGGTCGATCACCAGGGAGTCGGGCACAAGCTGACCAGACTCCATATAGCTCTTGGCCTGCTTGCCAAGCTCGGAGCCGGCCTTGACGGCGGCACGCAGAAGGTCGCCGGTGGAGATGTGGGCAAAGCCGAACTCCTCCACAAGCTTCTGGCCCTGCGTTCCCTTGCCCGCGCCGGGTGCGCCGAGAAGAACAATGTTCATCGTCGTGTGCCTTTCTCCTAAAAAAGGGGCAGACGCGAAACTACGTCTGCCCCCTACCAAATGCTTACTTGAAGAAGCCGTCGTAGTTGTGCATCTTGAGTTGGCTCTCGATGGAAGAAAGCGTATCCATCGCAACGCCAACCATGATGAGGACAGACGTTCCTCCAAATGCCTGGATCAGGGAGTTACCCGTGAACCAGAAGATGATCGTAGGAACCACGGCGAGAACTGCCATGAACAAGGCACCGGGCAAGGTGACGTGATCGATGACGTTCTTGATGTAGGCCGCGGTGGCGGCGCCCGGGCGAACACCGGGGATGAAGCCGCCCTGCTTGCGCAGCTGATCCGCTGTCTCGGTGGGGTTGAAGACCATCGAGGAGTAGAAGTATGCGAAAGCGACGATCAGGACAACCGAGAGAACCCAGTTGATCCAGCCGGACGAAAGCGCGTTGGCAAACGTCTGGACCCAAGCGACGTTGGGGAAGAACACGGCGATCTGGGCCGGCAGATACAGGATCGCGGAAGCGAAGATGATCGGCACGACGCCCGCAGTGTTGACCTTAATGGGAAGATAGGTGGACTGGCCGCCCATCATCCTACGGCCCACGACGCGCTTGGCGTACTGGATGGGGATCCGCCTCTGCCCGCGCTCAACGTAAACGATGAGCGGGATGATCGCGACGATGACAACCATGGTGACAATCGTCAAGACGATGTTGCCGCCGGAAGTCACGGAGGAGATCAGCGAGGTGGGCAGGCCGCTCATGATGTTCGCGAAGATGATGAGCGACATGCCGTTGCCGATACCGCGCTGGGTGATAACCTCGCCCAGCCACATGATGATGATCGCACCAACAAGCATGGTAAAGACAACAATGAAGTCTTCCAGGAGCTCGGGGATGCCCATGTCCTGGAAGGTGACGCCGTAGCTCCTGAAGAGGAACAGGTAACCCACGGCATTGAGCAGAGCAAGGCCAATGGTGAGGTAGCGGGTGTACTGCGTGATCTTACGCTGACCGGCCTCACCCTCCTTGGCAAGCTCGCCAAGAGACGGAATCACGGTCTGCATCAACTGCAGAATGATCTGCGCCGTGATGTAAGGCATGATTCCGAGGCTGAAAACCGACATGCGGGAAAGCGCGCCACCCGAGAACAGGTTAAGCACGGCCATTGCTCCGCTCGAGGACAGGCCAGACTGATAAGCACTCAGCATGCCCTGGAACGGTGCACCCGGAACCGGAAGGTAGGCGCCGAACCTGTACAGCAGGAGAATACCCGCGGTAAGGAGGAGCTTCTTCCTAAGTTCCGGAACGCGAAACGCGTTGGCAAGTCCCTTTAGCACGCCTGCTCGACCTTTCCACCGGCCGCCTCAATCTTAGCCTGAGCAGAAGCGGAGACCTTGTCGACCTTAACGGTGAGCTTCTTGGAGATCTCGCCGTTGCCGAGGACCTTAACGAGCTCATAGGGGCTCTTGATGACGTTCTTAGCGAACAGAGCGTCGGAATCGACGGTCTCGCCGTCAGCGAAGAGCTGGTCGAGACGGTCAACGTTGACCGGGGTGTACTCGGTGCGGTTGTGGTTGATGAAGCCGGGGAGCTTAGGCAGACGCATAGCGAGCGGCTGCTGGCCACCCTCGAAGCCGGCACCCTTGCCGCCGCCGGAGCGGGACAGCTGGCCCTTGTTGCCGCGACCAGCGGTGGTGCCGTGACCAGAGGAGTTGCCGCGGCCGATGCGCTTGCGGTTCTTGCGCGAGCCCTCAGCGGGACGCAGATCGTTGAGCTGCATAGTGAGTGACTCCTAGTTCTCTACAACATCGACAAGGTGCTTGACCTTGAAGATCATTCCACGGATGCTCGGGTTGTCCGGCTGCTCGACGGAATCGCCGATCTTGCGCAGGCCAAGGGCCTTGCAAGTAGCGGTCTGATCCTTCTTGACGCCGCAAACGGCGGAGCGGACAAGGGTGATCTTGAGGGACTGAGCCATGATTACTTCTCCTTCCCGACAAACATCTCGGAGACGGTGATGCCGCGGCGCTCCGCGACCTTCTCCGGGCTGGAGAGCTCCTTCAGGCCCTCGGCGGCGGCCTTAATCATGTTAAGGGCGTTGTCAGTGCCGAGAGACTTGGAAAGGACGTTGGTGATACCAGCGAGCTCGAAGAGCGGGCGAACGGGGCCGCCGGCGATGACACCGGTACCCTCGATAGCCGGCTTGATCAGGACGCGGCCAGCGCCGTAGTGGCCCTCAACGGTGTGAGGAACGGTGCCGGAAGCGGTGACGTCGACGTGGAACATGTTCTTCTTGGCGTCCTCGACGGCCTTGGAGATGGCCAGGGGCACCTCAGCGGACTTGCCCATGCCAAGGCCAACGTTGCCCTTGCCGTCGCCCACGACCACGAGGGCGAGAAGGGACATACGACGGCCGCCCTTGACGGTCTTAGAAACGCGGTGAATGTAGACGACGCGCTCCTGAAGATCCGTATCCTGCTGGCGCTTACGATCACGTGCCATTGAATCCTCCTAGAACTTCAGGCCCGCGTTGCGGGCACCGTCTGCCAGAGCCTGGACACGGCCGTGATACAGGCGACCACCGCGGTCGAAAGTGACGGCGGAGACACCCTTCTCGACGGCGCGCTTGGCCACGAGCTCACCAACGAACTGGGCGGCCTCCTTGTTGGAGCCGACCTTGCCGGTGGCGCGGAACTCGGGGTCAAGAGTGGAGGCAGAGCAGATGGTGGTGCCGTCCACGTCGTTGATGACCTGAGCGTAAATGTTTGCGTTGGTGCGGTGGACGCTGAGGCGCGGACGCTCGGCGGTACCGGAGACCTTGGCGCGGACGCGGCGCTTACGACGCTCGAGACCGGCCTTCTTGGCCTGCTGCTTGTTCATTCCTTCTCCTTAGACTCGCCCCCACCTGACGGGGTGAGGGTCCTTAAGCTATGGTCTAGGTGCTACCTACTACTTGGCGGCCTTGCCGAGCTTGCGGCGGATGTGCTCACCCTCGTAGTGGATACCCTTGCCCTTGTAAGGCTCGGGCGGACGCTTCATGCGGATCTCGGCGGCAACCTGGCCGACCTGCTCCTTGGAAATGCCCTTGACGGTGATATGGGTGTTGTCGGGCACCTCGAAGGTGATGTTCTCAGGCGCGGGGTAAACCACGGGGTGAGAATAACCGAGGGAGAGGTCGAGGTCCTTGCCCTTAAGAGCGGCACGGTAACCAACGCCGGTGAGCTCGAGCTTCTTCTCGAAGCCCTCGGAAACGCCGGTGACCATGTTGAAGATGAGGGTACGGGTGAGACCCTGCTGGGCGTTGGAAGCGGTGGTCTCGTCGACACGCTCGACGAGAAGCTCGGAGCCCTCCTCCTTGATGGAGATAAGCTCGGAGAACGTGCGAGTAAGCTCGCCCTTGGGGCCCTTAGCGGTGACGGTGGTGCCGTCGACTGTCACGGTGACTCCGGCGGGAACCAGGACAGGCTTCTTACCAATACGAGACATCTGAGTCTCCTTTCATTCCTGTCGAAGTTACCAAACGTAGGCGATGACCTCGCCGCCGACGCCGAGTTTACGGGCGTCGCGGTCGCACATCATGCCCTTGGAAGTGGAGATGACGGCGATGCCAAGGCCACCAAGAACGCGAGGAAGCTTGTCAGCGGTGGTGTAGATGCGAAGGCCCGGCTTAGAGATGCGCTTGATTCCGCGGATAACCTTGGAGTGGCGCTCGCCGTACTTCAGAGTGATGTGGAGGGTCTTCTGGGGGGTCGTGTCCTCGACCTCGTAGCCAGCGATGTAACCCTCCTCAGCAATGACGCGGGCAACCTCAACCAGAACCTTGGTCGAGGGCATGGAGACCTCAGCCTTGTTGGCAGAGTTGGCGTTGCGGATGCGCGTCAGCATGTCCGAAACGGGATCGGTAATCTGCATTGATTCTTCTCCTTAGGTAATGATGAAACTACGTGCCCGGTTCGCCCAAACCCGTGGTAAGGGCGCCTGAGCGGTAGAGCCCTTGCGTCCTACCAGCTTGCCTTGCGGACGCCAGGAAGCTCGCCTTTGCTCGCGAGCTCGCGGAAGCACACACGGCACAGGCCGAACTTGCGGTACACGGAGTGGGGACGCCCACAACGCTGGCAGCGGTTCTGCTTGCGAGTCGAGTACTTCGGCGTGCGCGACGCCTTGACGATCATCGAAGTCTTAGCCACAAATCCTCCTTCAAAAGCTATCTTGGAGCCCCGGCCAACCGGGGCTTCCTAACAAAGTATTGGCCTACTCCGCCTTGAACGGGAAGTGGAAGGCGGTGAGAAGCGCCTTGCCCTGCTCGTCGTTGGGAGCGGTGGTCACGATGGTGATGTCCATGCCGCGGGTGTGGTCGATCTTGTCGAAATCGATCTCGGGGAAGATGAGCTGCTCGGTGACGCCCATGGAGAAGTTGCCACGGCCATCGAAGCTCTTAGCGGAGATGCCGCGGAAGTCGCGGATACGGGGGATCGCGATGGCGATCAGGCGATCCAGGAACTCCCACATGCGGTCGCCGCGCAGGGTGACCTTTGCGCCGATGGGCATACCGGCACGAAGGTGGAAGGTAGCGATGGACTTGCGGGCGCGGGTCACGAGCGGCTGCTGGCCGGTGATGGCGCGCAGGTCGGCGACGGCGCCGTCGATGGCCTTGGCATCGGTAGCGGCCTCGCCAACGCCCATGTTGACGACGATCTTCTCGATGCGGGGAATCTGCATGACGTTCTTGATCTCGAACTGCTTCTGAAGCTCGTCGCGCACGGAGGCGTAGTAGAGCTCCTTAAGACGGGGGACGTACTTCTCGTCTGCCATGATTACTCCTTAGAAATCCTGGGGTTTTAAGCACGGGGCTTTGGAGCCTCGCGCCTCCTGAGCTGGCACTCAGGAGCCATCTGACATGCATCTTGGTCGAGACAGAACTGTCCCTACCTTTAGACGCAAGGAAACATATTATGCCTTTTTGCCGAGAAAACCAACCGTAAAGATCGCGTCACTTATCCTGCACATCCATCTGGCGAGAAGGGCTTCTCCCCTACCGCGCCTGGCGCGTCGATAAAAAAGACCCCCTGGCGATGTGCCAGGGGGTCTTTGAAAGGTCTAAGCCGCTAAAGCGGGATTAGAACTTGTTGCCGCACTTCTTGCAGACGCGAATGGCGGTCTTCTTGCCGTCGAGCTCGCCGGACTCGTGGTTGACACGGGTGGGCTTGCCGCAGCTGGGGCACACGAGCATAACGTTGGAAACGTCGATGGCCGCTTCCTTCTCGATGATGCCGCCCTGCTGGTTAACGGCGTTGGGCTTGGTGGCCTTCTTGACCACAGCGACGCCCTCGACAACGACCTTGCCCTCGGCGGGCTTGGCGCGCAGGACGGTGCCCTGCTTGCCCTTGTCCTTGCCGGAGAGAACCTCGACGAGATCGCCCTTCTTAACAGACATCTTAGGCATTGAACATACCTCCTTAGAGCGTCTCAGGGGCGAGAGAAACGATCTTCATGTACCTGTGGTCGCGAAGCTCGCGGGCAACAGGTCCAAAGATACGGGTGCCCTTGGGCTCGCCCTCTTTATCAACCAGGACGCAGGCGTTCTGGTCGAACTTGATGTAGCTGCCGTCCTTACGACGGACTTCCTTCTTGGTGCGAACGATGACGCAGCGAACGACGTCACCCTTCTTCACCGAAGCACCAGGGGTGGCCTCCTGAACGGCGCCGATGATGACGTCGGCAAGACCGGCGTAACGACGCTTGGAGCCACCAAGGACCTTGATGCACTTGACTCGCTTGGCGCCGGAGTTGTCGGCGACGGCGAGCATGGTCTCCATCTGAATCATGTTGGTGTTCCTCCGAACCTATGCCCTACCCAGAGGTGCGCCCAGACGTGCGGCGCACATGGGTAAGACGGGGATTCCAATAACTTACTTGGCGCGCTCGACGATCTCGATGACACGCCAACGCTTGGTCTTGGAGAGGGGACGAGTCTCCATGACGGTGACGGTATCGCCAAGGCCGCACTCGTTCTTCTCGTCGTGGCAGTGAAGCTTCTTGGAGATAGTCATCATCTTGCCATACTTGGGGTGGTGCTTACGGTAGTCGATCTTCACCGTCACGGACTTATCGCCGGAGATGGAGACGACGACGCCGGTACGAAGCTTACGGGCGTTCCTGGATTCAGTCTCTGCCATTTCTTACACTCCTGCGATCTAGTTGGCCGCAGCGGTCTTCTCCGCTGCGATCTGACGAGCGCGCTGCTCGGTGAGGTAACGCGCGATGTCCTTCTTGACGTTCTTGACACGGGCGGTGTTGTCAAGCTGGCTGGTGGCCATCTGGAAACGGAGGTTGAAAAGCTCCGCGCGGCCCTCCTCGACCTTCTTGGCAAGCTCCTCGTCGCTGAGCGCCTGGATATCCTTGTACTTCATTGACTATTCCTCCCCGTCAGTGACGCTGCGGGTAACGATCTTGGTCTTGATGGGCAACTTGTGCTGAGCAAGGCGAAGGGCCTCGCGAGCAACCTCGTCGCTCACGCCGTCGATCTCGAACATGATGCGGCCGGGCTTGACAACGGCCACCCACTCCTCGGGGTTGCCCTTACCGGAACCCATGCGGGTCTCGGCCGGCTTCTTGGTGATGGGCTTGTCCGGGAAGATGGTAATCCAGACCTTACCGCCACGCTTCATGTAACGGGTCATGGCGATACGGCAAGCCTCGATCTGGCGGTTGGTGATCCAGTGGGCCTCGAGAGCCTGGATACCATAGGAACCGAAGTGCAGCTCGGTGTTGCCCTTGGCGTGGCCCTTCATGGAGCCGCGCTGAACCTTACGGTGAAGAACGCGCTTAGGAGCGAGCATTAGCGAGCCCTCCTCTCATTGCGGCCGCGGCGAGGACGGGAAGAGCCCTCAAGCGCCGGCTTAGGGGTGGCCTGACCGGGAAGCTTCTCGCCGAAGTAAATCCAAACCTTGATGCCGCAGGCACCCATGGTGGTGCGAGCGGTGGAGGTGCCGTAATCGATGACGGCACGCAGGGTGTGCAGAGGCACGCGACCCTCGCGGTACCACTCGCGACGGCCCATCTCGGCGCCGTTCAGACGGCCGGAGCACTGGATCTTGATGCCCTGGGCACCAGCCTTGCGAGCGGACTGGACGGCCTTGCGCATGGCGCGACGGAAGGCGACGCGCTGCTCGAGCTGCTCGGCGATGGACTGAGCGACGAGGTTGGCGTCGAGCTCGGGGCGCTTGACCTCAACGACGTCAACGGCGATCTGACCCTTGGCGACGTTGGCGACGCGCTCGAGGTCGGCACGCAGGCCGTCGATCTCGGAGCCCTTCTTGCCGATCACGATGCCGGGGCGGGCGGTGAAGATGGTGACCTTCACCTTGTCGCCGGCGCGCTCGATGTCGACGCGGGAGAGAGCGGCCTTCTCAAGGCGCTTCTCAAGGAACTTGCGGATGGCAAGATCGTTGCCGAGGTTCTCGGCGTAGTTCTTATCGGCGTACCAACGGGAACGCCACTCCTCGGTGATGCCGAGACGGAAGCCGGTAGGCTGAACCTTGTGACCCATGCTTTCCCTACGCCTCCTTTCGAGGAGCAACGACGACGGTGATGTGGCTCATGCGCTTGTTGATGCGGGAAGCGGAGCCCTTGGCGCGAGGACGGATGCGCTTAAGCGTGGGGCCCTCGTCGACATAGGCGAGCTTGACGTACAGGTCGTCGGCGCGAAGGCCGTTGTTGTTGACCGCGTTGGCCACGGCGGAGCGCAGGACCTTAGAGACGTCCTCGGACGCGGCGCGGGTGCTGAACTGCAGGACCTCGAGCGCCTTGGCGACGGGGAGGTTGCGGATCAGAGAGATGACCATGCGGGCCTTGCGAGGAGCAATGCGCACGTACTTAGCGGTGGCGCTGACCTCGATGTTGTTGTTAGCCATTACTGTACCCCCTACTTAACCTTGTGACCGCGGAAGGTACGGGTGGGAGCGAACTCGCCCAGCTTGTGACCAACCATAGACTCGGTGACGTACACGGGCACGTGCTTGCGGCCGTCGTGAACGGCGATGGTGTGACCAACCATGTCGGGGAAGATGGTCGAGGAACGCGACCAGGTCTTGATGACATCCTTGGTGCCCGCCTCGTTCTGAGCGGCAACGCGCGCGAGGAGGCGAGTCTCCACGAACGGGCCCTTCTTGAGACTTCTGCTCATTCTTAATATCTCCTACTACTCGTGAGACTACTTGGACTTGCGGCGACGGATAATCAGGCGGTTGCTGGCCTTCTTGGGGTCGCGCGTCTTGTAGCCCTTCGTGGGCTTGCCCCACGGGGTGACGGAAGGACGACCAGAAGTGTGGTTCTTGCCCTCGCCGCCGCCGTGCGGGTGGTCGACAGGGTTCATGACGGTACCACGGACGGTCGGACGGACGTTCATCTTGCGCTTACGGCCGGCCTTGCCCACGACGATGTTGGAGTGGTCGGCGTTGCCCACGACGCCGATGGTGGCGCGGCAGGTGAGAAGAACGCGGCGAAGCTCGGAGGAGGGCATACGCAGGATGGCGTAGCCGTTGTCCTTGCCCATGAGCTGGATGGAGGTGCCGGCGGAACGAGCCATAGCGGCGCCCTTACCAGGAAGGAACTCGACGTTGTGGATCAGAGTACCAACGGGGATCTCGGACAGGGGCATGGCGTTGCCGGGCTTGATGTCGACGCCGGAGGTGCCGGAGATGACGGTGTCGCCCACGTGCAGGCCCTCGGGAGCCAGGATGTAAGCCTTGGCGCCGTCGACGTAGTGGAGAAGAGCGATGCGAGCAGAACGGTTGGGATCGTACTCGATGGTCGCGACCTTGGCGGGCACGTCGTCCTTCAGACGCTTGAAGTCGATGCGACGATACTGGCGCTTGACGCCGCCGCCCTGGTGACGGGTGGTGATGTGACCGCTGTTGTTGCGGCCAGCCTTCTTAGGCAGGGGCTCGAGAAGAGACTTCTCGGGCTTGGTGCAGGTGATCTCTGAGAAGTCAGAGATGGTCTGGAAACGCCTGCCTGCGCTCGTAGGCTTGAGGTGCTTAACTGCCATTAGTGGTTTTCCCTTCTTTTTCCGTTGGCCGGCCGCTCAGGGATTGGTGGCCGACACCGGATTACCACGGTACCGCGCGTATCCATTGGGCGCGGCATGAAAGCCCGGTCCCCCGCTTTGGGGGACGCGGGCGAAGTACCTACTCAGCTGCCTGGGAAGTGGCGAAGATCTCGATCTGCTCACCCTCGGCGAGAGTGACGATGGCCTTCTTCCAGGAGCGGGTCATGCCCTGCTGGTAGCGGACGCGCTTCTTCTTGCCGCGGACGTTAAGGGTGTTGACCTTGACGACGTGGACGTTGAAGAGCTTCTCGACGGCAGCGGCGATCTCCTCTTTCGGGGCCTCCTTGGCGACCTCGAAAGTATACTTGCCCTGCTCCATGAGGTCGTAAGAACGCTCGGAGATGATCGGGCGAACGATGACGTTGTAGACGGAGTTCATTTAAGCGAGCACCTCCTCGAAGTACTTGGCGGTCTCGGCGGTCATGACGAGAGCGGCGTTGTCAATGAGGAAACGGGTGTTGGCCTCAGAGGCGCCGATGACGGTGACCTTGTCGATGTTGCGGAAGGAGAGGTAGGTCTCCACGGCGTCGTCGTCGACGACGAGGGTGACGCGCTTGCCCTCGCAGCCGAGAGCCTTAAGGGCGGCGGCGGCGGACTTGGTGGAGATCTTCTCGAACTCGAGGCTGTCGACGAGGACGAGCTCGGAGTCGGCGACCTTGCCGGAGAGGACGGACCTCATGGCAAGCTTGACCATCTTCTTGTTGATGCGAAGAGCGTGGCTGTGGGGCAGCGGTCCGAAGATCACGCCGCCGTGACGCCACTGGCCGGCACGAGTGGAGCCCTGACGAGCACGGCCGGTGCCCTTCTGACGGTAAGGCTTGGCGCCGCCGCCGGAGACGTCGTGACGGTTCTTGGTCGAGTGGGTGCCCTGACGCTGGCAAGCGTCGTAGACCTTGACGACCTGGTGGATGACGGGGATGTTCGGCTCGATGCCGAAGACGTCGTCGGAAAGCTCGGCCTGGGCGACCTCAGCTCCCTCGACGTTCTTGATTGCGTACTTGGACATTCTGTCCTCCTTATTAGCCTAAGAGAAGTTGTTTCTGGGGCCCTTAGGCCATGCGGACCTGGACGAGACCGTTCTTACCGCCGGGGACAGCGCCCTTGATCAGCATGAGGTTCTGCTCGGCGTCGATGCGGACGAGCTTGAGGTTGCGCACGGTGACGCGCTCGTCGCCCATGTGGCCATACATGTGAAGGCCCTTGCGGACGCGGGCGGGATAGGCGCACTGGCCGATGGAACCGGGCTTGCGCTGGTTACGGCAGCCGTGGGTCATGGGGCCGCGGGAGAAGTTCCAGCGCTTGATGGTGCCCTGGAAGCCCTTGCCCTTAGAGGTGCCGGTGACGTCAACGGTGGCGACGTCGGCGAAGTCAGCGACGGTAACGACGTCGCCGCACTTGTGATCCTCGCCGTTCTCGACGCGGACCTCGCGCAGGAAACGCATAGGCTCGACGCCGGCCTTGGCGAAGTGGCCCGCCATAGGCTTGTTGACGTGCTTGGCGGTGATGTCGCCGAAGCCGATCTGGACGGCGTCATAGCCGTCGGTCGCCTTAGTTTTTACCTGCGAGACGGTGCAGGGGCCGGCCTGGATGACGGTGACGGGCACGACGTTGTCGTTCTCGTCCCAAACCTGCGTCATTCCGAGCTTGCGGCCGAGGATGGTGTTGACCATGCTCATTCCTTACCCTCGGTGGTCATGGGACCCTTTTGAGCTGCTTGCTCATCCCCAGCGGACCACATCCGATACACGCCGCCGACATTAGGCACAGAAGTCCCCTAATTAGGCAGCTTGTCTATATTACACGCACCGAGGGCGCTTCACAATCTCTACGCAGAACTTTTTAGGCCGTCTACCTGCGGCTCGAAAATCCCCTTAGCCGGGCGTATCCATACCCCCTAGGCACAGGGATCGGCGAGCTCCTTCAAGTAATAATCATCTGCAGTCTGGTCGTAGTCGAAGACGGCGATGCAGCAGTTGGGAAGCCTTTGGGGAAGTTCGATTCCGTCATGGTTTGATGCGTAGACAAACTGACGGCAAGCCGAGCCGTGGCTGACGGCGATGGCCGTCTGGACGCCGTCGGCGGCGAGAAGGTCGCCCATGACCTCGTGCATACGGGCGCGGATGGTGGCGTTGCCCTCTCCCCCGTACGACATGACGTTGTCCTCGGGGTCCCACAGGTTGAAGGGGAAGTCGCCCTTGGCGCAGCGCTCGTACTTGCCGTAGGCGCGCTCGATGAGACGCACGTCAGGCTGGGGGAAGACCGTGTCGTCCACAAGGCCCTTCTCGGCTAGGACGCTCGTGATAAGGCCGCAGGTGGCAAAAGCGCGGCCAAGGGGCGAGCAGGCAATGGCCTGGGGGGTAACCCCGTGAGAGGCCAGCCACTCGCCGGCGAGAAGCGCCTGCTGGCGGCCCAGCTCGGTCAGAGGCGAGTCGCAGTGGCCTTGGATGAAGCCCTGCTGGTTATAGAAGGTCTGTCCATGGCGAACGAGATAGAGCTGTTTCATGGTCTTCTCCCCTAGCGTCTGATGATTAGGCATGCACATCTTATCCGCAGGCCATAGGGGTTGCCAGAGCTAAACGTTCCATTGATAAACAGTGGCAACAAAATCGCGCGGCACGACATGGGGCTCAGGTCATCACTGCAAATTCGGAGGGGTTGTCTGGTGCTCATGGGCAATGAAAGCGAGAAGGGCACGCGGCATCAGACAACCCTCGATTTTGCAAGCAGAAACCCGCCGAGAAAAGAAAAGCCCCTCGGACGCCATGTCCAAGGGGCTTCGAAATTCGCTTAAGCGCTACAGCTTAGAGCTTGATCTCGATGTCGACGCCAGCGGGGAGGTCGAGACGCATCAGCGAGTCGACGGTGCTGGAAGAGGGATCGAGGATGTCGATGAGGCGCTTGTGGGTGCGCATCTCGAACTCGTCACGGGAATCCTTGTCCTTGTGCGGCGAGCGGATGACGCAGTACAGGTTGCGCTCGGTCGGCAGGGGGATGGGGCCGCTAACGCGGGCACCGGTCTTCTGAGCGGTGTCGACGATGAGCTTCGCGGACTGATCAACGACCTCGTGGTCATAGCCCTTGAGGCGGATCCTGATCTTCT
>CAVDTK010000018.1:0-1198 GCA_963611755.1 Oscillibacter sp. ER4
CGGCGGGTTTGCGGCGGCCCGGACACGCGCGTATGATTGATAACCTTGTGTCTGACCGCGCCCACCCGCTGAGGAGTCCCATGAACATAACCGAGCAGCTGGCCGAGGAGCTTGGCCTTAAGGCGGCAAACGTCGAGGCCGCCGTCAAGCTCATCGACGAGGGCAACACCATCCCGTTCATCTCGCGCTACCGCAAGGAGGCCACGGGCGGCATGGACGACGTCGCGCTGCGCAAGCTCGACGAGCGCCTAGCCTACCTGCGCAACCTTGAGCAGAGAAAAGAGGACGTGCTGCTGCTCATCGGCGCGCAGGGCAAGCTCACGCCCGAGCTCGAGGCCCAGATCCGCGAGGCCACGCAGCTCCAGCGCGTGGAGGACCTCTACAAGCCCTACCGCAAGAAGCGCCTGACCCGCGCGCAGAAGGCCCGCGAGGCCGGCCTTGAGCCCCTGGCCAACATGATCATCATGCAGGCCGCCGCAAAGGGCTCGGCCTTGGACGCCGCTGCCGCCTACATCAACGCCGAGGCCGGCTTCGACACGGCCGAGAAGGCCCTGGCGGGCGCCGCCGACATCGTGGCCGAGACCGTGGCCGAGGACCCGGACAACGTGGCTGACCTGCGCGCATTCACCCAGGCCACGGCAGACATCGTGGTCGAGGCCACAGATGCCGCCGAGAAGACCCCGTACGAGCCCTACTACGACTACAACGAGCCGCTGCGCAAGATCCCCAACCACCGCGTGCTGGCCATCGACCGCGGCGAGCGCGAGGGCAAGCTCCGCGTGCGCGTGAACGTGGACGCGGCCGCCGCGACCGCCCGCCTGGGCGAGCGCTGGCCCCGCCGCCAGGGCGTCTTCGCGCCGATCTTCGACGCGGCGATCGCCGACGGCTACAAGCGCCTGATGGCCCCCTCGCTCGAGCGCGAGGCCCGCGCCAAGCTTACCGTGCGCGCGCAGACCGAGGCTATCGCCGTCTTTGCCAAGAACCTCGAGGGCCTGCTCTCGGCCCGCCCGGTGCGCGGCGCCCGCGTGCTGGCCATGGACCCGGGCTACCGCACGGGCTGCAAGGTGGCCGTCATGGATGAGACGGGCAAGCTCCTCGACCACACCGTCGTTTATCCCACAAAGCCCCGCGCAGACGTGGCCGGAACCAAGCGCGAGCTGGCTCGTCTCGTCAATAAAGACCAGGTCAACACCATCGT
>CAVDTK010000018.1:1436-23602 GCA_963611755.1 Oscillibacter sp. ER4
ATCGGCGTGGGCCAGTACCAGCACGACCTTGACCAGAACGAGCTGGCAAGCGCCCTGGGCAACGTGGTCGAGGACGTGGTCAACCGCGTGGGCGTGGACGTCAACACGGCAAGCGCGAGCCTTCTGGGCTACGTGTCCGGCATCACGCCCACCGTGGCCAAGAACATCGTGGCCTACCGAGAAGAGAACGGCGCCTTCACCAGCCGCACCGAGCTCAAGAAGGTTCCGCAGCTGGGGCCCAAGGCCTACCTCAACGCGGCCGGTTTCCTGCGCATCGTTGGCGGCAAGAACCCGCTGGACGCCACGAGCGTCCACCCCGAGAGCTACAACGTGGCGACCGAGATCCTAAAGCGCGCGGGCGTGGGCGCAGACGAGCTCAAACGCGGCGGCATCCCCGACATCGAGCGCCGCGCGGGCTCGGTGGCCACGCTGGCGGGCGAGCTGGACTGCGGCGTCCTGACCTTGATCGACATCCTGGGCGAGCTCAAGAAGCCCGGCCGCGACCCGCGCGACGATGCCCCCGAGGTGGTCTTTAGCCGCGCGGCCCTTTCTATCGACGACCTGGAGCCCGGCATGGAGCTCAAGGGCACCGTCCGCAACGTCGTGGACTTTGGCGCCTTCGTCGACGTGGGCGTCCACCAGGACGGCCTGGTCCACATCTCCAAGCTGGCCAACCGCTACGTCAAGCACCCCAGCGACGTCGTGCGCGTGGGCGACACGGTGAAGGTCTGGGTCGAGAAGGTCGACCGCGACCGCAAGAAGATCTCGCTTTCCATGGTGCAGGGGAAGTAGGGGCGGCCACGGACCGCGGCGGGCCGGCCGCTGGCCGCAGGTCGCGCACCCGGCGGCGAGATGGTCTGCTCACACCCGGCACCGAGAAGCACGAAAAGGGCGCCCGGACGGTTTTCTCGCCGTCCGGGCGCCCTTCGTCGTTCGATAGGCCTTGCTACCTGCGCGTCATTCTCGCCGCAGGCCGTGCCGCCCAGCCCTACTCCGCGACTCCCGCGCCGCCATCGCCGTGCAGCGCCTTTTCGGGCGTGATGGGCAGCTCGCGCACGTAGTTGCCGGTGGCGTGGGCCACGGCGCTCGCGATCGCGGGCGAGGGCGTGTTGATGACGACCTCGCCGATGGACTTGGCGCCGAAGGGCCCGGTGGGCTCGTAGCTGGGCATGAACTCCACGCGGATGTCGGGCACGTCCATGCGGCTGGGGATCTTGTACTGCATGAACGAGTCGGTGCGCATCTTGCCGCGCGGGTCGTATGAGACCTCCTCGCTCATGGCCATGCCGATGCCCTGGACCAGGCCGCCTTCCACCTGCACGCGAGCGAGGTTGGCGTTGATCACGGTGCCGCAGTCCACGACGGCGGCGTAGTCGGTGAGGTCGTACTGGCCGGTCTCACGGTCGAGCTCGATCTCGGCCACGGCGGCGATGAAGGGCGGGGGAGACTGCGGCTGGGTGTTGGTGCCGTGGCCGGAAAGCATGCCCTGTTGCAGGCCAAAGCCGATGGCCCGGTTGGCAAGCTCGGCGACCTCCATGGTCTTCTCGCCGTCGAGGGTGCGCACCACCCCGTCCACCAGCTCGACCTGCTGCGCGTCGACCTCCCACCAGGCAGCGGCCTGCGCACAGATCTTGCTGGCCAGGTCGTGGGCGGCCTTCACCACGGCGCCGCCGGTGATGTAGGTGCCGGATGACGCGTAGGCGCCCGTGTCGAAGGGGGAGTTGTCGGTGTCGACGCCCTTGGTGACCACGTGGTCCACGTCGCAGCCCAGGATCTCGGCCGCGATCTGCGCCAGAATGGTGTCCGCGCCCGTGCCCACGTCCGTCGCGCCAATGCGCAGCACGTAGAAGCCGTCGTCTTCCAGCGTGATGTCGACGTTTGCGATGTCCAGGTTCGAGATGCCCGAGCCCTGCATGGTAAGCGCCACGCCGCGGGAGCGCACGCGCCCGTCGCCCAGGTCCTCGACCAGGGGACGGTCCTTCCAGTCGGTGAGCTCCATCACGCGCTCCAGGCATTCGTCCACGCGGCAGCTGCGCAGCGGCTCCTGGCCCAGCTGCCAGAGGGTCTCTCCGGTCTTGACCAGGTTCTTGAAGCGCAGTTCGCAGGGGTCCATGCCCAGGGTGTCGGCCAGCTCGTTGACCGTGGACTCCACGGCAAAGCAGCCCTGCGTGGCGCCGTAGCCGCGGTAGGCGCCGCCCGGCATCGTGTTGGTGTAGACCACGTCGTAGCTAAAGCGGCTGGCCGCGCGGTTGTAGAGCGGCAGGGACTTGGCGCCCACCAGGCCGATGGTCGTGGTGGCGTGGTAGCCGTAGGCGCCCGCGTTGGAAAGGGCGTAGAGGTCGATGGCCTTGATCGTGCCGTCCTTCATGGCGCCCATCTTGACGCGCAGCTTCATCTCGTGGCGCGAGTTGGAGCAGCTCATGGTCTCCTGGCGCGTGTAGATGCACTTGCAGGGACGGCCCGTGCGCAGCGCCGCGATGGCCGCGTAGACCTCGTTGCAGCCGGTCTGCTTGGCGCCAAAGCCGCCGCCCACGCGGGGCTTGATGATGCGTACCTGGCTCTTGGGGATGCCCAAAGCCGTGGCCACCTGGCGGCGGATGTGGAAGGGGACCTGCGTGGACGAGACAACGGTCAGGCGCCCAAAGGCGTCCACATAGGCGTAGCAGCGCATCGTCTCCATCATGGCCTGCTCGGCGGCCTGCGTGTGGTACTCGCGCTCCAAGACCACGTCGCAGGCGGCCATCTCGGCGTCCACCTCGCCGAACTCGACTTTGCCGGTGCACACCAGGTTGCGGGCGGGGTCGCCCGTCTCGTCCGCGCCGTACTTCCAGTCGGGCTCGTCGTGGACCAGGACCTCGTTGTCCAGGGCCTCGCTCACGTCCACGATGGCGGGCAGCTTCTCGTAGGTGACCTTGACGGCCTTGACTGCTGCCGCGGCGGCCTCCTCGGTCTCGGCCACGACGATGGCCACCTCGTCGCCCACGTAGCGCACCGTGTTGTCCAGGATCACGGTGTCGTAGGGCGAGCACTCCAGGTAGGACTGGCCAGCCAGGGTAAAGCGGTTGTGGGGCACGTCGTCGGGGCCCCAGACGGCCACGATGCCGGGGATGGCCAGGGCCTTCTCGGCGTTGACGGATTTCACGCGGGCGTGTGCCTGGTTGCTTCTCACCATGCGCACGATCAGGGCGTCGGCG
Source organism: Oscillibacter sp. ER4 (assembly GCA_963611755.1). GTDB lineage: Bacteria > Actinomycetota > Coriobacteriia > Coriobacteriales > Atopobiaceae > Paratractidigestivibacter. The sequence goes on from CAVDTK010000018.1 coordinate 4,631, forward strand.
GGTGCCAGGTCGTCCACGTAGGCGGGCTTGCCGGCCAGAAGCGAGTAGGCGTCCTTCTTGACCGCCGGGGCCGAGATCGCGCGGCCGCGGTCGACGCCGGTCACAGCCGCCGCGGCGCTTCTCACCTGGTCTTCCGCGGCAAAGCTGCGGGGCGGCAGGCTGCCGTCGGGGTTCTTGTGGCGCGCCAGGAAGCGGCGGATCGCGCGCATCTGGCCCGTGTAGCCCGAGCACCGGCACAGGTTTCCGGAAAGCGCGCGGCGAATCTCCTCGTCGGTGGCGTCGGGGTTCTCGCGGTCGAGGGCCAGCACGTCCATCTCGAGGCCCGGCGAGCAGAAGCCGCACTGCTCGGCGCCTTCCTCTGCCATGCACTGGGCAAACAGCTCGCGCGCGGGGCCCGTGCCCTCGAGCGTCGTGAGCTCGTGGCCGTCGACGCGCGCCATCATGACCGAGCACGAGAGCACCGGCTTGCCGTCCAGCCACACGGTGCACAGGCCGCAGTTGCTCGTCTCGCAGCCGCACTTCACGGACTTGATCGAGTGCTCGCGGCACCACGAGAAGACGGTCTGGTCGGGGGCCACGTCCTGGGTCATGGGGCGGCCGTTCAGGGTAAAGGTGATCTCCATTAGGCGTCTACCTCCTGGTTGGCGGCGGCGAGAAGGGCGCGGCGGGACAGGACGCGTGCAAGCTCGCTGCGGTACTCGGCGCTGCCGCGGCGGTCCGCGCCGTACTCGACGGCGGCGGCTTTCTCGCAGGCGGCCGTCAGCTCATCTGCCGTGAAGGCGTAGGGCAGGCCCAGGTCTTCTCCCTGCAGGAGCACGGCCTTCTTGGGGCGCGCGCCGATGGCCAGGCGCCACGCGCCGTCCCAGGCCGCGGCGCACACGTTTAGGGTCGAGAAGTCCGTGGCGGAGTTTCTCAGGCACTGGAAACTGGCCTGGTAGCTGTGCTTTTTCACGATGATGCGCTCCAGGACGTCGCGCGCGGCGCCGCCTCCCACGAAGTCAGTGAAGGGCATGAGGCCCGCGCCCGTGAACTCCACCCAGGTGTCCAAGGGTAAAAGCGCGGTCACGATGTCCGAGAAGCCCATGCGCGCGTAGGCCGAGCCGCCCACCGTGGCCAGGTTCCTGAACTGCGTGCCGATGATGTCGTGGACGCCGTCGCGGAACGATCCGCGGACCATGGCCTCGAAGGCCGGGTGCTCCTCGAGCTGGGCCAGCGTGACCATCGCGCCGATGACGAAGGCGTCTTCGGTCTCTTCGATGGTGTCCAGGCCGCACAGCGACAGGTCGATGCCCAAAGGCGCCGTCCTGTCCGAGAGGCGAAGCCACATCATGCCGCCGATGACGGTGGCCATGCGGTCCTGTTGCAGCAGGTCATAGGCCTCTTGCGTGGTCGTTGGGCGCTCGTAGCGGTCAAAGCGAAGCACGGGTTTTCCTCCTCGCGTCGCGGGGCTCTTGCTAAAAGATTGATTTTAGCGCAGCGGGGAGGGGGAGAAGGGCGGGGCGCGGTGAGAAGGGCGACGGCGAGAAGGTCGGGGCGGGGACCGCCCTTCTCGCCGTGCCTCCGGCGGCGTCTACCCCCTGCGCCCGCGGAGCCTCATGTGTGGAAGCCTCCCGCTGAAGGGGCTGGTGAAGGTGCGCACGGTGACGGCGGCCTCGGCCTCGGGCGGGATGGTGTCCACGACGCCCGCGGGCACGTCGGCGATGGGCATGTCGGTGATGTCGACCGCCACGTGGTCGGCGCTCGTCTCGGCCGCCTCGGCCTCGGCCTTCTCGCGGTAACGGACCATCATGTCGCTCTGCAGCTCGGTGATGCTGGGCGGGGCCCAGATGAGGGCGTTGGCGCCGGCGCGCACGGTGGCGTTCTGGACCTCGGCGTTCTTGCCGCCGGTGGCGATGATGGGCAGGCTGGGGTAGGCCTCGCGAAGCGCGCGGATGACCTCGGGCGTGTTGCGGCCGGCCGCCACGTTGATGATGCGGGCACCGGCCTCGACCTTCTGGCAGGCGATGTCGTCGAAGCGCGTGATCGAGGCCACCACCGGGATGTCGACGGTCGAGGCGATCTGGGCCACCATGTCAGGCGAGGCCGGCGAGTTCAAGACGACGCCCGCCGCGCCCTGCATCTCCGAGACTGCCGCCAGCTCGGCCGCGCGCCGGCCGGTCGTGGTGCCGCCGCCCACGCCCACGAAGAGCGGGGCCTCTGCCACGGTGAGCAGGGCCTGGGTGATGGCGGGCTGAGCGGTGAAGGGGTAGACGGCAAAGATGGCGTCGGCGTTGGCGTTGCGGATGACGGCCACGTCGGTGGAGTAGAGCAGGCTCTTGATGCGGCGGCCAAACAGGGTGAAGCCGGAGCACTCCTCGTAGGCCTCGGGCACGCGCAGGGGCGCCTTGCGCAGGCGGCCGTCAATGGGCTCGGGGCCGTCAGCTGCGGGGATGGGGCTATGGACGCCCTCGTCCGTCTCGGTGAAGATGATCTTCTTGGGGGCCGTGTCCTGGGCCTGCGGCATGTCTTCCATCTGCGTCTCCTGTGCGTCTGCGCCTGTGATTTTGTTTCGGCGAGTTGTTGTTCTTCCCGTTAAGGGGGTGAGACAAACCCCGTTCACCCACAATTCACGAGCCGCGCGCCCTTCTCGCCGCCGTTCCTGCCCGACGCCCCCCGCTTTTCACCGTTCTTTGTGGGTCGCTTCTCGCTTTTCACCGATGTTTGTGGGTTTAGGGCCTCGAATTCCCACTTTGCGCCGAGCTTTGTACAAACATCGGTGCAAAGTGGGGGAGCGGCGTCGGCGAGAAGAGCGTTCGTGTCGCGAGGGTGCCTTCCAGAAGCGTTAAGTGCGCGCTTTGGGCAAAAATCGCTCGCATAGAATCTCCACATGGGATTCTGTGAGCCGTCTACCTGCGATTTCTTGCTCAAAAAGCCCGATTGTCAGAAAGGTGTCAGAAGGTTGATAGATTGGCCGGGTAGGCTCGGCCCATGGACATCGTGATCTCACATATCAGTGCGTTGCAGGTGCTGAGAAGAACCCGCCGCGGGGCGCTTCTCCCGGCCGCCCAAACCACGCTTCCCTCGCGTATGCCGACCGTGGACGAGGCTCGTGAGCTGGCCCGCGTTTGCCCTTGCCTTGCCGAGACGGACCGCGCGCCCGAGGTGCTTGTCGCCGGTGCGTCGTCTTGCCACGTCTCAACCGCCGCCTGCGCCCGCGTTTGGACCGGCCCGTTGCCGGAAGGCGCCCTCGTGGAGCTTTCGCCTGGCATTCGCTGCGTGTCGCCGGCGTTTCTCCCCGTGCTCTTGACGCCGTACTTGGGCCCCTGGGAGCTGCGCCTTCTTCTGGCGGAGCTCATGGGCCTCTACTCGGTCGCGCCCGGCAGCGAGTTTGGCCTGCTACAGCGAGACGAGCCACTGATCACCAAAGACGAGCTTCTCGCCTTTCTCGACAGCCTGGGATCCGCCCGCGGGACGAAGATCGTCCGGGCGGCCTTGGCCCAGGCGCCCGAGCTCGCGGCCTCGCCCCAGGAGGCCAAGCTCTACCTGCGCGCGACCCTTTCGCGCCCGCGCGGCGGCTACGGGATGAAAGACGTTGTTCTCAACAGCGCTTTCGAGCTGCGGCGCATTTCTTCTCGCATGAAAACTTTGCAGGTCCGAAAGCCCGACCTGCTCTTTATTGGCCCGCACGGCACGGGTGCCTGCCTGGACTACATGGGCGCCTGGCACGACACCGACCAGCGGGCCGGCCTTGACGCCCGCCGCAGGAACGAGCTTCTCGCCAACGGCTTCAAGCCCTACGAGATCTTCAAGGCCAACTACGATGACTTGGACTACATGGACGGCCTCATGCGCGCCATCCGGGACGACCTGGGGATGGCGCCGCCCCATCACGGACGCCAGAAGCAGGAGCACTACCGCCGGGCGCGCTACAGGCTGTGGCGCGAGCTCGAGCGGGTGGACACGAGCTTTCTCAATACCGATGGATCTTTGTAGGTCGCTTCCTAAAACGAGCCGATCTTTGTGGGTTTAACCCCTCAAATTCCCGCTTTGCGCCGAGCTTTGTACAAACATCGGCGCAAAGTGGGGGTGGCGAGAATTACCAGCTCAGCAGCTCGTAGCCGTCCTCGGTCACCACCAGCTGGACCTCCCACTGCGCGGAGTCCGAGCCGTCCTTGGTGCGCACGGTCCAGCCGTTGGGGTCGCTCATGTCGATCTCGCAGCCGCCGGCGTTGACCATGGGCTCGATGGTGAAGCACATGCCCGGCGCCAGGACCATGCCCGTGCCCGGCTCGCCCACAAAGCCCACGAAGGGATCCTCATGGAACTCCAAGCCAATCCCGTGCCCGCCGAACTCGCGCACCACGTTGAAGCCCGCGGCCTCGACGCACTCCTGCACCGCGTGGCTCACGTCGCCCAGGTAGCCCCAGGGGCGCACGGCCGCAAGGCCCGCCTGCACGCTCTGGCGCGTGACGTCGACCAGGCGCTGGCGCTCGGCCGACACCTCGCCGATGCAGAACATGCGGCTCGAGTCCGAGAAGTATCCGTCCAGGATGGTCGAGCAGTCCACGTTCACGATGTCGCCGTCGCGCAGCACGTCCTCCTCGCAGGGAATGCCGTGGCAGACCACGCCGTTGATCGAGGTGCACACGCTTTTGGGGTAGCCCTCGTAGTTGAGGTCGGCCGGCACCCCGCCGTGCTCGACGGTGTAGTCGTGGATCCAGCGGTCCACCTCGGCCGTGGTCACGCCCGCGCAGATGTGCTCGGCCACGTAGTCCAGCACGCCGATGTTGATCTCGGCGGAGCGCTTGATGCCGGCGATGTCGTCTGCGGTCTTGAGCAGCCCGCGCACCGGCACCTCCTTACCCTCGTGGAACAGGCGGTCAAGCCGCTCGTCGGCGGCGGCGTGGCACTTCTTGTATTTACGCCCGGAACCGCACCAGCAGGCGTCGTTGCGGCCGGGGACGAAATCGTTGTCATACATGGTTAACTTCCTTTCTCCAATAGGGAAGTATGCCACGTAACGCCCGCGCGCCGCTCAGCGAAAAAGCGAGCACATAGAGTATGAAGACACATGCCGCGTATCCTCTTTTGATACAATCATTCAGTTATGTTAAGTGGGGGGGAGGTACCGTTGCGCACGAGGCGAGAATTCATAAGCGGTCTGGCGGGCGCCTTGGCGTTTGGCGGCGCATGCGCCCTTTCCGGCTGCTCTACCTCGTCAAACGACGCCGCGTCGTCGACGCGACCCACCTTCACCATCGGGTCCGACAACTACCCGCCCTACAACTACCTGGACGAGAACGGCGACCCCACCGGCATCGACGTCGACATCCTGACCGAGGCCGTCGCGCGCATCGGCTACGAGCCCCAGTTCGAGTACATCATCTGGGAGGACAAGGACAGCCTGCTCGAGGCGGGGGAGATCGACCTTATCGGCGGCTGCTTCACCATGACGGGCCGAGAAGACCTTTACAGCTGGGTGGGCCCCTACGCCACGAGTAGCCAGGTCGTGGCCGTGGGGCCCGACAGCGACATCTACACCTTGCAAGACCTCAAGGACAAGGTCGTCGCCGTTCAGACCACGACCAAGCCCGAGACGATCTTCCTCTCCAACCGGAACCCTAACGTGGGCGAGATCCACTCGCTCTTCTGCATCGAGGACCGCTCGCTCATCTACCCGCTGCTGGGCAAGGGCTACGTCGACGCGATCGCCGCGCACGAGGCCTCCATCAGGCAATATATGAGCGACTACGACGTCGAGTACCGCATCCTGGAAGAGCCGCTCCAAAGCGTCTCTTTGGGTTACGCCATGGTGAAGGGCGACGCGACGGGCCTTTCTCAGCAGCTGGACCAGACCCTCTCGCAGATGCACGCCGACGGCACGCTTGAGAAGATCTTCGGCAAGTACCTGGACAACCCCGCGAAGTACCTGGGGGTGGACGCCAGTGACCGCTAACGAGAAGAACGCGGTGCAGGTCAACCGTACCGTCCCGGCCTCCGGGGCGCCCAGCGCCGCTGCCCGGCCCGCGGCCTCCAAGACCCCCTTTGCCTGGCGCGGCCGCCGCTTCTGGGCGCTCGCCGCCGCCGTGGGCGTCGCCGTCTCGGCCGTCGCGGGCGGCGTGGCGTACAAGTCCGCCTACGACAACGCCTCGGCGCGCGTCCTGCGCACTATCGACTACATCGAGCGCCAGACGCTGGTATACGAGTCCTACAACACCGCCAACAGCTCGAAGAGCGTCCTGCGCGCGCTGGAGAACGCGAGCCAGCTGGCCCGCAACCTCCATGCGGACGGCGGCGACCTCTCGGCCGCTACGCTGGCGCGCTACGCCACCGAGCTGCGCATGACCGGCGTCGTGGTCTGCGACGCCGAGGGCGGCATCGAGGCCCAGTACACGACCGACGAGATCGACGCCCAAGACCTGGCGGACTGGATCTCCAAGGACGCCGTGACCAACGTGGCGGAAAACCCCAAGAAGGTCTACGCTGCGCGCATCACCATGGACGACGGCTCCTACGTCGACCTCGCGGCCGCGGCCAGGACCGACGCCCAGGGCATCGCCATCACCTACTACCACACGAGCGCGGCCTACGCCAACCGCTACAGCCTGACGCAGCAGGCCCTTCTCGACGGCTACATGTCCAAGGAGAACGGCACCATCGTCATCGAGAGCGAGGGCAAGGTCCTCGCGTCCAACGACAGCTCGCTGGCCACGGGCGCCGACGCCGCCCTTTCTGGCGACGCGCTGGCCGTGGTCGAGGCCTTGAAGGACCAAAAGCACGCCGGTAGCCTGGGCATCGTCAACGGCTCCTTCGGCTTCTACGTGGGCACCATGACGCACGCCCGCGACTACTACATCTACATCTTCGAGCCCATGGGCGACCTTCTCGCCCCCACCTTGGGGGCAGCCGGCGTCGCCTTTGTGCTCTACCTGGGGCTTCTCGCCATCGCCGTGTCGCAAAACCGCAAGAACGAGCGCCTGCGCCTGGCCGCCAACGTCGAGCGCGAGCGCGAGTACTCGCAAAACCTGGCCGAGGCCGCCCGCCGCGCCGAGCAGGCCAACACGTCCAAGACCGAGTTCCTGCAGCGCATGAGCCACGACATCCGCACGCCCATCAACGGCATCCGCGGCATGGTCGAGGTGGCCGAGGCCTGCGCGGACGACCCCAAGAAGCAGGCCCAATGCCGCCGCAAGATCTGGAACGCCAGCGGCATCCTGCTCGATTTGGTGAACGAGATCCTGGACATGAGCAAGCTCGAGAGCGGCGAGATCGTCCTGGATTCCTCGCCCATGAACCTCGAGGAGCTCTTCGAGGAGCTGGTCCAGGTCGTCGAGCGCCAGGCGGCCGAGAAGGACGTGCGCCTGACCTACGAGTTCGTGAACCTCAAGCACCCCGACGTCATGGGCTCGTCCCTGCACGTCAAGCGCCTGTTGCTCAACATCTTGTCCAACGCGGTCAAGTACAACAAGCCGGACGGCACGGTGCGCCTGACCTGCTCCGAGACGAGCTTCGACGGCCGCACGGCCACGTATCGCTTTGTGTGCCAGGACACCGGCATCGGCATGAGCCGCGAGTTCCAGGAGCTGGTCTTCAAGCCGTTTGCCCAGGAAAACGCCCCTTACGTGGGCGCGCACGGCTCGGGCACCGGCCTGGGTATGGCCATCGCCAAGTCCCTGGCCGAGCTCATGGGCGGCTCCATCGAGTTCACGAGCGTCCAGGGCGAGGGCACCTGCTTCACGGTCGACCTGCCCTTCGAGGTCTGTGCCGAGGGCTCGCACCCGTCCCGGCGCCTCATGTCGCCGCGCGACAAGAAGGTCGCCTCCATCGGGGGCGTTACCGTGCTGGTGGCCGAGGACAACGACCTCAACATGGAGATCGAGGTCTTCTTGCTGGAAGAGGCCGGTGCCACGGTCCTTCGCGCCGAGAACGGCCAGGAGGCCCTGGACACCTTTGCCGAGTCCGCCCCCGGCGAGATCGACCTTATCCTCATGGACGTCATGATGCCCGTCTTGGGCGGCTATGACGCCACCCGTGCCATCCGCGCCTTGGCGCGTCCGGACGCCCGCGATATCCCGATCGTCGCCATGACGGCCAACGCGTTTGCCGAGGACCGCCGCCAGGCCCGCGCCGCTGGCATGGACGACCACCTGGCAAAGCCGCTTGACTCCACGAAGCTCATCAACACTGTCGCGTACCTTGTGCAACAGAGAAGGGCTGGCTCTAGTGAGCAGTGACAACCACAACAACCCGCACGTCGCCGGGGCCGCACCTGCACCTGCGCCCGCACACGCGCCCGTGCCTGCACCTTCGCCCGCGCCCGCACACGCGCCGAAGCCTGCCGGCGAGAAGACCCGGATGACCCACGAGGAGCTTGACGCCGAGTCCGCGCGCCTGCGCGAGCGCTATCCCGTGGTGAAGCTCTTGGACGCCCAGGGCGTGAACGAGGAGGGCAACTGCCTGCTGTGCGGCGAGGACTGTCCCTGCATGCGCATGGTCGCCAAGGAAGTGCTGGAAAACGGCGGCACCCAGATGCGCGCCCTGCGCATCGGCGACGACAAGCACCGCGCCTACGCCCGTTACGTCGAGGTCGACGGCACCCCGCACGTCCTTCTCTACGCCCGGCCCCTCGAGCGCGACGACGACGGCCGCACCAAGGAGCTTCTCTACCACGACGCCTTGACCGGCGTCCACAACCGCCGCTACTACGAGGACTGCCTGCGCCACCAGTACATGGCCGCGGGCGTGGCCATCATCGACCTGGACGACTTCAAGCTGGTGAACGACACGCTGGGCCACCACGTGGGCGACCTGGCCATCAAGACCGCCGCCCAGACCATGCGCGCGTGCATCCGCGAGACGGACACCCTGGTGCGCTACGGCGGCGACGAGTTCGTCATGGTCTTGCCCGGCATCGCCGCCGAGGACTTTGCCAACAAGCTCAACTCCATCGCCAAGCGCGTGACCGAGGCCGCCGTGCCGGGGTATCCCCAGGTGACGCTTTCGGCCTCGATGGGCGGCGTCTTGGCCGCCGGCCGCACGATCGAGGACGCCGTGCGCCAGGCCGACAAGCTCATGTACAAGGCCAAGCAGTGCCGCAGCTGCGTGGTGACCGAGGCCAACCTCAAGGACACGCCCGAGTACCACAAGCCCGTCCTTCTCGTCATCGACGACTCTGAGATGAACCGCGAGATCCTGAAAGAGATGCTCAAGGACGACTACGACATCCTCGAGGCGGACTGCGGCGAGACGGGCGTCGATCTTCTGGAGGAGGAGCGCGGCAACATCTCGCTCGTGCTTCTCGACATCGTGATGCCGGGCATGAGCGGCTTCGACGTGCTCACGCGCATGAGGCGCGAGGGTTGGATCGACGACATCCCCGTGATCATGATCTCTTCCGAGGACTCCGACGAGGTGGTCCTGAACGCCTACGAGCTAGGCGCCTCGGACTACATCACGCGCCCGTTCGACGCACGCGTCGTGCGCCACCGCGTGAAGAACGTCATGCGCCTCTACGCCAACCAGCGCCGCCTTTCCAACATGCTCTCGCAGCAGTTCTACGAGCGCGAGCGCGACAGCCGCATGCTCGTGGACATCATGGCCGGCGTCATGGAGCTGAGAAACGGCGAGAGCGGCCGCCACGTCCTGCACATCCGCAACCTCACGCAGATCCTGCTCGAGCGCCTGGTGCAGAAGAGCGACCGCTACGACATCACGAGCGCCATGCGCTCCACGATCTCGATGGCCTCGACCCTGCACGACATCGGCAAGATGGCCATCGACGGCGACATCCTTAACAAGCCGGGCAAGCTCACGCCCGACGAGTTCGAGATCATGAAGTCGCACACGATCATAGGCGCGCAGATGCTCGAGCACATGGACCAGTACGCCTCGAGCGAGCTCGTCAAGGTGGCCAGCCAGATTTGCCGCTGGCACCACGAGCGCTGGGACGGCAAGGGCTACCCGGACGGCCTGATAGGCGACCAGATCCCCATCGCCGCGCAGGTGGTGTCCTTGGTCGACGTCTACGACGCCCTTACCAGCGAGCGCGTCTACAAGAAGGCGATCCCGCACGACGAGAGCATGCGCATGATCCTGGAGGGGCAGTGCGGCCAGTTCAACCCGCTGCTGCTCGACTGCCTGGTCGACGTCCAGGACCGCATTGCCGCCGAGGTCGACAAAGACATTTCATCCCCCCCCCTCGCAGCTAACGCGCCCCGTGCCTGAGTTGCGCCGCGACGGGCGCGGGGACTAAGCTGTTCGTATCCAACTGAGCACATCATCGCGTGAACGGAGAACCAAGAGATGGCCGACATCAAGAGCGCCTACGACAAGATCGGTGCGGACTACGCGGACGCCAAGCGCCGCCTGGTGAGCGACGATTTGGTGGCGCGCTTCGCGACCAAGTTCCTGGCCGATGACAGCTTTTCCAAGCTCGAGGCCGGCATGGCCGCGGGCGACGTCAAGGCCGCCTTCATGGCCGCCCACACTTTGAAGGGCGTGTGCTCCAACCTGGGCCTCACCAACCTCTACGGCCCCGCCGCCGAGCTCACTGAGATCCTGCGCGCCGGCACCTTCGACGGCGCCGACGAGCTTTTCGCCCAGGTCAAGGACCAGTACGAGAAGACCGTCGCGGCGCTTTCCGAGTAGGGGAGAGGGGCGCGGCTGCCGGGTTCGTCGGCGGGCTTCTCGCCAGATGGGCTTCTCGGCGGCTGATTAGTGCGCACAATTATAACGCGAACCAAAAAAGCGCCCCATTTTCGGGGCGCTTATTGTATTTATGTACACTATTTGACGCTGAGAAGAACTTCTCGCCGAGAAACCCGCCGTTACTCCTGGACCTTCAGCGCCTCGGCCAGCGACACGCGCTTGATTGTCCACAGGTGCGAGACGGCAACCGCCAGGTAGGTCGCAAACCCGATGAGCACGGTCTGGACCACGCACTCGGTGGGCGCAAAGAGCTCGATGTTGCCCGAGAAACGCGCGAGCATCGACTTGAAGACCGCGCTCAGGATCAACATGACCACCGGCAGGCTCGCCACGAGCGACACCGCCACGCAGATGGTCATCGAGCGGATGTAGAGCCGCGAGATCTCGCGATCGCGGTAGCCGAAGACCTTCATGTAGCTGATGGACCTCGATGACCGGTCGATCACGGACTTGGTGAGAAGGTACATGAAGATGAGGTAGATGAAGACGGAAAGGCCCACCATCAAGCCCGTCATGCTGCCCATGATGTTGATGAACTGGTCGCCCATGGCCTGCATGTCGTCGGGCGTGACCTCCGAGGCCAGGTAAGCCGGGTCGATATCCAGGGCTTTATTGCTCGCGTAGCCGTTGAAGTAGTCGGCGTCCTTGCCAAACAGGTCGTTGAAGGCCGCAAGGCTGAGATACACGTTCATCGTGGTGGCGCTGCCCCAGGTGTGGCCTGCTCCTTCATAGGTCACGCGGTAGGTCTTGTCGTTGTATTTGTCGTAGAAGCTCACCTCTTGCCCGTCGGCGAAGCCGAACTTATCGAGCAGGCCCGCGCCAAAGACCGCGCCGTCGCCCGCGACGTCAAGGTTGTCCCAGTAGGCGGAATCGGGCGAGACGCCGTAGAGGGTCACGGTCTCCTCTCCGTTCCCGTCGCCGCGGTCGAACTGCAGGCTATAGGCGGCGAACTTCTCGGCGCCCTTGGCGTCTTCAAGCTCAAGCGGCGCCTTCAAGGTGTAGAGGTGCTCGGCCGGCAGGCTCTCTTTAAGGCCTGCGGCGTAGTTTTGCATGGTGGGCAGGACGCACAGGCCAAATAGCAGCAGCATAGAGGCAAAGCCGATGCCCATGAACAGCGTCGCGAAGTTGCCCAGGTTGCGCAGGAAGACGCGCAGGCGAAAGCGAGCGACAAAGCCCAGCCGCTCGGGTAGCTTGATGCCGCGGCGGGTGCCCTTCTTGCCGCTGGCCTCGTGGCGCAGAAACTGCAGCGGCGTCTTTCCCATCTTGCGGAGAAGCCCCAGCAACGTGACCGTAAACAGCACCGCCACGGGCACGACGGTGGTCTTGACGAAGACCGACCAGTCCCAGCTCACGTGGAAGGGCGGCAGGCTGTAGCTGTTGTAGTAGAGGCTGCGCATGGGCTCGGTGAAGACGGTGACGCCCAAAACGCCGCCCGCCACAGCTGCTACCAGGCCTATGGCCACCGGCAGCGCCAGGTAGTGGGCCACCAGCTCGCGCCTGCGGTAGCCGCTGGCCAGCATGGTGCCTATGACGGCGCTCTCCTCCTCGATGGTGCCCGACGTCAGCACCACAAAGATGAAGGCCATGATGACCACGATGATGTAAAGCAGGGTCTCCCACATCGCCGAGTCGCCCTCCATGTCGTTGGCGGCATAGGTGATGCCTTGGTTGGAGTCCGCATCGAGAAGGTCCGTGACCTGGGCTCCGTTTGCGGCGAGCGCCGCCGCGACGTCCTTCTCGGCCTGGGTGCGGTCTGCCACCGTGAGGCCCCGGTCATGGAAGGCGAAGGAGTAGTTGTAGGCCACGGCCCCTCCGGCGTCTGCCAGGGCGTCGAAGCCCGCCTGGGTCATCTCGGCCACGCCAAAGCCCAAGGTGTTGACCGTGAAGGCCGAGTTGTCGGCAAAGAGGGCCTGCATGTCGGGCAGGGTGAGGATGCCGCAGATGGTGTAGGCGCGGCCTTCGAGCTCGATCGCGTCGCCCACGGCCAGGTCGTTGTTCTGGGCAAAGACGCGGTCGATGGCCACTTCGCCCGCGGAGGCGGGGGCTGCGCCCTCGCAGTAGGCGGCGATGTCGATGCTGGTGCGGTGCGCGTAGGTGCGCACGGTCCGTTTGGTGGAGCTGCCCTGCCCGGGCACGGAAAGCGCGACGTCTATCGAGAAGTTCTCGTAGACGTCCATGCCGCCGTGGTTGTCGGCGGCCTCGCAGGCGGCGTCGAGCTGCGCCGTGGTCGCCTCGAAGGCGGTCGTGAAGCGGCCGTCCTCTATGGCATAGGTGTCGCGCATGTCGTCCATGATGACCTCGATGGAGTGCGCGGCGAGAAGAAATCCGCTCGTCGCGGCGATACAGGCAAGCATCAGCAAGAAAATGCCCAGGTACTTGCCCAGATTGTGCTTGAGCTCTCGGGGGAGCCTCTTTGCCAGCGGTGTCATGGCGCGCCTACCAATCCAGCTCGGCGGCAGAGATCGGCGCCTCGTTCACGCGGTCCTCGACGAGGCGCCCGTCGCGCAGGCGCAAGACGCGGTCGGCCATGCCGGCGATGGCCGCGTTGTGTGTGACGATCACCAGGGTGCAGCCATACTCGCGGTTCACGCGCCCCATCAGGGCCAGGACCTCCTTGGAGGTCTTGTAGTCCAGGGCGCCCGTGGGCTCGTCGCACAGGATCAGCCCCGGGTTCTTGACCAGGGCGCGGCCGATGGCGCAACGCTGCTGCTGGCCGCCGGAGACCTGACGCGGGAACTTGTTGCGGTGCTCGTAGAGCCCCAGCGACTGCAAGAGGTCGGCCAGGGGCAGGGGATTGGCGGAGAGATGCGCCGTCACCTCGATGTTCTCGGCAATGGTGAGGTCGGGCACCAGGTTGTAGAACTGGAAGACGAAGCCCAGCTCGCGGCGGCGGTACTCGGCCAGGTCCTTCTTGCCAAGCGAGGTGAGTTCACAGCCGTCGACCTCGATAGTGCCGCCGTCTGCGCCCTCAAGGCCGCCGATGAGGTTGAGGAAGGTCGACTTGCCAGAGCCGGAAGGCCCCAGCATGACGCAGGCCTCGCCCTTGTTGACGGTTGTCGTGATGTTGTCCAGCACCTGAACGCGCGCCTGGTCATCTCCGTAGTGCTTCATAAGGTTCTTAACCACAAGATAGCTTGAGCCGCCTTGCATGGAAGCCTCCTTCGCGGGTCTTCTCGGCATAAGTTAGCCAAGGGTAAGTTTACAGAGGCTAACTCTATCAGAGCGGCCAACCTTTAAGCAAGACTTCAGGGCCAAAATGACCACCCTCGAGCTGGGAATTTGACAGAAGACCGTTTTTGTGAACTCGATGAAAAACAGGCGCAGGCCCAAAATTCCTGGGCTTTAGGACCCCCCCCGCAGAAACGTCCGAGTAGAATATAAAGGGATTATGCATAGGCGGCTCGATACTTCTGGAAAGAAGGGGAGCAAATGTACGATAAACAATCAGAGTTGCGAAAAACGGGCAGGTCACGCGCTGTGTGCGCGGGCCTGTCGCTCGCGCTATGCCTGACGCTGGCGCCCGCGACGCTCAACCCCACAACCGGTACTTTTGACACGAGCGTGGCCGTGGCGGCCCAGACGCTCGACGGCACCGTGATGCGCGGCCTGGACACCACCGCCATCTCGGGCGACGCCTTTGACGTGGCGAGCGTCCTGGGCCTCGAGGGCAACACGCTTTACGCGGACGTCCTAGTGGGCGGCAAGGTCAAGTCGCAAGACATCACCTACGCCTACAGCAAGTCGACCGACCAGGCGGGCGTGGTCCAGCTTGAGACCACCAAGGACGTCGTTGCCAAGAACAGCGGCAACCTGACCTTGAGCTTCTACGCCAACAAGACGTCCGAGCGTAACGGCGAGAGCCCCGTCTACACGGCCAACCTCTACGCCGTGTGCATGACGGTCGACGGCGAGAAGATCGGCTCGGCCGAGGACACCATGGTGGGCATCCGCACCTCCGCGGCCTCCGACGCCGCGCGCAGCTTCACCGCTCCCCGCCTCATCGTGAGGGACGGCCAGACCTACCGCTTGAAGAGCAGCTCCACCTCCGCCGTGCCCACGCTTGAGGACGGCGTCTTGTACGTCGACTACGAGAAGGTCTCCGCCGCGGGCGTCGCGGCGAGCGTCACCTACGTCGACCAGGACGGTAACGTCATCTATACCGACGCGGTGGGCACGCTTGCCGACGGCGAGTCCAAGACCGTGGGCGTCCTCTCGACCGTCGAGAGCGGCTCCAAGGTCTACGTGCCTCTCGCCAGCGCCGCGGCCGTCACGGTCTCTGCGGCCAACCCCGAGGTCACCATCCACTGCGTCGAGCGCAAGGCCGCCGACCGCGCGACCTCCAAGGTGAGCATCAAGTACGTGGACGCCGACGGCAAGCAGCTCATGGCCGATAGCGTCGAGGTCTCCTCCGGCGGCTACAACTACGCCGCGCCCACGACCTTCTCGCAGTCCCGCGACGGCTCCGTGGCGCGCTATGTCCTGACGGGCGCCGTGGACAACCGCGGCAACACCTACACCGCGGACGAGGCCAAGGCCTTAAGCTTCACCTACGACGGAGCCACCGAGTACACCCTCACCTACGGTGCCGAGGCGGTCCAGCTCACCTTCACCGTGAACGTGGCCTTTGTGTCGCCTGACGCCAACGGCAACCTGACCGTGGCCGTCGACGCCTCCCAGACCAAGTCCGCCCAGTTCAGCGAGGGCAACCCCGCCACCATCGAGCTTCCCGCCACCATCGAGAAGGACGGCTACACCTACAACCTGGCTGGCTCTGACAGCACGCTCACCTACAGCTGGGAGGACTTCCAGGCAGGTGCCCTCACCACCGACACCGCCTACTACACCCGCTCTGACGTCGTGGCGCCCGAGGCCTACGACGTGACCGTGCGCTACGTCGACGCCGAGACGGGCACCGTGCTCTCTACCCAGACCATGACCTCCACGCCCGACGGCGGCGCCCTCTCCATCCAGGGCCCCGAGACCTTGGACGTCGACGGCGTCTCCTACGTGCGCCTTTCCGGCCAGGAGGCGGCGCTTACCCACCGCTTCTACGCGCCGTACCGCACCTACACCATCTACTACGCCAAGGCCGGGTCCCAGTTTGCCGGCGACACCACGATCACCCGCACCGTGGTGACCGACGGCGGCACCACCACCTACAACATCAACACCGACGGAGGCTCCACCAGCACGAGCGGCACCGGCCTTGTCGACACGGCCCCCTACACCACGGTGGTCACCGTGGTCGAGGTCGCCGACGACGCGGCCAACGCCAACGCGAGCAACGCCTCCAACAGCCGCAACCGCAGGCAGGAGGAGAGCGAGGTCATCTCTCCCGACGGCGAGGACCTCTCTGAGGAGAGCATCTCCGACGACGGCAACCCCTTGGCACGCGCGTTCGCGAAGGGCGGGATCGGCTGGGTCGTCTCGGCCATCGCCGGCATCCTGGCGCTGATCCTTTTGCTGCTGTTTTTCATCGCCAAGCGTCGCAAGAACGATGAAGAGGAGGCGTAAGGCATATGTTCAAGAAGAGGCAGAACATGAACAAGAGCCAGGCCAGCCTTGGTAAGAAGATCTACTCCGTCGTGATGTCCGCCATGATGGTCCTGTCACTTTGGCCCTCCGGCGCCACCACCGCGCTGGCCAACGTGGCAAGTTCCGTCGAGCCGGGCACGTACGGCAACTACACCTATGAGCTCAACACCACGAAGGACGCCTTCTCGACCGACGAGTACAAGGACTACCGCGACTCCCGCGCCGAGACCATGCTCGGCGTCGCAGGCAGCTTCCACATCACGGCGTTCGAGGAAATGACGATCGGTAGCCACGTCTACGGCAACGTCCTTACCAAGACGCTCACGGGGAACAATAACTTTGGCCTGGACACCAGGTACGACGAAGCCTACGGCTACAAGGGCCTGAGCTATATCCAGAACTACCCCAACCCTAACGGCAACGTTGACGGCCACAACGACGGCCTGTTCGTCATCGGCAGCGATAACACCGTGACCACGGTCGACAACGGCAACCACCTTGCCGTAAACGGCACGCAGTTCAACCAGCCCAACAGCATTCTGCAGGATGCCGATACGTCGACCACCCCGTTTATCGACCTCGACGCTGTGAAAACACAGACGGTCAATGTCTCCAATGATCTTGCCGAGGTCGCCGACGTGGGCGCCACGGTGACGAAGGAGAACGGCAACATCTACATCGACTACGAGGGCGACTCCGGCTGCGCGTACGTCTCCCTTACCGCCGACGAGCTCAACAGCATGAACGAGCTGTATGTTCGCGGCATGGCCCTCAACGGCGAGTGCTCCGTGCTCATCAACGTCGATATGGGCACCACCAAGCAGCTCAACCTCAGCAAGGTCCACGTTCTTTCTCCCGACGGCCGGGACATGGGCACCGGCGAGACGGACAGCACCGTCGGCTTCGTGATGTTCAACATCAAGAACTCCTCGAGCGACATGACCATCTCGCTTTCCGACCGCGTGCTCGCGAGCGTCCTTGCGCCTAACTCCACCATCAACCTCGGTGGCTCTGCCGCCGGTACCTATATTGGTACCAAGGTCAACGTGACGGCCGAGTCCCACGCTCGCCCGTTCCGCGGCACTTTGAAGCCCGTCGAGACCGGCGTCTCGGTCAACAAGCAGTGGCTGGACGCCTATGGCGAGGCCGAGTCCGATGCCGTCAAGTCCACGCACGACCCCGTGACCGTGCAGCTCTACCAGAGCATGAACGGCGGTGACTTTGTCGCGTACGGCGAGGCCGTGCAGCTTTCCAACGACAACAACTGGAGCCACAGTTGGAATGGCCTGTCCAAGAAGGACAAGCAGGGCAACACCTATGAGTACAAGGTCGAGGAGGTCTCCTCGACCAACGACTACACCTCGAGCGTTGCTGGCAACGAGTCCGGCACGTCTTGGAGCATCACCAACCGCCACGTCGCGGTGGGCAAGGTCTCTGTGAGCAAGGTCTGGGACGACGAGGGCGATAAGGACGCCGTGCGCCCGAGCGAGGTCACGGTCCACATCGTCCGCTCTACCGACGGCACCAACTGGGAGAACTACGGCGACGCTATCACCCTGAACGCCAAGAACAACTGGAGCGCCACGGTCGACCAGCTCCCGCTGAAGGATGCCGACGGCAACGCCTACACCTACTCTGTGGTTGAGGATGAGGTTAAGGGTTACGAGACCTCGGACATCACGCTTGTAAATGACAAGGCCGACGTCGATGCCGACGGCAACACGCACTGGACCTACACCGTTACCAACACGCGCGCGCCCAAGAAGCAGACGACGGAGGTCTCCGTCGACAAGACCTGGCTCGGCGCGGACGGCAAGGTCGAGTCCGGTGATCACCCCGCCGTCAAGGTCCAGCTTTACCAGAGCAAGAACGGCGGCGCCGAGATGGCTTACGGCGACGAGGTCGAGCTCTCCGCAGATACCAACTGGGAGTACACCTGGTCTGACCTGATCTCCGTCGACGTTGATCCCAGCGTCTACGACAGCGAGGCCGGCGACTACAAGGTCAACACCTATACCTACAGCGTCAAAGAGGTCGAGGTCCCCGAGAACTACACGGCTACCGTGACCCGCGACGACAACAGCAACAGCTGGCACATCACTAATAAGTGCAAGGTCACCAAGGGCAAGATCACGGTGACCAAGGTCTGGAACGACAGTGACAACGCCGATAAGATCCAGCCCGACTCCGTTACCGTAAAGGTCACCCGCCAGGTCGCGGGCGGCGCCTCCGAGGACGTCAAGACCGGCATCGTGCTGAACAAGGGCAACAA
Source organism: Oscillibacter sp. ER4 (assembly GCA_963611755.1). GTDB lineage: Bacteria > Actinomycetota > Coriobacteriia > Coriobacteriales > Atopobiaceae > Paratractidigestivibacter. Next base: position 23,124 of record CAVDTK010000018.1, read on the forward strand.
CTGGAGCCAGACGGTCGAGAACCTCGAGATCAGGAACGCCACTGGCGAGGAGTACATCTACAGCGTCGTTGAGGAGAACGTCCCCAGCGGCTACACCTCTAACGTTGAGCTTACGGAGTCCGGCGAGGTCGACGGAATCAAGACCTGGTCCTACACCGTGACCAACTCGCACAGCACGACCCTCGAGTACACGAGCCTCTCCGTGACCAAGCAGTGGCTCAAGGCCAACGGCTCCGCCGAGTCCGACGACGTGGTGAGCGCCCACGGCGCGGTCCAGGTCCAGCTCTACAAGAGTGTGAACGGCGGCGAGTTTAAGGCCGAGGGCAACCCGGTCGAGCTCAGCAGCTCCAACAAGTGGTCCTACGCCTGGAAAGACCTCGTGAAGACCGACGCCTACGGCACGGGCTATGAGTACAAGGTCGCCGAGGTCGATGCCCCCGCCGACTACGACTCCGCGGTGAGCAACGACGGCACCTCCT
>CAVDTK010000019.1:0-12061 GCA_963611755.1 Oscillibacter sp. ER4
TGTTCATCGCGCACGACCTCTCCGTCGTCCAGCACATCTCCGACAACATCGGCGTCATGTACCTGGGCCACATGATGGAGTACTCGGACTGGAAGAGCCTCTACGACGAGCCCTGCCACCCGTACACGCAGTCCCTGCTGTCCGCGGTGCCGGTGCCCGACCCGGATATCCAGGCCTCCCGCAAGCGCATCATTTTGGCCGGCGACCCGCCGTCGCCGATCAACGCGCCCTCGGGTTGCTGCTTCCACACGCGCTGCCCGATCGCCTGCGAGAAGTGCTCCAAGGAGCAGCCTGAGTTCAAGGAGCTTGAGCCGGGCCACTTCTGTGCGTGCCACTTCGCGGCGCCTAACCCCATCAAGGGTTCCTCGATCGAGCTCTAGTTTGAGGTTTGGCACACCTGTTTACCTGCGGCGATGCAAAAATCTCAACTTTTTTGAAATTTGTGCTTGCGTCTGGTTTGGATAAGGTGTTATATTCTTTCTCGCGCAAAAGCGCGACCAAGTCGGAGTGGCGGAATTGGCAGACGCGCTAGCTTGAGGTGCTAGTGACTACTCAACGGTCGTGCGGGTTCAAGTCCCGCCTCCGACACCACGAAATCAAACGGGTCTTCTTAGAAGGCCCGTTTTTTCGCATGTAGGCACCGGGCCTGCGCATAACCACCGCACCGGAAAGGCCACACGTCGGTGGATTTCGCCGGGGGCCGGTGCGTCCCCGTCGGGGCCTGGCCCTCCGGAAAACGAAAACCGCGTTTGTGTGGTATTTAATTCGACTGGGGCGAGTAGCCCCGAACTTCTCACCGGCGTTTGCGCAGGTAGACGAGTTGGCGAATTTCCGGCTACTCGGCCTACTTGATTTAAATGCCACACAAACGCGAGTTTGTGCCTGACGACGGGGTTTCGGGCGCCGTGTGGGGGAGTGCGAGCTGGACGTCCGCCTGTGGGTTTACGGGCAAAGAATTCCTCGTTTCCTGCGTGTCACATTTGGCATGGGCCGCCGCGCCGCACCTATCCTTGCTTTAATGCCGCGCCCCGCGGCGATTTGTATGTGAGGAGTTGCGCTATGGTCGAACAGGTAACCGTTTGCCTTCCCGACGGCCCCGGCAAGCTTGCCAAGATGTGCCATCTGCTGGGGGACAAGCACGTCCAGATCCACGCCTTGATGGTCGCCGAGACCGTCGACTTCGGCATTATCCGCGTGATCTGCGACAAGCCGCGCTCCACCGCCGCGATGCTTATCGACAACGGCTACAACGCCATGTGCTGCAAGGTCGTGGCCGTCGAGGTCGAGAACATCCCGGGCGCCCTGGGGCACCTTCTCGACCGCATGGCCTCGTGCGACCTCAACGTGGAGTACGCCTACACGTGCTCGATGGGCGCGCGGACGATTGATGTTGTTAAGGTCACCGGCGAACCGCTGGAGATCAAGTTGCGCGATACTGGGCTTACGTTTTTGTCCGCGAAGGAGCTCTACGAGACGGATTAGGTCTGCCCATGCCAAAAGGCGCGCTATCTAAAAGACATGTCGAGGGAATCGGAGAGGGGAGCCTTCTGGGCACCCTCTCCGCTTTGTTGCAGTTGACCTCCGAGGTCGTTTTGATCTTTGATGGGGCGGGTCGGGTGCTTCTCGCCAACGAAGAGGCGATGCGGCTCTTTGGGTTCGAGAACCCCGGGGCCATGATGGGTGTCGACGTGCGCCTCTTGTTCCCGATGCTGGACGGAGAAGGGCCGGATACCGGCTCGGGCTCGTTTGCAGACGCCGTGGCGACGCCGATGAGCTTCTCGCCGACCGACCTGCCCTTCGAGTGCGACGGGTCGACCGTGCTGGCCACCTGCCGGACCGCCGCGGGCCTGCAGGAGGTCCTGCGCGTGCGCTGCGAGCGCGTGCAGGCGCCGGGCGACACCTACCTTCTGGTGGGCCGTGCCGCCGGGACCATCAACGCGGCGGGCCGCGAGTACGACCGCGCCTTCGAGGAGCTCAAGCGCGCGAACAAGCGCCTGTCGGGCGCCTTCAACATCGTGCTGGACACCCTCGACGCCGAGGACATGGGCGAGCTCTTTGGCCGCGTGCTCGACGAGATCACCGAGACCATGGAGGCCGACGGCACCCTGGCCTACCTGGCCGAGACGGACGGTTTTCGCCTACGCGGCGCGAGCCAAGGCCTCGACATCTCACGCACGCCCCGCTTCATGCCCTTTGGCCGCACCGTCGAAACGGCGGCCACGCGCTCGGGCCGCACGGTGCGCCTGCGCGTCCAGGCGCCCACGGCAGACGAGCTGCGCGGCGGCAAGCTCACCAGCCGCAACGTGGTGAACGAGGAGACCCGCGAGATCTTGAAGGTCCGCGCGGCGCTCCTGCCGCCGTTCACGAGCTTCCACGTGGTGCCGGTGTGGTTCGGCGGGCACGTCATCGCCATCATCGAGGTGGGCTGGGAGAAGGTCCACCCGCTGTTCAAGGAGGACGCGGGGCTTCTCAACTCGGTGGGGCGGTACTTGTCCGTGCAGCTGGTGGGGGCCTTCGCCACGATGCGCTCCCAGAAGGCGGCGCGCCTGGACACCCTTCAGAACGACCTGCGAGAAGAGCTTCTCTCCGTGGCGGACGGCTCTGCTAAGGAAGGGGCGTCGAGCGCTCTCGAGCGCCTGGACGAGATCTTGACCGAGGTCGCCCACGAGCTTGAGGCAGGCCTTGTGCGGCTGCGCGCGGGCGCGGACGGCGAGATGAGCGCGGAGCTGCCCCTCACGGGCGCCCACGCCTTTGAGGGCGGCATCGACGGCCTGGTGGCGGGGCACGTCACCGACGGCGCCGCCGTGGTGGACCTGCGTCCGGCGACCCCGCTTTCCCAGGAGCTGCACGGCCTGGGCGAGCCCTGCTACGGCGCCCTGGTCGACCTGGGCGTCATTGCCGGTGAGCGCCACGCCTACCTGATGCTTCGCCCCGACGGCTCCGAGCCCTTGGACGAGGTCGAGCACGCGTTTCTCGTCCGCTTTGCCGCCGATGTGCGCGACATCGCGCAGGGCGAGGAGGCCCGTGCGCAGGACAAGCGCATCTCACAGGCGCTGCAGCTGGGCATGAAGAACGTGCTGCAAGACGTCGACGGCATCACGGCGCAGGGCATCTACTCGTCCGCCACGGCCACGGCCTTCGTGGGCGGCGACTTCTACGACCTGATCCGCCTGCCGGGCCGGCGCGCCTGCGTGATCATGGGCGACGTCTCGGGCAAGGGCGTGGAGGCCGCCTCGGTCTCGGCGGCTGTCAAGACCGCGCTGGGCGCCTATTCGTGGGAGGGCCTGAACCCTGCCCGTATGGTGCGGTCCTTGAACGACTTTTTGCTGGGATTCTCGCGCGTGGAGACCTTCGCGACGCTGTTCGTGGGCATCGTCGACCTGGCCGCGCGCACCATCACGTACTGCTCGGCCGGGCACCCGCCCGCGCTTCTCGTCCATGACCGAGAGGAGATCTCGATCCTGGACGTGCAGTCGGGCGTGGTGGGGGCCTTCGCGGACATCGCCTACCAGGACGGCCAGGTGGGCTTCGAGCCCGGCGACCTGCTGCTGCTTTACACCGACGGTACCACCGAGGCGCGCGATCCCTCCGGCGCCTTCTTCGGCGAGCAGGGCTTGCGCGACATGGTGATGCGCGAGTGGGGGCAGGGGCAGCCCTTCGAGGGGCTTCTCGACCGCTTTCTGGCGACGCTCGACGCCTTCACGGGGCAGCGCCTGGACGACGATGTGGCCATGGTGTGCCTGCGCTTCGACGAGGAGAAGTAGGGGCTGGAGGCGCGCGGCCGTTCTGTCGCATGCGGGTCGTTGCCATGCCCGATCCTCTCACCGAGAACCGAGAAGCGCGCCGCAAGAATATGAAGACGGCGTGATTAAGGCCCGCGCGCTTGGGGAACACATGCGGTATGCGAACCCAGGCAAACATAGCGCTCGTTCGAGTGGACAAGGACCTCGACGTCACATCGGTCGACGCCCTGCGCCGCCGCGTCGACGCGCTGATCGACGGCGGGTGCCGCCGCGTGATCCTCAATCTTTCCGGCGCCGATTACGTGGACTCCGCCGGCATGGGCCTCATCTTGAGCGAGGTGCGCCGTATGCGCTCGATGGGCGGCCTGCTGTCGCTCACCGGCGTGAAGTCGCGCGTCTACCAGGCCATGTGCCTCATGCGGCTGGCCGATTTTCTCCCCATCTCACGCTTTGGCGTGAAGCCCGAGGTAAACGAGCTGGACCCTTCCGTCTTGCCGGAGTGGAGAACCACCTTTAGCGTGGACGCCGAGCGGCTTGACCTGGCGCGTGCCCGCCTGGGGGAGCTGCTGGACGGGCTGCCTTTGAGCGGCGACGCCGTCTTTGACATGAAGCTGGCCTCCGGCGAGGCCGTGGGCAACGCCGTCGACCACACGGACGCGGACGGGGTCCTAGTAACCGTGGCCGCCTATTCCGACAGGGTCTGCGTCGACATCGCCGACTGCGGGCGGGGCTTTTTGCCTACCTCGCTGGAGGAGGCCGAGACGGACGAGTTCGCCGAGCGCGGGCGCGGCATCAAACTCATGCGGCTTCTGGCCGACTCGGTGAGCATCGAGCCCAAAAGCTGCGGCGAGGGCACCGTGGTCCGCCTGGTCAAGATGTTCCCGTCCGCGGTGAGAAACGCCGAAGCGGCCCAGTAGGGATGCCGTGGCAAAACTTTTTTGGCCAAAATCAAAATTTATGCTTGCGCGGCGGCGGAGCTTCCCGTATATTACTCCTTGCGTTCGCGGGCTTAGCGCAGTTGGTAGCGCGCCACCTTGCCAAGGTGGAGGTCGCGGGTTCGAACCCCGTAGCCCGCTCCATGTGAGCACCGAAGCCGGTCCTTGTATCGGCTTCTTTCATATGGCGAAGTGGCCAAGTGGTAAGGCAGGAGCCTGCAAAGCTCTCACCCCCGGTTCGAATCCGGGCTTCGCCTCCAGTAAAAGCAAAAGCACCCGTTTCGGCGGGTGCTTTTTTGTGCGGCGGAGCCAGGGGAGGAGGCTCTTCTCCCCAAAGGGGGTTCTTGGGGAGGGGGCGCCGTCGATTCCCTGGGAGCGCCCCCAAGATTGCTCGATGTTTGTGGGTCTCTTCCTAAAACGGGCCGTTCATTGTGGGTTTAGGCCCCCGGATTCTCAAAAAGAGCCGACCTTTGTACAAAGATCGGCTCCCTTTAGGAACGGGGTATGTGGACCCGGCGTCAGTTCAGGCGGCGAGAAGCCCTTATCGCCCGAACAGGCTCCCCAGCGGCCCCAGAAGGCTCGCGGCCGCCTTGCGCACAACCTCGCCGTCGAGCTTGGAGACGTCGATGCCGGTCTTGTCGGCGGCGCTTTTGAGGGCGAGAAGGTCGAGCTTGCTCACGTCGATCTGCGAGACGTTGAGCTTGGACAGGTCGACGTGCGAAAGGTCGAGGCGCAGCTCGCCTGCGCGCTTGACCACGCCCTGGACCACAGCGTTGACGTCGAAGACCGTGCCCGCCCCGGTCGCGGCCTCGATCGCGCCCTTGGGGTCGGCGATGAAGTCCTGGGCCTTCTCGGGCGCGGCCTGGATGACCTCGATGACCTTGTCGATGATCTCTTGCGTCTGCATGGCGTGCCTCTCTTCTCGCCGCGCGGCCACAGGTCGCGCCTAGTGTTTCTGCTTGATGCCGGTTTTCTCGCAAAACCCGCTGTGGGTTATTCTATACATTCGTGTACTTTCAGGCTCGGCCAACCAGCTAAAGGAGATGCGCATGCGTCACATCAAGATCATCGATGACATCACCAAGGACGGCCAGGTCGAGTTCGGCGAGGGCTACGACTTCGTGCCCGAGGCCTCCGACGCCGACGCCATCCTCATGCGCTCGACCGACCTGCACGGCTATGAGCTTCCCGCCTCGATCCGCGCGATCGCGCGCTGCGGCGCAGGCGTGAACAACATCCCCATCGACGACTACGCCAAGAAGGGCGTCGTGGTTTTCAACTCGCCGGGCGCCAACTCCAACGCGGTCAAGGAGATCGTGCTGGCCATGCTTATCCTGTCGAGCCGCGGCGTCGTGCAGTCCATGGACTGGGTGCGCTCCCACGCCGACGACCCCAACATCCTGGTCAACGCCGAGAAGGCCAAGAAGGCTTTCGTGGGCCACGAGCTCAAGGGCAAGCGCATCGGCGTCGTGGGCCTGGGTAACGTGGGCTCCAAGGTGGCAAACGCCTGCGTCGAGCTGGGCATGGACGTCTACGGCTATGACCCCTTTATCTCGGTCGAGCACGCGTGGGTGCTTTCCCGCGAGGTCCAGCGCGTGGGCACCCTCGAGGACCTGTGCCGCAACTGCGACTACCTCACGCTGCACGTGCCGTCGAAGTCCGACACCGTGGGCATGATCTCTGACGACCAGCTGGGGCTGCTTAAGCCGGGCGCGGTTCTCATCAACTACGCGCGCGAGACGATCATCGACGAGGACGCCGTGGACGCGGCCCTTCGCGGCGGGCGCTTGTCGTGGTTTTCCTGCGACTTCGCCACGCCCAAGACGGTCAAGATGCCCAACACCTTCATCACCACGCACTCGGGCGCCGGCACCGGCGAGGCCGAGGCCAACTGCGCCGACATGGCCATCAGTGAGCTCAAGGACTACCTGGAGAACGGCAACATCGCCCACTCCGTGAACTACCCCAGCTGCTCGATGGGCAAGGCCCGCGCGGCTAGCCGCATCGCGTGCCTGCACGCCAACGTGCCCAACATGATCGGCCAGATCACGGCCATCCTGGCGCATGACAACGCCAACGTCCAGCGCATGGTCAACGAGTCCGCCGGTGAGAACGCCTACACCATGTTCGACACCGACGAGCACCTGGACGACGCCACGATCCAAGCCCTGAAGGCGATCCCGGCCATCTATCGAGTCCGCGTCATCAAATAGGGGAGAAGACCTTCTCGCCACTCAGGCGGCCCGGCGCGGCCTTTGTCAAAAACGAGTTCCGCATGAGCCGGAGGCCACTTAATGTGGCCTCCGTGCGAAAAGGACTGCTCGAGTTTTTGGCAATGGCCGCGCCGGGCCGCCGACGTTAGGCGTGATCCCGACCAAGCGCCCGTTCTTCTCGGCGCATGCGCAGTTGCTTTATATGGCCGCGTTGCGTTTCTTTTCCATCCCGCGACATTTTGTGAACTGAGTCGAACCTCTCGCCGCTTATCTCTATTATGGAAATTTCTAGAAGCGCGACTGCGCGTGATTAGAGCGCGCGGCGCGCGAAGTGAGAAGCGCGACGCGCGCGAGTTGGGATGACGAGAGGAGAGCGCCTTGGCCGAAATGCTGCGCATGGAAGGCATCTGCAAGCGCTTTGGCTCGTTTTACGCCAACAAAGATGTGTGCCTGACCGTCGAAAAAGGCGAGGTACACACCCTGTTGGGAGAAAACGGCGCCGGCAAGTCCACGTTGATGAACGTCCTCACGGGCCTCTACCAGCCCTCGGACGGCAAGATCTTCATAGACGGCAAGGAGGTGCGCATCACTTCCCCCGGCGTCGCCGTCCAGGCGGGCATCGGCATGGTTCACCAGCACTTCATGCTGATCGACGACATGACGGGCCTCGAGAACATCATCTTGGGCGACCGCCGTCACTCCTCGCCGCTGCTTAAGCTGGCAGACGACCGCGCCACGGTCCAGGAGCTCATGGACCGCTACGGCCTTGAGATCGACCTGGACGAGAAGGTCGGCGACATGTCCATCGGCATGCAGCAGCGCGTCGAGATCATGAAGGTGCTCTTCCGCGGCGCCGACCTGCTGGTTTTGGACGAGCCCACCGCCGTTCTCACCGACCTCGAAGTCGAGGGCCTGTTCGACATCATGCGCTCGCTCACCGACGAGGGCAAGTCGGTGGTCTTCATCTCGCACAAGATGCGCGAGGTCATGCGCATCTCGGACCGCGTGACGATCCTTCGCCGCGGCGTCACCATCAAGACGCTGGACGTCGCCTCCACCACCGAGCAGGAGCTCGCCGACCTGATGATCGGCCAGCGCTTCCAGGAAAGCACCTACGAGAAGGTCGAGGACGCGACCGAGGCCGCTTTCGAGCTCAAGGGCGTGTCATATCACCCCGAGGTCAAGCACGGCGGCATCAAGGACGTGTCGCTCACCATCCACAAGGGCGAGATCCTGGGCGTGGCGGGCATCGACGGCAACGGCCAGTCTGAGCTGGCCTCCCTGGTCACCGGCCTTCTCAAGCCCGAGTCCGGCGAGGTCATAGGCCCTGACGGCTCGAAGATCGCCTTCTACACGCCGAGCGCCTTCATCGACGCGGGCATGGGCAACATCCCCGAGGACAGAAACACGATGGGCCTCGTGGGCGACATGTCCATCTCCGAGAACCTCGTGCTTAAGCAGACCAACTCGCCGCGCTTCTCGGCGGGCGGCGGCGCCTGGCTCAAGCTCAAGGCCATCGAGGAGTACGCATTGGGCCTTGTCGAGAAGAACGACATCCGCTGCACATCGGTCAATCAGACGGCGCGCAGCCTTTCCGGCGGTAACCAGCAGAAGGTCATCCTCGCGCGCGAGCTGGACGCCAACCCCAAGCTGCTCGTGGCGGTCTATCCCACGCGCGGCCTGGACATCGGCGCGACCGAGTTCATCCACGACCAGATCATCGCCCAGCGAGACGCGGGCTGCGCCGTGCTTCTCATCTCGGCGGACTTCGACGAGGTCTTGAAGCTCTCTGATCGCATCGCGGTCCTCTTCGAGGGCCAGGTAATGGGAACCTACTCGGGCGCGAACCCTCCCATCAAGGAGATCTCGCTCGCTATGGCCGGAAAGTAAGGGGGCCGAGTCAGTGGCTGACATCAAAGACGAGAAGAACAAAGGCCAGGTTGCGGACGGGTCTTTGGAGACGCAGAACAAGGAGGCCAAGCGCGACTGGCGCGCCGGCATGTACGCCGAGCAGCAGCGCGAGAGACGCATCGCGCTTCTGGCCCCCGTGCTCTCGGTCCTTCTGGCGCTCATCGTCGGCGCCATCATCATCGCCTGCCTGGGCAAGAACCCGCTCGAGGGCTACGCCGCCATGGTTCAGGGCTCGCTGGGCGACGCCAACAAGATCGGCAAGACGCTCGAGCGCGCCTGCCCGCTCATCTTCACGGCGCTTGCCGCGGTCTTCGCGTACAAGTGCGGCGTCTTTAACCTGGGCGGAGAAGGCCAGTTCATCATGGGCGGCTGCGCCGCGGCGTCGGTCACCCTGGTTCTGGGCACCGACGGTGTGCCCGCGCTTGCGCTGGCCCTTCTCGCCGGTATCGTGGCGGGCGGCATCTGGGGGCTTCTCCCCGGCGTCATGAAGATCACGCGCGGCTTGAACGAGATGATCACCACGATCATGCTGAACTACATCGCGCTCTACTTCATGGAGTACCTGTACAAGAACGTCTTCTCGGACCAGGGCCTGCCGCAGACCGCGGCCATGCCCAAGTCGTCTCACCTGGTTGACGTGGGCGTCGCTCACGCGGGCGTGCTTCTGGCCATCATCGTGGGCCTGCTTGTGTGGTACGTGGTCTTTCGCACCTCGTTTGGCTTCAAGATCCGCGCGGTGGGCATGAGCCCCATGGCCGCGCAGGTCAACGGCTTCCCGGTGCGTCGTCTGATCCTTCTGGCGTTCATCATCTCGGGCGCGATCGCGGGCCTGGGCGGCTCGGTCGAGCTCTTTGGCCGCACGCCCTTCCGCCTGGCCGAAGGCTTTGGTTCCGGCTTTGGCTTCGACGGCGTTGCCATCGCGCTTATCGCGCAGCTCAACCCCGTGGCCTCCATCGTGGTCGCACTGCTCTTTGGCATGCTGTCCACGGGCGGCACCATGATGCAGTCCGTCATCGGGGTGCCCACCGCCATCGTCGACATCATCCGCGGCCTCATCATCATCTTTGCCGTGGCCGGCATGGCGTCGGTCAAGCTCCCGGCCGTAAAGGCCAAGATCACCGCCCTGTTCACCAAAAACAAGAAGGCTGAGGTGGCAGCTTAAATGGACTTCATGGTCGCGCTTCCTACCATTGTCAAGGCCATGGCGATGGGCGCCGTGCCCATCATGCTGGCCGCGCTGGGCGAGGTCTTCTCCGAAAGGGCAGGCCTCGTGAACATCGGTCTTGAGGGCATCATGGCCGTGGGCGCCTTCGTGGCCTTTGCTGTGGGAAAGGTCACGGGCAACCTCTGGGTGGGCCTTCTCGTTGGCATGGCCGCGGGTGTTCTCATCAACATGCTCTACGCCTTCTGCACCATCACGCTGTGCGCGGACCAGGTGGTCACGAGCATGGCCATCAACATCCTGGCGCCCGCGATCGCCCTGTTTGGCTATAACCTCTTCGTGGGCTCCAACTCCGCCAACGCCACGGGCGAGCAGATGGCGAGCCTGGCCATCCCGGGCCTCTCGGACCTGCCCATCGTGGGCAACGGCCTCTTCAACCAGACCCCCTTGGCCTACCTGGCCTTCCTTCTGGTGCCGGTCGTCACGTTCTTCTTCCGCCGCTGCCGCGCAGGCCTCTCGTTTAGGTCCGTCGGCGAGAAGCCCCAGGCGGCCGAGACCCTGGGCATCAACGTCATCGCCGTGAAGTACGTGGCCTGCGTCCTGTGCGGCGCGCTGGCGGCTGCCGGCGGCGCGTTTCTCACCATCTGCTACACGCCGATCTACACCGACGGCATCGTGATGGGCCGCGGCTTCATCGCGCTGGCCACGGTGATCTTTGGCCGCTGGAGCGCCGTGGGCGTCATGCTAGCGAGCCTGCTCTTTGGCTTCTTCGACGGCCTGAACGTGGCCCTGCAGGCCCAGTTCCAGTCCGCGCCGGTCATGTTCTTCAAGATGATCCCGTACATCTTCACGATCATCGCGCTGATCTTCTTTGGGTCCAAGCACGCCGGCCCCAAGGCAAACGGCCAGCCCTACTACCGCGAGCAGCGTTAACGCTCATACGTCCCGCCGCATGCAGATGCCATGTGGCGGGACGTTTTTTAGGCACCGCCGCGCCAAGCGCGCGTAAAAGCAGTGTAAAGTCATAGTGTTTGGGGTTCGCGCGGCGCAGGCGCCGCTCGACCTGGGGAGAAACGAAAGGACCCACAACATGAAGAACCTGTCCTCTTTGATGCTCGATAGGCGCGAGGCCCTGTTCGCCGGCCTTGGCGTTGCTGGTACCCTGGCGCTGGCCGGCTGCGGCTCCAGCTCCAGCTCCAGCAGCTCCTCGTCCTCTGACAGCGAGAAGAAGAGCAGCTACAAGGTCGCCATGATCATGAGCGGCACCATCACCGACGGCGGCTGGGACCAGGCTCACTACGAGTCCCTCAAGCGCGCCATCGACGCCCACTCCAACTGGACCATGCTCGAGCCCAAGGAGAACACCGCCAACTCCGACGCCGCCTCCGCCGCCGAGTCCTACGTCGACCAGGACGTCGACCTTATCGTCGGCAACGGCAACCAGTTCGCCAGCCTCTGGGCCGAGGTCGCCAGCGAGGCCGCCGAGACCCACCCCGGCGTCCACTTCCTCATTACCAACACCGACCCCGAGGTCGAGATGACCGACTACGAGAACACCGACAACGTCGAGGCCGTTCTCCCCAACTTCAAGCAGCTGGGCTCCCTTGCCGGCGTCATCGCGGGCAGCATGACCCAGACCAACTCCATCGGCTTCATCGGCGGCATGAAGCTCCCCTCGACCCTCAACAAGTACTCCGCCTTCCTGGCTGCTGCCCAGAAGGTGAACCCCGAGGTCAAGGGCCAGTACAACTTCGAGGCCGGCTTCACCGACGCTTCCCTGGGCACCCAGCTCACCGAGCAGTGGATCAGCTCCAACAACGTCGACGTCATGTGGGGCGACGCCTCCGCCGTCGACAACGGCGCCCGTAAGGCCCTCGAGAACGCCGGTGCCGACACCCACTTCGACATCGCGCAGCCGATCGACATCCTGGGCGACGACCAGCCCACCGTCATCGCCTCCACCGTCACCGACTGGATGATCTCCCAGGCCATGGACGAGGTCGAGGCTGGCAACTTCGGCAAGGGCAAGGCCGTGACCGCCGACCTTTCCAACGGCGGCATCTCGCTGGGCAAGCTCTCCGACAAGATCCCGGCCGA
>CAVDTK010000019.1:12422-23517 GCA_963611755.1 Oscillibacter sp. ER4
CTTCTCGCCTTAGGCCCAGCGGATGATGATCGTGGAGTCGTCCGTGTCGTCGTGGCCGCCGGTGCCCGAGCCTTCGCCCACGGTCACGTCGTAGCCCAGGTGCTCGACGTCGCGCACGAACTTGGCCAGGCGCGTGGAGTAGGTGTTGAGCAGGCGCGCCCGCTGGCGAGGAGAAATAACGTCCTGGTCACGGCCGTAAATGATGTCCGCGATGGCGTCGGCCACGATGACGTTGGAGTTGCCCACCAGGTCGTTGTAGAAGGAGTTGCCGTCGCCCGCGCAGTCGGTGGCGCCCGGCGCGAACTTGACCCTGGCCTGCGTGCGACCAAAGCGCGCGTAGGTCTTGATGCGCATCTCGGTGCGGCCGATGGCGTTTTGGAACGCCCAGTCCATCGCGTCGTCGGACAGGGTGTCGTTTGCGGCGATGTCGCGGTCGGGCTCGGCTGCGGCCACAAGCTCGCGGGCCTTCTCGGCGCGGATCATGTCAAGCATGGCGTTATCCTCCTGTCGAATAACGATCGGACGGTTTAGGGTCGCGCGGGTGTAGCATAGCTTACACGACTTATGCCCACTGCGGCCGAGGCTCGGCACCGCGCCGCCCGGCGACCCGTGAACGGAGGCGAGAAGACCCGTGAAGCCCGACCTGCGCACCTATATCCTGGGCGACGAGGGCGCCCGCCTCTTTGGCCCCGGCCCCCGCGAGCTTCTTGAGCGCGTGGAGTCGCTGGGAAGCCTGCGCGCCGCGGCGATGAGCATGGGGATGGCCTACACCAAGGCCTTCCGCATGATCAAGACGGCCGAGGAGTCCCTGGGCTGCTCGCTTACGCAGAAGAAGATCGGCGGCGCCGGCGGGGGAGGCAGCACCTTGACGCCCGAGGGCCGCGAGCTGCTGCGCCGCTACCGCGCCTTCGAGTGCGCCTGCGAGAAGGACATGCGCCGCAACTTCTCCGAGTGCTTCTCGGGCTTTTGCCAGGTCCCGCGCGTGGGCTGCGTGGTCATGGCGTCGGGGGAGGCTAGGCGCTTCGGGTCCAACAAACTGCTGGCCGATCTTTGCGGCCGGCCCGTGCTGGCCCATACCCTGGACGCCTTGCCGGCGGACCTTCTCGACACGGTGGTCGTGACGAGAAGCCCCGAGGTCCAGGCCCTGTGCGAAAAGCTGGGCGTGGCCTGCGTGCTGCACGCGGGCGCCTGCCAAAGCGACACGATCCGCGAGGGCCTGCGCGCCCTGGTCGACCTGCCGGGGGTCCTGTTTGTCCCCGGCGACCAGGCCTGCCTTGCCGAGAAGAGCGTGCGCGCCCTGGTGGCCGAGTTCCAGGAGCGGCCCGGCTCGATCGTGCGCCTGGCCTGGAAGGGCATGGGCGCGAGCCCGATCCTGTGGCCCGCAGAAGAGCTGCCAAGCCTGGCCATGCTCAAGGGAAACGCCGGCGGGGCGTCGCTTCTTGCGTCCCGGCCCGAGCTGGCGGTGCGCGTGCGGCTGGTCGAGGCCACGGGCGCCCTTGAGACCCATGACATCGATACCGTCGATGACCTGCGCTTCATTGAGCGCGAGCTTCTCGGCGCCTAGGCCTGCGGCACTCTTTTCTTTATCTGAACACGGTGTTTACCCTCTGTTCGCAGCGCGGGCGGGCAAAACGTTTACTATGGTGTGACGCGAGATCCGCAAGACGCGCCGACGCCTGTCGTCATTCTCGCCATAATCGCCCATCAACCCAGTTAAAAGGAGAAAACCATGTCCAACGAAGCAGTCGTTTGCGAGAAGGCCCCGGCCGCCCTTGGCCCGTACTCTGCCGCCGTCAAGCACGGCAACGTGATCCACGTCTCTGGCCAGTTGCCCATCGACCCCGCCACCGGCGAGTTCGCGGGCGACGACATCGCCAGCCAGACCGCCCAGAGCCTGACCAACATCAAGAACATCCTCGAGTCCGCGGGCGCCACCCTGGCTAACGTGGCCGAGACCACCGTCTACCTGGCCGACCTTGGCGACTTCGCCGCCATGAACGAGGTCTACGGCACCTTCTTCGAGAAGCCCTACCCGGCGCGCGCCTGCTTCCAGGTTGCCGCCCTTCCCAAGGGCTCCAAGCTCGAGATCAAGGCCGTCGCCTATCTCTAGACGTGTTTCCTGCCCGCGCGCGGCGTGAAGGCGCGGCGGGCGCAGCAACATAAAGATTGGAACCATATGAGTAAGCAAGAGGGGGCCGAGCTCGTTATCCGGGCAAACGGCCTTACCAAGACCTACGGCAGCGTGAACGCCGTCGACAGCCTAAATATGAACGTCCATCGCGGCGACATCTACGGCTTCGTGGGCAAGAACGGCGCCGGCAAGTCGACCACCATGAAGATGGTCTGCGGCCTTATCAGCTCGACCTCGGGCGAGCTTGAGGTCCTGGGCCACGACCCCAAGACGTGCTCCGGCCCCACCGGCGTTGGCGCGATCATCGAGGCCCCGGGCCTGCTCGACCGCATGAGCGCCATGGACAATCTGATGTACAAGGCCACCGCACTGGGCGTGAAGGACGCCGAGGCCCACTGCAAGGAGCTTCTGGAGATCGTCAACCTGGCCAACACCGGCTCCAAGCAGACCAGCCACTTCTCGCTGGGCATGAAGCAGCGCATGGGCATCGCGCTTGCCATGGTTGGCACGCCCGAGATCCTGCTTCTGGACGAGCCGTTCAACGGCCTTGACCCGGCCGCGACCCACGAGATGCGCCAGACCCTGCAGCGCCTCAACCGCGAGAAGGGCATCACCATCGTGGTGTCGACCCACGTCCTTGACCAGCTCAACCGCTTTGCCACACGCTTTGGCGTGATCAACGCGGGCAAGATGATCATCGAGTTCGAGGCCGCCCGTATGGCCGACATGGCCGCCGGCGACATCCGCGTGCGCTGCGCCGACATGGCCCGAGCGCAGGAGGTGCTGACCGCCGCCGTGTCCGCGGCCGACGTGACCCTGGGCGAGGACGGCGCGCTTCACGTGGCCGGC
Source organism: Oscillibacter sp. ER4 (assembly GCA_963611755.1). Taxonomy (GTDB): domain Bacteria; phylum Actinomycetota; class Coriobacteriia; order Coriobacteriales; family Atopobiaceae; genus Paratractidigestivibacter. Next base: position 15,403 of record CAVDTK010000019.1, read on the forward strand.
AAGTCCGCCCAGATCGAGGACGTCTCGCTGGCCCTTTACCAGGCAAACCTGCAGGTGCTTGAGCTTGTCCAGACCAAGCGCGACGTCGAGGAGTTCTTCTTGGATCTTATGAACAACACGGGCGCGGCCGCAACCGGCGCCGCGGCCGCGGAAGGGGGGCGATAGGCCATGCAGTCGCTTCTTCGCGCCGACCTGCGCCGTATCCTCAACTCGCACGGCAACTTCCTGGGTTACCTCGTCGTTCTTCTCGTCTTTGCCTTCTTGGGCTCGGTGGGCACGCAACTGTTGATGAGGGTCGTCGCCGACGCCACCAACAACGAGACCCTGCGCGTGGCCATGGCCGACGGCTACGCTTCTTCGATCAACATCCTGACGTCGCTTACCACCTTTAGCTTCGTGAGCCTGATCAGCTCTTGGTGCGTCGCGAGCATCTGCTGGTCGGACATGCGCGCCGGCTTTGAGCGCACCATCGTGAGCAGCTGCGGCAAGAAGACCTACTACACCGAGAAGATCGTCCTGGCCCTGGTCTTGTCCACGATCTTTGTTGTGGCGGGCAGCCTCTTCGCGTTTGTGTGCGCGAGCCTGATGATCGGCTTCACGTACGCGAGCTCGATCGTCTCTTTCCTTTTGTGGATCGTGTTCTGCATCATCTTGTGCTGGGGCTGCGCGAGCTTTGGCCTGGCTATCCTGTGGCTCGTGCGCAACAGCACCGTGACCTTCCTGGTCTCGCTGGCGCTGGCGACCGGTATTTTGTCCGGGCTTCTCGCCATGTCGTTTGGTGCCGTGCCCGAGGTGGCCAACTTCATCAGCACGGTGAAAGAGTGGCTGCCGTCCGGCGCCTTCACGGTGCTTGAGACCGTGACCGACGGCGAGTTCGTGGTGGACGCCATGGCCTGCGCGCACGTGCTGGTGCCCTCGGCCGTCTGCCTGGCGATCTCCTACATGGTGGCGCTGAATGTGCTGCCCAAGCGCGACCTGTAAGGCGCGCGCTTAGATAACGCTTCATGTGCTTGTGGATCCCCCGGTTGCCTGGCGGCCGGGGGATTTTTCTCGGCGCGGGCGGCTGGGGCGGGGCCGGGGCGCCTTCCCTTTCAATTTGCGGGGTTGTCTGATACTCGGAAGACCTTCTCCTTTCAATTTGCGGGGTTGTCTGATACCTATGGCGATCTCTCCTTTCAAAACCAGGGGTTGTCTGATGATTTCGAATCAGACAACCCCCGAATTTGAAAGCGCTTCATCAGACAACCCTTGAAATTGAAAGCCCCGGGGCTGGCGGGCATCAGACAACCCCTGGAAATGAAAGTAACGGGGTCGCCGAGTACCAGATAACCCTTGAAATTGAAAGTAAAACGGGCGCCTCGCGTGGAGACGCCCGTTCGTGGTGCTATTTCGTGTCGCGTTGAACCGTGATCCGACGCTACAGCTCGCTTCCGCAGTGGGGGCAGCGGGTGGCGCCGGGCTTGTGCTCCTCCAGGCAGAAGGGGCAGGTGGGCGCGGGCTCCGGCTCGGGCTCGTCCTCGTGGCCGGTGAGCTTCTTGCCCAGGTTGGTCGCGCGGTTGACGACCCTCACCAGGCAGAAGACCACGAAGGCAACGATCAAGAAGTTAATGACTGCGCCGATAAACGCGCCGAAGTCGATCGAGGTGCCGGGGATGACCAGGCCGGAGACCTCGGTGGCGTTGCCGCCGGCGATGAGGTTGATGAGCGGCGTGATGATGTTGTTGGTGAGCGCGGTCACGATGGAGGTGAAGGCGCCGCCGATGATGACGCCGACGGCCATGTCCATCACGTTGCCGCGGTTGATGAATGCCTTGAACTCCTCAAAGAACTCTTTCATGTGATCCCCTCTGTGTCTTGGGACGAGAACTACGTCACTTAAGTGTACGAAAACTCGCGGGCTCGCGCAGGCTTCCCGCTAAGACCGAAACATCCATGTAAGAGGCGAGCTCGCGGGCGGCTTCTGCATCCTGCGGAGTGTCGACCTGGTTTACCAGGACTTTTAGCGAGAAGTGCTCGGCGGTAAGGACGGCTGCCACACGCCGCGGGGTCGCGAGGTCGGATGGTGCGCAGTTCGCGAGGTCGCAGAAGATCTCCGGCCGGTGGACAACCTGGTTGACGGGGCGGTTGAAGCCGGAGGCACCCGCAACGAGGATTGTCTGGCTGGTCCCGGGCGGGATCACGGGCTCGTGGGCGGCGTGGGCCTTCAAGGGCAGGCGGCGGCTGCCGTCGGCCTCGACCAAGACGTATGTGGCGAGAAGGGCCAGGCGGTCGAAAGGGAGGGCGGGTGCCGTCAGCTTGCCGTTCTCGGCAGGCGTGCCAAGGCAGATGACCTGCGATTCATTGAGCGCAGCAGCCACGGCCGCGGGGTCTTCTCCGTTAAGGCACGGCATTTCGGGGAAAGGCAGGATGCGCGTCGAGGTGGTGAGAATGACGGTTGCGCTTGGGTCTTCTCGCAACTCCCGGGCCAGCGCGGCAAGGAGGCTGGTTTTTCCGCCGGAGCCTATGACGCAGGTGACGCCAGGCGTTATGCCGAGCAGCTCTTTGAGGCTCACGGTGCTCCTTTTGTTGATATCGTACCTGGTAAGCGTTATTGCGATCCTAGAATAACGCTCGAGACCCGCCGTGTTACGATGGCTGGGCAAACCCGATCTTATTCCAAATCACCCAAGAGGTCACAAGATGCTTGTTCAAATCCGAGGCGCCGGCGACATCGCCACGGGCATTGCCCTCAGGCTCTACCGCGCCGGGATACAGGTCGTGATGTGCGACATCGCGGAGCCCACCTCCATTAGGCGCACGGTCTGCTTCTCGGAGGCCATTCGTCTGGGAAAGACGCAGGTAGAGGGCGTTGACGGCGTCTTGTGCGTCGACGTTGCGGCTTCCCGCGCCGCCGTCGAGGCCGGTAAGGTCGCTGTGCTGGTTGACCCTGAGGCCGCGACCTGCGCCGAGCTTTGCCCCGATGTTCTGGTTGACGCGATTCTCGCCAAGAAGAACCTGGGCACGACCCGCGACATGGCCCCTGTGGTCATCGGCGTGGGGCCGGGATTCACCGCCCCGGTGGACGTCGATGCCGCGGTCGAGACCATGCGCGGCCACTACCTGGGGCGCGTTTACTACACCGGCTCGCCTCTGCCCAACACGGCGATCCCGGGCCTCATCGGCGGCTATGCCGGCGAGCGCGTGCTTCGTGCCCCCGCGGACGGCGTCTTTGAGGGTCTGGTCAAGATTGGCGACGAGGTCCGCGCGGGCACGGTCTGCGGCATGGTTGCCGGTCGGCCCATGGTGGCCACCATCGACGGCGTGGTCCGCGGCCTTTTGCAGGACGGCGTCGAGGTCAAGCGCGGCATGAAGTCGGGCGACGTCGACCCGCGCTGTCGCCCGGAGTACATCACCATGGCCTCCGACAAGGCCTTGGCCGTGGGCGGCGGTGTGCTCGAGGCGATCCTGAACCTCACGGGCGCGCTTTCCGGCACCGGTGCGGAGAAGGGCTCCGCTGCGGCTGCGGAGAAGGGCACTCGCGCATGAACGACGTCGCTGGAACCATAAACGACCCGCAGATCATCGATGCCGCTCGGCGCGAGATCGCCGCGGGGCGCTCGGTTGCTCTCGCCAGCCTCCTGTGCACGCGCGGGTCGATGCCGCGACACGAGGGCGCGCGCATGTTAGCGCTTGCCGACGGCTCCTACCTGGGCACCGTTGGCGGCGGCAACATCGAGTTCATCGCCCAGCGCCGCACACGCGAGCTTCTCGCCGCCGCGTCGGCAGGGGAGAAGACCCCGGCGTCCCTCGAGTGGATGACCCACGAGAAGAACGCCATGGCCTGCGGCGGAGACGCGCTTCTCGCCGTGAGGCTCTTGGGCGCCGCCGACGCCGCGTGGCTTGACGACCTGGCGGCCACCGTTGCCGCCGGCGAGGCCGCCTGGCTTGTCGAGGACTGGTCGGACCCCACGGCCCCGGTCGTCGCGATCGCCCGCGACGGCGACGGCTGCGACGTCCCTACCTGGGACGAGGCCCGCGCGCTCTATACCGAGCCCGTGGGCGCCGAGCCCGTCTGCTACGTCTTCGGCGGCGGTCACGTGGGCCGCGCCCTTGTGCCGGTGCTGGCCTCGGTGGGCTTCGTCGTCGACGTCATCGACGACCGTGAAGGCGTCTGCGACCCGGCAAACTTCCCACAGGCACGCCGTGTGACCTGCGGCTCGTTTGACGACCCGGCGCTCTACGAGGCCATCACCGCGCGTGACTACGTGGTCGTTCTTACCCACGGTCACCTGGGTGACGCCGCTGCGCTCGAGGGCGCGCTGCCGCGCCACCCGGCCTACGTGGGCTGCATCGGCAGCCGCCGCAAGGCCGGCTTCGTCCGCGACCTCCTGCGCGAGCACGGCATCGCCCTCGAGCTGGCCGAATCCGTCCATCTCCCCATCGGCGAGGACATTCTCGCCGTCACTCCGGCCGAGATCGCCGTCTCGATCGCGGCCCAGATCATCCGCTGCCGCGCGGAGCTCAGGCCCCGCAAGCCGCACTCCGCGCGCGCCAACTCATAGTCGTTAAACGCCAACGATCCAGGTCGCAAGGCCAAGACAGGGCTCAACAGAAAGGGAAGACATATGCTCGACAGAAGACAGTTCATCGGCGGCGTTGCCGCCGCGGCCACGGCCCTGGGCCTTGCCGCCTGCAACTCCGGCTCCAGCTCCAGCAGTGACAGCTCCAGCAAGGACTCGTCCAGCTCCAACTCCAACTCCAGCTCTAGCTCCACCGCGGCCAGCGCCGTGACCATCACGGTCTTTGCCGCCGCCTCGATGACCGAGTCGCTCACCAAGGCCGGCGACCAGTTCAAGGCCGCCAACCCCACCTACGACCTCTCGTTCAACTTCGATTCCTCGGGCACCTTGAAGACCCAGATCGAGCAGGGCGCCGACTGCGACGTTTTTATCTCCGCAGGTCAGAAGCAGATGAACCAGCTTGACGCCCAGGCCGAGAAGGACCACGAGGAGGGCCTGGACTTCATCGACCACTCCACCCGCTTCAACATCCTTGAGAACAAGGTCACCCTGTGCGTCCCCGAGGGCAACCCCAAGTCCATCGAGAGCTTCGACGCGCTGGCCGAGCACCTCAAGTACAACGAGGTGCTTCTCTGCATGGGCAACTCCGACGTGCCCGTGGGCCAGTACACCCAGAAGATCCTGGCCTTCTACGGCCTGGACGAGGCGGCCCTGGCCAACGCCGGCTGCATCACCTACGGCACCAACGTCAAGGAGGTCACCTCGCAGGTCAAGGAGGCCGCCGTCGACTGCGGCGTCATCTACAAGACCGACGCCTTCTCCGCGGGCCTGACCGTCGTGGACGAGGCCACCAAGGAGATGTGCGGCCAGGTCGTCTACCCCGCCGCCGTCACCAAGAACGCGCCGCAGCCCGAGGGCGCCAAGGCCTTCCTCGAGTTCCTTAAGGGCACCGAGGCTTCCGCCGACTTCGAGGAGGTCGGCTTCACCCCGCTCGCCAGCGCGTAGGGGAGAAGACCTTTGGTCGCGCGGGGCGGGCACGGCGCCTGCCCCGCGCGCCTTCGCGTTCAACGCCGCAAACGACGCGCGGGGCGGCATGCCACGCGCGGTTTCACTTTTGATGTGAGGTCCTCGATGGATTGGTACCCGCTTTACAACTCGGTGCGCATCGCCTTGGTCTCCACGGTGGTCGTGTACTTCTTGGGCATCTGGCTTGCAAACGTGGTGGCCCGCGCTCCGCGCCTGGTCAAGGGCGTGCTCGACGTCGTGCTCACGCTGCCGCTCGTGCTGCCGCCGACGGTCGTGGGCTACCTTTTGCTCATCGTCTTTGGGCCGCGCCGCCCGCTCGGTGCATGGCTTCTCGAGACCTTCAGCATCAAGATGACGATGGTCTGGTATGCGGCCATTCTCGCCACCGTGGTGGTGAGCTTCCCGCTCATGTACCGCACTGCGCGCGGCGCCTTCGAGGCCTTTGACGAGAACCTCGCCGACGCGGCCCGCACCCTTGGCCGCTCTGAGCTGTGGATCTTCTGGCGCGTCAAGATGCCGTACTGCATGCAGGGCATCGTCGCCGGCGCGGTCCTGGCCTTCGCGCGCGCCTTGGGCGAGTACGGCGCCACGGCCATGATCTGCGGCTACACGCCCGGCTCCACCGCGACCGTCTCCACCACCGTCTACCAGCTGTGGCGCACGGGCGACGACGCCGGCGCCCTCATGTGGGTCATGGTGAACCTGGCGATCTCCGCCGTGGTGCTTCTCGCCATGAACTGGTTCGAGGCACGCTCCAAGGAGCCTCGCGGCGGCCGCGCCGTGGCGAAGGGAGGCGCGCGATGAGCCTTTCCGTCGACGTCCACAAGAAGCTCGGCGCCTTCTCGCTTGACGTGTCCTTCGAGGTCGACCGCGCCGACGAGACCCTGGCGCTTCTCGGCCCCTCGGGCTGCGGCAAGTCGATGACTCTGAAGTGCATCGCGGGCATCGTCACGCCCGACGAGGGACGCATCGTGCTGAACGACCGCGTGCTCTTCGATTCCGCGGCGCGCGTGAACCTGCGCCCGCAGGAGCGCCATGTGGGTTATCTCTTCCAGAACTACGCCCTGTTTCCCAATATGACGGTCGAGGGCAACATCGCCGCGGCCGTTTTGGGCGCGGAGAAGAGCGAGCGGGCCGCGCGCGTGGCCGAGCAGGTGCGCGCTTTTCGCCTTGAGGGCCTGGAGAAGAAGCGCCCGTCGCAGCTTTCCGGCGGCCAGCAGCAGCGCGTCGCCCTGGCGCGCATTATGGCGTCGCGGCCGGAGCTCTTGCTGTTGGACGAGCCCTTCTCGGCGCTCGACGGCTACCTGCGCTGGCAGCTTGAGCTGGAGCTGGCCGACACGCTGCGGCAGTTCCCCGGCGGCACGGTCTTTGTGAGCCACAATCGCGACGAGGTCTACCGTCTGTGCGACACGGTCTGCATCGTGTCCGGCGGCGCGTCCGAGGCCAAGGTCAGCGTGCCGGAGCTCTTCTCGGCGCCGGCGACGTTGGCCGCGGCTCAGATCAGCGGATGCAAGAACGTGAGCGCGGCGAAGGCGGGGGAGGATGGCAAGCTTGTCTGCATCGATTGGGGCGTTGAACTGCGTACTTCTCTGCCGGTGCCCGCGAGCTGCGAATACGTTGGGATCCGCGCGCACTACTTCAAGGTGGAGAAGGGCGCGGCGTCTTCGCGCGACCTCGGCGAGAACAGCTTCGCGTGCGACGTCGACCGGGTGATCGATAACGTCTTCTCGACCATCGTCATGCTGCGGACGCCGGGCGGCGCACAGCTTCGCTATGAATCCGAGAAGGATGCGTGGGCCGCGCTTGGCAACCCGTCGCAGGTCATCGTGAGTGTCGATCCCGCGCACGTGATGCCCCTGTCGGGAGGCCGCGCGTGATCGACGGTCAGGGCCGCACTATCGACTACCTGCGGCTTTCCGTGACGGACCGGTGTTCCTGCCGTTGCGTCTACTGTATGCCGGAAGGCGGCGTGCCCAAGCTCTCGCACGCGGACATCCTTTCGTTCGAGGAGATGGCGGCGATCGTGGCCGCCTGCGCCCGGCTGGGCGTGAGGAAGGTGCGTCTGACCGGGGGAGAGCCGCTGGTGCGCCGCGGGATCGTCGACCTGGTGGGCATGATCGCCGCCATCGACGGCATCGAAGAGCTTGCCATGACCACAAACGCGCAGCTTCTGGCCCCGGTCGCGGCCGATCTCAAGGCGGCGGGCCTCACGCGCCTGAACGTGAGCCTGGACAGCCTGCGGCCCGACCGCTACGAGCGGCTGACCCGCGGCGGGCGTCTCTCGGACGCGCTGGCGGGCCTCGACGCCGCGGCGCGCGCGGGCTTCTCGCATACCAAGGTGAACTGCGTCCTTATGGGCGGCATCAACGACGACGAGGCGGCAGACATCGCCGCATTTGCCCGCGATACCCCCTATGACGTGCGCTTTATTGAGCTTATGCCCATCGGGTGCGCGGCCAAGATGCCACCGTCTGCCTTCGTTGCCGCGGACTCGGTGTTGGATACGTTGCCGCCCGCGACCCGCGTGCACGCCGACGGCGTGGCCGAGCTCTACCAGGTGCCCGGTTGGGCGGGCCGCGTGGGCCTCATC
>CAVDTK010000020.1:0-23263 GCA_963611755.1 Oscillibacter sp. ER4
AGGGTGCAGGCCAAGCAGCGAGAGGCCGGCGCCCGCCATCCAGCTTAAAGAGAAAAGACCCTCGAAGTTGATGAGGGAGGCACGGCTCTTTACCGCCAGAAAGTACGACGCGCAGCCGCAGGCGATCGACACGCAGCCGCACGCTAGCCTAAGGTCAGTGAGCGCATTGCCGCAGATAACCAGCAGGAAAAACAAGGCCTGCAGGGCAAACTGTCCAAGCAGGAGCTTGTTCTCTTTTGATAGTTCACGCATTGATATCACCCTCAAGGCCAGAGAAGAAGACCGCGAGCTGTCCCGCCTTGCGCAGCCCCTTCTTCCAGCAACCGCTGCGCGCAAGATGGGCGACGGCGGCGAAGCCCTTCTCGTTTCCCGCGCTGACGAATTCTTCGATTGACTTCACGTTCTCTTGGCTCAAAAGGCCCTCATAGCAGGCCGCGAACGCGCTCGCCTGCCTTACGGTGGCAGAGACGTTCTTCTTCAATTGCCCCAGCTGAGAAGCCCTTTTCACGGGAGAGTACTCAAGGGCGCCGACCTCATTGAAGTCATGCTGCCGGTAGAGCGAGGTGGGCTCGTCGAGATACGCGATGCGCCCAAAAGCCGCGGCCACCAGGCACAGCCACCAGTCGTGCATGATCACGTCGTCGTAAGTGGCCAGGCGCAGGGCGAGGTCGCGGGCGCACTTGTTGACCAGCATCGTGCAGCCGGCTCCCACGGACTGGGCGACCAGCTGCTTGAAGCCGGTCCTGCCAGGATCGATTGACGAGAAGCACTCGAACGACTCGTCGATGACGCCCAGCTCCCCGTCCACGACCTTCATGTCGGTAAAGACGAGAAGGGGCTTGTCGGGACCCTCCTTTGCCTCGAGCTGGCGCATGAGGTTGAAGGTCTTCTCGACTTTCTGCGGCAGCCACACGTCGTCCTGGTCGCAGAACATGCAGTAGGGAGCTGCGGACTTGGCCATCAGCGCGAAGAAGTTCTCCTTGGCGCCGCCGCGGCGAACGCCCTCAGAGACAATGCGGATCCGGTCGTCCGCTGCGGCGTAGTGGCGCACGACGTCGAGCGTCCCGTCGGCAGAGCAGTCGTCGGAGACCAGCAGGCGCCAGTTCTTGTAGCTCTGCGCCTGGATAGACTCGATCTGCTCGCCGAGAAAGCGCTCGCCGTTGTAGGTCGCCATCAATATGTCGATTGAGCTGGCCGTCATATAGCTAGGCGCTCCTTTTGTCTCTACGGGCATCCGAGCGCCCTTTTCGGTTTCCCAGCAGGCGCGCCGCGCAGTCAACGCCAAAGGCCAGAAGCTCCGCGACCTGCCCCTCACGGATAAGCTGCGCGCTGATGGACCTCGCGAGCTTGCCGCCCTCCCCTATCTCGCTCGCGTGCATGAGGTCTTCTTTGTGCTCTTCCAGGAAGCGACCCACGGCGCGGTTGCGCGCGTACTGCTCGGCGGGCGTCAGGTTGTGCGAGTGGTAGATCTCCGCCGCAGGCTCGTAGGCGACCTTCAGCCCGGCCGCCACAAAGCGCGCCGCCATGAGCATGTCCTCATTAGTGTTCACGGCGTCAAACCCGCCGCAGGTCAGATAGGCCGCGCGGCGGTAGCACGAGCACGCGTCGGACGCGAAGAACGTCTTGATGCCGTACTCGGCCAGGTCCGCCTTTCCGCGAACCGTCGCCTCGTCCGAGTAGTTGAACCCCCGCACCAGCTGCTCGAAGCGGCGGGCGTCCGCCTTGGGCAGCTGCCTGCCGCTCACCATCGCAAGGTCGTCGTCCGCCAGCAGGGGCGCGACGATATGCTCCAGATAGCGCTCGGAGGCGGGCACGGCGTCCTGCGTGAGGAAGCACACGAACTCGCCCGTGGTACGGCGCAGCGCCATGTCGCGCGTGATGCCGTGGTTGAAGTCGGCGCGATCGATGCGCAGAAACTCGACGGACGGGTGCGCGGCCACCTCGGCGGCGGTGCCGTCCTGCGACGACGAGTCCACCACAAGAATCTCCTGCGGCCGTATGACCTGCGACTCGATGATGTCGAGAAGCGCCCCGATCTCGCCCTCGGCGTTGAGGGTCGGGACGATAACGCTGATGCTCGGCTGCGTCATCGGCCCCTCGCCATCGCTTTGAAGGTCTTCATGAAGATGCGGGCGTCGAGCGAGAAGCTCTGGTGGCGCACGTAGAAGAGCTCGCGGTCTTGGCGCGTGCCGTTCTCCCACGTGGCGTCGTTGCGGTCGGTGACGCCCCACCAGCCGGTGATGCCGGGCTTGCAGGACAAGATCTCGTCCCGGGCGTCGCCGTACTCGTAGGTCTCCTCGAGCGTCACGGGGCGCGGCCCGATGACGGAAAGGTCACCCGTGAGCACGTTCAGGAACTGCGGCAGCTCGTCGAGCGAGGTACGGCGCAGGAAACGGCCCACCTTCGTGATACGCGGGTCGTCCTCGAGCTTCTGCTCGCGCTTCCACACGGAGAACTGCTCGGGCGTCATGTACTTCTCGGGATTGGCGTGCGCGTCGCAGACCATCGAGCGCAGCTTGAAGATGCGGATGGGCTTGCCGTTCTGGCCCACGCGCTCCTGCCTAAAGAAGGGCTTGCCCGGGGACTCGATGGCGATGGCCGCGCCCGCAACGGCAACCGGGATCGCCGCGATCACGCAGACGCCCGCGCTAAAGACGATGTCGAAAGCGCGTTTGCACGCAAGATAGCCCGCGCCGCCCTTCTTAGGGGCGGCGGCGGTTGGATCCGGCGCGGGCGCGACGTAGGTAAAGCGCCCCTCTGTGTTCTGGGCGGGCGGCACCCCTTATGCCCCAAAGGTATGTTGCGCGAGGGGCACCTGAGACAGAGTCCCAGGCAAGGAGTTGCTATCCACTATGAGCAAAGCCATCGAAATACCGCCCTAGTACTCGCGGGGGCTCTCGACGATCTCGCCGGCGGCCACCTTCTTGAGGTGCTGGCCGTAGACGCTCTTGCCGTAGGCCTCGGCCGCGGCCAGAAGCTGGTCGGAGTCGATCCAGCCGTTCTCCCAGGCGATCTCCTCCGGCACGCTCACCGGCAGGTCCTGGCTGTGCTCGACCGCGCGCACGAACTCAGAGGCCTCGTGCAGGCTCTCCATGGTGCCGGTATCCAGCCACGCGTAGCCGCGGCCCAGGGTCACCACAGAAAGGCGCTGCTCCTCAAGGTACATCTGGTTGAGCGTCGTGATCTCAAGCTCGCCGCGCGCGGAGGGCTTGACCTCGGCGGCCTTGGTCGCCACGTCGCCGGGATAGAAGTACAGGCCGGTCACGGCGTAGCTGCTCTTGGGACGCTCGGGCTTCTCCTCGATGGAAACGGCCTTGCCCGAGCGGTCGAACTCCACGACGCCAAAGCGCTCCGGGTCGTCCACGTGGTAGCCAAAGACCGTGGCCGAGCCCGCCTGCGCGTTCTCGACGGCGCGGCGCAGGTGGCGAGACAAACCGTTGCCGTAGAAGATGTTGTCGCCCAGGACCAGGGCGCAGGGCTCGCCGCCGACGAACTTCTCGCCGATGATGAAAGCCTGGGCCAGGCCGTCGGGGCTGGGCTGCTCGGCATAGGAGAGCGAGACGCCGTAGCGCGAGCCGTCGCCCAGCAGGCGCTCGAAGTTGGGCAGGTCGGTGGGGGTGGAGATGATCAGGATGTCGCGGATGCCCGCCAGCATGAGGGTGGACAGCGGATAGTAGATCATCGGCTTGTCGTAGATGGGAAGGAGCTGCTTAGAGGTGACGAGCGTCAGCGGGTACAGGCGCGTGCCGGAGCCTCCGGCCAAGATGATGCCTTTCATGTGCGTGGTCCCTTCGCGGTGCCAGATGTTAGACGATGGATACAGTTTAGACGGTGTTGCGGGGATGGGTAGGTGCCTTACTGGTACATGGCCACGATACGGCCCTCGAGCGATGCCCAATCCCTGGTTTTTGCCGTCTCGATGCCGCCCTTGTACAGGCGCGCGCGCAGCTCGGCGTCGTCCGCGATGGCGTTGATCGCCGCGGCACCCGCCTCGACGTCGCCCTGCTTGTAGGTCAGGCAGTTGACGCCGTCTTCCAGGAACTCGGCGTTTCCGTCGTTGGGAACGGCCACCACAAAGCCGCCGGTGGCCATCATCTCGAGCGGCGGGTACGAGAAGCTCTCGAGCACGCTGGTCTTAAGCAGGATGTGGCACTGTCGATAGACGTCGGCCACCTGCTCGTGCGGCACGCTGCCCAAGAAGTTGTCCACGCGGTACCAGGGCTTTTTCACGCCGGTGTAGGTCATGTACCAGATCTCAAAGCGCTCAGAGTCCAGAAGCTGGATGATCCTGAAGCTCTCGTCCACGTTCTTGTACTCGGAGTTGCAGTCGCCCTCGACCAGGATCCGGATCTTCTTCTGCGAGAAGTCGCGCTCCACGTACTTGAACGCGGAAAGCTCCAAGCCGTTGGGCACGCACACGCTGTCCTGGCCAAAGCGGTTCTTCAGCCAGTTCTTGCACCAGGGCGAGATCGTTAGGTACTCGACGTCGTTGACGTCCAGGTAGGTGGCGTTTGCCTGCAGGCGCAGCAGGTCGCCCGGCAGATAGAAGTCCGTCTCGAGGTTCTGGACCAGGTACTTCTTCTTGCGCATCTTGGGATAGCGGTTAAGGAAGTCCAGCGTGTCCCACAGCGTGGCGACGCCCACGTCGATGGTCGCGTGGAAGGGGCACTTGTCGATCTTGCCGTTGGGGACCTCGCGGTTCAAGACCGGGATCTTGTGGTCAAAGATCTCGAGCCACTCCTCGGAGTCATCCGAGTTGGCGAGAAAAACGTCGTGGCCGGCGTCTTGCAGCATGCAGAGGTGGCGCAGGGCCACAAGCACGCCGCCGCTGGTGTTGAGGCTCGGCATGACCATGACCACGTTGGGGCACTGCTCGGCCACGATGATGTCCCTGATGACCTTGGCCGCACCCACCGTGGTGCAGTTCTCGCCGCAGTACTTGTAAGCCTTCTCGGCAACGCGGGCGCGCAGCTCCGCGTCCTTGACCAGGCGGGTCAGCGCCTCGTACCAGGCATTCTGGGTGTTCTCACAGAGAAAACCGGTCTCGCCGTCTTGGATCATCTGGGCGAAGGCGCCCACATTGCTGGCGAGGGTCGGGACCTTGACCAGGGCCGCCTCGACCCATTTGTTCTCGGACTTGGCGCGGTTGAAGAGGGTGTCCTCAAGCGGCGCCAGGTTGATGTCACAGGTGGAGATGTGCTTAGGCAGGCGCCTCCAGTCGCAGAACGGGAAGGTGACCACGCGCTTGCCAAAACGGTTGAGCTCGCTTGTGACGTCAAGCTCACCGCCGATCATAAGAGTCACGTTGGGGTTCTCGTCCATGACCTTGACCAGGGCATCCTTGATAAGGTCGAAGTCGGAGTTGTGCGTGATGCTGCCGCTGAAGTAGCCCAGGCGCACCTCGCCGCTCGCGGCCTTCTTGGCGGCGCGCTGGCAGGCGAGCTTATACATCTTCTTGTCTTTTGCCGGGACGTCGCCGGGCAAGATGTTGGGGAGAAGGTCGCGGCGGTAGACGGCGATCTCGGAGTAGTCGACCATCGTCATCGACGCCGTGTTGCGGTTGACGTAGACGCGCGGCACATATTTGCGCAGCTCATCGGCCAGGGCCTCGGTCGTGGTGATCGCACAGTCGCAAAGCGAGAGGGTCTCCCCCATCCGCTTGACGCCGTCGTCGTAGAGGGCTTTGTCTGCGGGGGCCATCTTTGCCACAAAGGGGATCTGATCGGTGTAAACGACATCGATGACCAGGTCGTCGATGTCGTAGATCACGCGCTTGTTGAGCTTTTTGGCCTGGGCGATAAAGTCGCGGATGGCCTCGGTCACCGGGCAACGGAAGATCACGAAGACGCGGCCGTGGCGCAAAAGCTCTTCATCCACGTCTGCGGCCTCGACCTTGAGGACGCTCATGCCCGCGGCCATCAGCTGCTCCATCTGGTGGTCGACGCGGTAGCGCACGGGGTGCGGGACGCTGTAATCGCAACCGTTGATAAAGACGACGTCAAACAGCAGGTTGTTAACCTTTTTTGGCTTGGGGCCAATTCGATCGCTTAAAGCCTTGATGCGCCGGTCGATGGTGATCCTGGTCTTATCGACAACGTGATACAGGCCTTCTTCGTTAGCGGTCTCTTTTAAACCCTCAAGCAAGCTACTCATGCAACAACCAACCTTCAAGAACTATCCCATGAAGCGGGAGAAAATGGCAAACAGCGAGAAAGCGTCGATGAACGCGATGCAACAACTATAAACGATAAGGCAGTTCTCGCGCTTAAGGGAAGAGCGGGGGGTGACCGTGGTGGCCAGGGCCGGGAAGAGGAACGGGAAGAGATACCTGCCCTGAAGGCCCATGATGATGTCCTCGCGCTTGTCGTGAGTGACCGTCCACTCCCTGAAGACAAGAAGGATCGCGGCGAACAAACACAAGCTAAAGAGGTTGATGAAGATCTTCTCAACGCGGGTAAAGGTGTGCTTCTCGCCAAGGTTGAAGACGGCGGAGGCCAAAAGGATGCCCACGTAAAGCCAGAAGCACGGCTCCCAAACGCTGACGTTCAGGGCGCCTAGGAGCATACCGAAGGTCTCCTTGACCCAAAGCGGGCCCATCTCGTAGAGCGACTTGAGCATGACGCAGACAAGCTCGACCGGGTTTCTCAGCAGCTCGAACATGAGCTGGTAGGTGCCGGTGCGGTAGGCGGCAATGACCACGATGGAGCCCAAGGCGATGACGCCGCCCACCGTGCCGTAGATGATCGTGCGGGTCTTCTTGGACTCGATGAAGGGCACCAGAATCAAGAAGAGCAGGACCATGGGGGCATAAGCCATCTTTGAGATCGAGGTCAAGGCGGCGAGAAGCACCAGGATGACGAAGTTCTTCTTCTGGATATGGCGCTCGAACTTCATCCAGAAGAGATAGGTCACAAATGCCAGCGACACCGTGTTGACCACGGAGTCCGCGTTGAGCGAGAACTGCTGCTGCAAGAGCATGGGGTTCAACATGAAGATGGTGAACATGACCTTGCCGTGCGGCATCTTCTTGACGCAAAGGTAGCCCACCGCGACAAAGACGGCGCCGTTGGCGAGGCGCGCCGCGACGATCGCGGCATAGGGGTTGATGGCAAGCGCGCGGAACACAATGATGACCAGGTGCGCAAGGGCATAAAGATGCACGTAGTAGCCCGTGAGGTCGCGCTCGAACCACACCGTGGAGTCCCAAGCCTGGCCGGCCATAAGAAGGTCGCGGTACTCGGAGTAATTGGCGGGCATGGTGTCGAAAATGCTGGGGACCGTTGTGCCGCCGCCAAAGACCCTAAGGTCAACGGCCCTAAAGATGTGCCATCGCTCGTCGGGAACCTGGTCCGGCAGCAAGAAGAGCGCCAGAGCCACGCCCATGGGGACGGCGAGAAGCAAGAAGATCGTCTGCGGCTTATCCTTCGACTTGATGATCAGGCAGCCCAGGACCACGACGGCCACAAGGCAAAATGCCAGGGCGGGGAGCAGGGCTCGCTTGGCGATCACGCCGCTGCAGTAGTCGAGGACAGACGTGAAAAGGAAGAGCTCGGCCAAGACAACCAGCAAAAGGCCAAGCGGCTTCTCGAACTTCTTGAATTGTGCGGGAACTGTAATCATGTTGGTCATGCCCAATCTTTAGCTTTACTGCGCGTCTTGCGAGTCCTGTGCGGGCTGTGTGGCTTGCGCGCCCGTGTTTGCCGATGCCATTTTGCCGCGGATAAGCCGCGCGATCAAAACGGCCGAGATAAGAAGGCCTGCTCCAAGCGCGACGACGATAACGACACTGATTACGTTAGCATCCGTCGCGAAAACGGGCATAGCGAACAGAACCTTCGAAAGCACAACAGCCACAAGCAAGGCAACGGCCGCCGAGATAAATCCAATGACCGGCTTCTCAAAGGTAATGGCAAGGTCGATTGAGAAAAGCATGAGCCCGGCAAAAGCCGTTGCTACCAGCATAAGAGATAGATACGAGGAATGCGCGCCGACCGTCTCGCCATAAATGAGGGTCAATACCGGCTCGCCGAGAAGGAGCCCGCCGATCACACAGGCCACGGTGGCGGCAAAAACAGCGACGAGGATCTTCTTAATCACAGACACGATCTCGTCCATACGCCCCTCTTGCCAGCTATTAGCCAACGGCCCGAGCAGCGGGGCATAGAGATAGGTAACCAGAGCCTGCACGACTGCCGTCGGCGTTGCCACAGCGGCATAGATCCCAAGCTGCTCGTTTCCGTAAGAGAGCCCATAGAGCTGACGGGCTAAGCTGATCGCGGACGTGCAAGCAAGCGAGGCGATAAAGCCCGGAAAGCAAATCTTAAAGAGGAAGATCAGCCGATCCTTCTCAAACACCGGAGCAAGCGACGCGTAGCGTGCGGTAATAGGAAAATCGAAGATGGCGACCACCAGGAGCGACACCAGCCCCATGATCAGCACGGCCACGATAAGGCTCTTGAAAACGACCAGCCCAACGACGAAACCAGCCAGAAGACCGACGCCTCGAAGGATCTGAGATATCGCCGCGTAATCCAGACGCGAATGGATCTGGTCAACCCCATGGAAGACGTCGACGAACGACTCGACCGCCTTAAAGGCGCAGTAGCACGCGACGACGAGAAAATCCGAAGGCGATACAGAAAACAAGCTGTAGACAAGGCAAAACAGAGTCGCCAGTGCAACAGCCACGATGCGCTGCGCCACAAAATGACCTGCCGTGAGATCTGAATATGCCTCTGAGACCTGAACAGGGCGCGCCCTAAGCAAGACGATGGTGGCATAGATGTTGCCCACGGACATCGCGACCGCAAGGCTGCCGGACATCGACAGGTCCGACCCAAAGATGACGACCAAGACCGTGGTCAGCCAGCTGCAGACCAGGTAGACCATCGAGCCCGCGGTGTTCCACGCAAAGCTCTGGGTAATTGTCAGGCCTTCGGTTTTACTACTCATGAATTACCTCAAGATAGTTACGTTTCTGATTAACCGTAGACATTCTCGCCAACGCCAACTCAGCGGCCATTGCCAAGAGTCATAAAGGTTAAAAGCGTACCGGCGTTGCGGAGAAAACCGTGGCGCCAAACGCCGGCCTTGCTCAAAAGCCCGATTCGAGAGATCGGGGACGCCTTTTCCACAGCGAGAAAAGCGTCGACTTGGGCGCCCTGCTCGGCAGTAAGCAAGTCGGGGAACAGGCGTTTAAGCTCGGACGCCTGTGCCAGGGCCCCGCGCTCCGTTTCGCGCTTCTGGTCGAGGGCGGCAAGGGCTCTTGAGACCGTGAAGTGCTCGGCGCCGACGGAGTTATCGCCATGCTGACGGTAGGAAATCGTCGCTCGATCAATATGGGCGACCTCGCCCATCGCGGCGGCCACAAGGGATGCCCACCAGTCGTGCATGACTATGCGATCCTCGTCAGCGGGCCTCTGGAGCAAGCTCAAGAGCGGTTGGTTCACCATCATCGTGCAACCGGTGACCAGGCATGACGCCAGGAAATACCCCATATCGAGCTTGCTCGCGTCCATGCCGGAATAAGTAAGAAACGAAGGCGAGAGTTCATTGAGCTCTCGGTCGACCACCCTTAGATCGGTGCAGACGAGAACCGGCTTTCCAGCGTCTTCCCTTCGCTGCATCTCGGTAAGCGTGAGCTCCACTTTATCCGAGTCCCAAACATCATCTTGGTCGCAGGTCATCACATAACGGGCGCTCGCCTGGCGCAAAAGCGCCATAAAGTGTTTCTTGGCGCAGCCAAAGCGCTCGCCGTCCAAGACAAGGTGAACACGCGGGTCGCAAGAACAGTAATGACGGATAACGCCCAGGGACCCATCGGTAGATCCGTCGTCCGAGATCAACAACTCCCAATCCTCAAAGGTCTGCTCAAGGATAGAGTCGATCTGGGCAGAAAGGTACTCCTCGCCGTTGTAGACAGCCATCAATATTTGAACGGTAGCCATATAAACTAAGCAACCTTTCCATAGAGCCAAAGCGCACATGAGAAAAGCCGCGGATGACGAACGAACAGCCAAACGGCGGCGCGGTTTGCGAAGGCGTCGCCGGTCGGGTGAGAAAGACCGGCGATCGAGTCTCTTCTCCATCCAGGGATATTCTCGTTCAGCCAGGCCAGGTAATGGGCGAGATTCGCCCGTGAGGCCTTGTTTCCGTCCCCTTTGCGGGTGTAGAGCAAAAACCACACGATAAGGCGGGTGAAGTAGTGGTTAAGCAGCGGGGTAAGGGCTATCCGCCTTTCCCTTGTCATCTCAAGCAGGGCATCAAGGGTCTCCTCAAAGCGAAGGCCCGAAGAGGTACGCTGACTCGTATTGGACACGCTGGCAGTATTAAAGAACCAGTTGTAGCCGCAATACGGAATCACCGTCAGGTTGCGAGCAAGCTCCACAGCCGGCAACGAGAAATAGAGATCCTCATCGATGTTGGTGTCGAGAAAGGCAAGCGAATTCTCCCGGACAAAATCAGTCCGGTAAAGCTTGGCCCACGCGGCCTCCACAAGATAAGGACCCCACTCGTCATCCGGACTGGGCGTGGCGGACAATATCACCTTTCCCTCGGTATTGGGACGACGATAACCGCTGCATACGACATCGGCGTCAGCCGCCAAGGCAGCCCCAAGCAATCTCTGAGCGAAATCGGGGTCAAGCCAGTCATCGTTGTCGACAAAGGTAAGGTATGCGCCCGTGACAGCCTTTAACGCGCGGTTTCTCGTCACGGCAACCCCGGCATTGGGCTGGTGAACAACCTTTACCTTGTCAGGGAAACGTGCGGCATACTCATCGAGAATCGCGGGAGACCCGTCGCGAGAGCCATCGTCGAAGCAAACGATCTCAATATCCGAATGAGTCTGAGCAAGAATGCTGTCCAGGCAGCGGGAAATATAGGCCTCGGAGTTGTAGACCGGCACGATGAAGGAAACGGTATTATTCGCCATACTACAGCTCGTTGCTCTTCTGGCCGGACCCGTAGGCACGGTTGATCAGGGCCGCGACGGGTTTAGGCCAGAACTTCTCGAGCATGGCCAAGTCTTCTGCGGTACGGGTGTTGTCTCGAATGAGGCGCGAGGTCTCGGAGCCTTCGTGGATGCGGTGGCGCATGAGGATCTGATCAGAGTACACAAATGAGCCGTCAAGCAGGGAGAACCTCTCCCAAGCTTCCCAGTCAAGGTTTGATTTCATGCCCTCAAGAAAGAGAGGCTTGGGCAAGACAGGCACGTTGTACGTCACCGAAGGGCAGCAAATGGCGGAGCCGACGGCGATAAGGCGGCGCTTTTGCGAGCGCTTGCTCACGCTGCCTTTCTTCTGGATCTGGCCCAGCAGCGCACGCTTGACGCCAAGCAGCTTGCCGGAGTCCGCCGGCTTGCCGTTCCTAAGCTCGCCGTAGTTCGTAAAGAAGATCAGCGGGTCGTCCGCCTGGTTCATGGATTTGAGCATCTGCTCAACATAGTGCGGCTCATAGACGTCGTCTTGGTGGGCGATGGTCACCAGCGGCGTCGAGCAGTGCGCCACGGCGCAGTTCCAGTCGTGCGCGATGCCGGGTTTTCCCTCGTTGACGAACAGCAGCACGCCGTACTTCTCGGCCACAGCGGAAATATGCTCGTTAGGCGTTGTGGTCGCGATGGCATAGCAGGTCTTCACGGTCTGGCTCAAGAGCGACTTCAAGCATTCCTCCAGATAGGGAGACTCGCCGTATGCGCAAAGCACAAACGTGTGGTCCTTCTCGGTGAACTCAGGTTTCATAAATAGGGCGTCCTTTAGCGGCGGATGAGAGATTTACTGGTCCTTGTCCTTGAGAGCGACTTCCTGCGCGAGCACCGTCAGTTTGCGGCGCAAGGTCGAGAAGTTCTCCTGCAGCCTAAAGAGACGCCAAAGCAGAATGGCGATCACCGCGAGAAACACGAAATTAGAGGCGGACTGGAAGCCCAGGAGAGCGGAGAGCCAATAAACAAGCTGCGGGAACACCGCTGCCAGGATCAGCAGGGCGGAAAGCGCGAGCCAAAAGAAGATATCTTGCGTGTCGAACTGGGACTTCTTGATGTTGCGCGTCACCATGACAAGCAGCAGCACGGCGCCGAAAATGAGAAAAATTCGCAGGTTAACTGTCACGGCTAGCTCCTAAACCACTGGGAGAAAAGAATCGACGTGCAGGTGTTGAGCATGTAGCTGATCGACCGCGAGAGATTGAGGTAGCTCTCCCCTGCCGAGCGCTCGCGCATAGTGACCTGGACTTCCTCGACCTTAAAGCCCTTCCTGATAAGGCAGGCCAAGGTGTCGGGCTCAGGAGAAGCCCAACCCTGCGTCGAGAAGAGCTTGATCGTGGCGGCGTTGTACAGCCTCATACCGGAAGTGGGGTCCATGATTCGCTTGCCGGTCGTGAGCTTGATCATGTTTGAGATGAGGTTCGAGCCAAGCATGCGAAGGCTGTTGGGCTTCTCCTCGTTCACAAAGCGGGAGCCTATGACGATGTCGGCGCCGGACTGGTCCATCTTCTGCACGAGGGTCTTGATATAGGCCGGGTCGTGCTGACCGTCGGCATCGAACTGGATGGCCATGTCATAGCCGTGGCGCATCGCGTACTTCATGCCGGTCTGGATGCCGGCGGTGAGCCCCAGGTTGGTCGGGTGGCTCACGTAGCAGTAGCCGTTGCTCTTGCAAAGCTCCTCGGTCTTATCGCGGGAGCCGTCGTTCACGACCAAGTAATCGATATCAGGAGCAACCTCCGTGAGCTCAGCGATTGTCGCAGGCAATGAACCCTCTTCATTGTATGCAGGCACAATGGCCAAAACCTTACTCAACATAACCCCCTAGGGCTCTATTGGAAACCGGCCAGCGGCTGGCCAGGTAAACATCAAAGCTTAAGTCAGATAAACCTAAACATCATAAGGCTACGGGAGGTCCCGTGCCAACGCGCGGCACATTGGCACCCTGTCAAAAACATCAAACGCCCTTTTAGGGAATGCAGCGGACGAGCACACCGCAGCGAGAAGACGGGCGCGTTGCGGCGCGCAATTGTGACGATGCGGGTGCCGATTGTTACAAGTACCCCCTCGCTCACCTAAGAAGCTTTGCCGGTGAGCGGTCGCTGGCGCATACTGGATCTTTGGGTTATTCACAGCTTTGGGAGGAGTTGTAGATGAGAAAGTCGAATGTTGTCGCGGCGGCGGCGCTGAGCTGCGTCTTGGCCACCGCGGCGCTCGCCTTGCCGGCTCGGGCCGATGAGGGGGCGGCGGCTTCGCAGGACCAGGAGAAGTCGCAGGTCATTGAGGTCGTGGATAAGGCCGATGCCGTGAAGCCGGCCGAGTCTGACGCCGCCGAGAAGGACGCCGAGCAGGCGACCGACGGCACCGAGAAGGACGCGGCCGACGCCAAGGACGACGCCGCCGACGAGTCCAAGGACGTCGCAGCCGACGAGGCCAAGTCCTACAGCACCGCCGCGACCGACGCCGCCACGCCCGCCGAGCCCGCGGCCGACGAGGCCGCCGCGCAGGCCGACGCCAAGGCAACCGCCAAGCTCACCGCGCAGGCTCACGTGGCCAACATCGGCTGGATGGACGCGACCACCAAGGCCGAGGGCAACACCATGCGCATCGGCACCACCGGCCGCGGCCTGCAGATGGAGGCCCTGAAGCTCGCGCTTTCCGGCATCGACGGCGCCGTCGAGATCCAGGCCCACGTGGCCAACGAGGGCTGGGTCGCCTGGTCGGCCGGCCAGGCCGGAACCACCGGCCGCGGCTGGGCGCTCGAGGCCCTGCGCGTCCGTCTCACCGGCGCGGCCGCCGAGAACTACGACATCTACTACCGCGTCCACGCCGCCAACGTGGGCTGGATGGGCTGGACCAAGAACGGCGAGGCCGCCGGCACCCAGGGCTTTGGCAACGCGGTCGAGGCCGTCGAGCTTCTCGTCGTCGCAAAGGGCGAGAAGGGCCCCTCTACCAGCACCGCGTTCAAGGCTAAGTCGCCCGTCTCGGTGAACGTCGTGGCCGGCGTCCTCGGGCGCGGCTGGCAGGGCGGCGTCACGGGCGGCAAGACCGCCGGCACCACGGGCCAGGGACGCGCGCTTACCGGCGTCGCCATGAGCATCGACTCGGCCAACTGGGTCACGGGCTCTGTCCAGTACCGCGTCTCGACCTCCTTCACCTCTATGGGTAGCTGGACCAGCGCGGGCGTGAAGACCGGCTCCAACACCGGCTCGGCGCCCGTCCAGACCATGCAGGTGCAGCTCACGGGCGACATGGCCGAGGCCTACGACGTTTACTACCGCGTCCACGCCGCCAACGTGGGCTGGATGGGCTGGGCCAAGAACGGCGAGACCGCTGGTTCCGAGAACCCCGCCCAGGCCGCAGAGGCCGTCCAGGTGGTCCTGATCGAGAAGGGCGGCAAGGCCCCCGGCTCCACCTCGGGCGCCTACGCGTCCTACTCCACCGCGGGTGAGCTGCGCGGCCAGGCCCACGTGTCCAACGAGGGCTGGATGTCGGTTGCCAGCGGCTCGCAGATCACCCTGGGCACCACCGGCAAGTCCCTGCAGCTCGAGGCCTTGGCGCTTGACGTCTTTGGCGCCGAAGGCACCGTCTCTATCGAGACGCACGTCTCCAACGTGGGCTGGATGCGTGCCGTGAGCGCTGGCTCCGTGGCCGGCACGACGGGGCGCGGGAACGCCATCGAGGCCCTCAAGATGAGCCTTAACGGCGCCGCAGCCGAGAAGTACGACCTCTACTACCAGGCCCACGTCGCGGGCATCGGCTGGCTGGGCTGGGCCAAGGCCGGCTCCACCGCAGGCACCGTGGGCTACGGCCGCGCGATCGAGGCTGTGACCGTGCGCCTGGTGGCAAAGGGCTCCGCGGCGCCCAGCGCGTCCGGCCCGGCGGCGCTCACCGGCGCATCCGTCACCTATAACGCCCACGTTCAGAATATCGGCTGGCAGGGCAACAGGTCCAACGGGGCCTTCTCCGGCACCACCGGCCAGTCCAAGCGCATCGAGGCGTTTAAGCTGAGCCTCTCGTCCGACGTCTCCGGCTCCATCAACTACCAGGCCCACGTCCAGGACTACGGCTGGATGTCGGCCGCCAAGGACGGCGCCGTGGCCGGCACGACCGGGCAGGGCAAGCGCGTCGAGGCCGTGAAGATCTGGCTTTCCGGCGACATCTCCAACTACTACGACGTCTACTACCGCGTCTACATCGAGGACTACGGCTGGATGGGCTGGGCCAAGAACGGCGCCGCGGCCGGCAGCTCCTCTGTGGGCCTGCGCGTCGAGGGCCTCGAGGTTCGTCTCGTCCTTAAGGGCAACGCGGCTCCCGGCGTCACCGCCAACGCGTTCACCAACAAGCCCAAGGTCCCGCCCATGAGCTCCGACCAGGTGCGCATGTACTACATGGCGCAGAACTACTCCAGCCAGACCGACTGGCTGATCATGGTCGACACCTCGCTCAACCGCATAGGCGTCTTTAGGGGCTCTAAGGGCAACTGGACCTGGGACAAGTTCTGGATGTGCTCCACGGGCAAGCCGCTGACGCCCACGGTTTTGGGCGAGTACCGCGTCTACGGTAAGGGCTACTCCTTCGGCAGCGGGTTTACCTGCTATTACTACACGCAGTTCTACGGCGACTACCTGATCCACTCCGTCTTGTACTACCAGGACACCTTCAACGAGATGGACGGTCGCCTGGGCGAGAACCTCTCGCACGGCTGCGTGCGCCTGTCGCTTGAGAACGCCAAGTGGATCTACGACAACGTGCCGTACAACACCAAGGTCGTGACGTACGACTAAGGTGCGGGCGGCAGTCCTGGGCTGACGGCGCGCCGAGAGCCGCGGCGTTGTCGTGATTGGGACTTGTCGGAAGCGAGGAGGGCTTTCTTTGTCGTTTTGAGGACTTGTCGGAAGCGAGAAGGGCCTCTGATTGTCGTGATGGGGACTTATCGGAAGAATTGATTTCCGATAAGTCCCCATTTCGTCAAGAGGAGGGGTGGTTGGGCGCCTGCGGCACGGGCGCCGCGGGGTCGGCAGTGCTAGATGACTTGCACCTGGCAGCTGCGCATGGTGGCGAGAGCCGCCTCGTGGGCGGCGGGCGTCACGCCGGCGCAAAGGCTCGCCTCGACGCAGACCGGGACCTCGGGCAAGAAGGCCTTGACCAGCAAAGCATTGCTCACCACGCAGATGTCGGTGCAAAGGCCGATAAGCTCGACGGACTCGATGGCGTCCTCGGCGTCGCGCGCGGCGAGCCACTGCGCCAGGTCGACCGAGCCGAAGGCGGGCTTGTCGAAGATCGGCGCGCCCAGCTCTTCCGCCACGGCGGCGACGGCGGGCGCGAGCTGCCAGCCCGGCGTCTCGCGAATGCAGTGCTCGACGGGCAGGTTTCTCCCCTCTTGGGTCGTGAGGTAGTCGGCCCCGTGGGTGTCTCGCGTGAAGACGACGCTGCCGTCGAAGCTACGGGCCCGCTCGGCCACGACGGCGACGATAGCTTGGGCCTCGGCCGTGCCCAGCGCCCCGTCCACAAAGTCGTTCTGCATATCGATGACCAGCAAGAATTTCTGCGACATACTGCATCCTTTCAAGAGAGGCGTGTCCACGTCCAACAACCCCATTATGCGCCGCCCGCCAAAACGATATGCCGCCAGCAGAGAAACTACCCCGATGCGGCAACCCACGGCCGCTCGGTATGGGATACTTGCCCGGCCAATAATATTCGAAAGGTAATTCTCATGATCCTTAGCGAAGCCGCTGCCAGGCGTTTCTACGATATTTACGCCTCGCTGCTCAGTTTTGCAGACTGGTACTTGGACCTCGACGCCCTCGATTTCGAGGCGGACGGCATCCCCACCGACGACTCCCAGTACGAGGTCGCCAGCAAAGTGTGGTGCAACCCGTCCATCATCGACGAGTTTGTCCGCCAGAACCCGCAGCATCTCTCGACCCGCGACCTGCGCGTCGTCACCTCCTGGAAAGACGTGCTGTTCGAGACCATGAATTACGTGAGGCAGCCCGACGGCAGCGTCGACTTCCTATACGAGGACCACATCTTTACCCCCAAGGGCATCACCCAGGAGATCGGGACCCTGCTCAATGCCGACCATGGCATGGTTGAGCTGGCCCTTCTCCCCTTCGAGGACGAACTCACCTACGCAAGCCAGATCCAGGAGCACCCCATCGGCATCGGCGCCGGGCTTCGCGCCATGCAGGACACCTGGTTTGCCGAGGCCCGAGACGCCGGCAAGGTCATCACGAACGGCTGCGATTTTCTCGCCGTCGTGCCCGGCTTGAAGGAACAGGCGCTCGAACGCAAGACCCAGAAATTCATCGAGGACACGGCCTACGACATGAACCCGCCCACCTCCTGGCCGGGCGTCCACCGCGGCAAGCTTGCGGACATCCCGCACGAGGAGCGAGACGAGCTGATCATGGCCGAGACCAGGCGTTTGTTTGCCAGGAGCGCCGGCAGCGACACGAAGGTCTTCATGCGCTCGCAGTTCGATTCCTGGTGCCGCAAGGGCGAGGCCACCACTGACTTTGCGGGCCTGGCCGCGCTCGAGAAGAACGCCGTGCTGACCGAGATCGCGAAGGACCTGGGCGCCACCCGCACAAGCAAGCTCAATAAAGCCCAGCTTGTTGGGGTATGCGCCGAGAAGCTCTGCCGGCCCGAGGTCAACCTCAACGCGATCCTGCGCGAGCTTCTCCCCATGCACTTCCCGTTCATCAAGCGCCTGGTCGAGGCCGACGGCCGCGTGGAGATCCCCTATGCGGAGCTTGAGAGCCTGAATGGGCTGCCGGAGAACACCCCGCTTTTGAACTACTGGTTCGACGAGGGCGACCACGCGACCTGCGTCATGCCTGACCTGGTGCGCAAGCGCCTGGCCGAGCGCGGCATCGAGGACCTTTCTCGCCACTACGCGGGCGTCGCGAAGCTTTGGCATGTGATCGATCTGTTGAACGAGACGCGCGGCATGTTCAGCGCCGACGACGCCGCATGTGAGTTCTTGCGCCTCTACCCCGGCGCGCTTGCGCCCGACGAGTGCGTAAACGCCATTATCGACTACGCTACCAGCGACTTTTGCCCCTGCGAGACGTTATGGCACGTCGAAGGCCCGCGCATGTACATCGCGGACTCCGCGCTTTTGGACGAGTTCCAGGGGCACGGCCTTGATATTTACGTCAAGGGAGGGCTGAACTGCTGCGATGACCTGGGCCCGCTCAAGGGTCTGCTCAACGCGCGCGAGGGCAAGGAACCCTGGCCCCTGCCGCAGGAGCTGGTCGACAGCCAGACCATCGCCGACTGGGCTCAGAACCTGCCCACCGGCCGCACGCTTCTGCAGTTCATGAACGAGAACGTGCCCGACGACAAGAACGACTATCTCTTTGCGGACAAGATGTTCGAGGACATCGTCTACATGATCTGCGACGGCCACCCGCCCGCGATGATCCTCGAGGCCGCCGCCGACGAGGGCCTGGCCTTTGAGGACATGCGCCAGGAGAACAAGCTCACCGGCTACATCTTTGGCCTGTACAACGACCTGCCCCGCTGGGACAACAACGGCTGGCCGCCGGCGATCCTGCACTCCAAGCTCACGGGCAAGCCGGATTTTCGCAACGAGGACGGCTCGCGCATGAAGGTGGGCCGCAACGACCCGTGCCCCTGCGGCAGCGGGAAGAAGTACAAGAAATGCTGCGGAAGGTAGGCAGCGGGCGGTAGGTACTGCTGGGATTGCGATGACGGGGCCGCGGGCGATTGAGTCCGCGGCCTTTTGTTAGCCGAGAAGGGCGCGGGGGCTGGCGGCCGGTTAGCCGAGAAGGGCGCGGACGCGGGTTAGGACCTCTTCTAGACGCTGGGCGCGCTGGCCGAGGAGACGGACGCAGACGTCGCCTGAGGCCAGGCGGGTAATGCCGCCGGAGATGGCGTCCGAGCCCGAGGCCGCGCCCACGGGAGATCCCGCCGCGGCGCCGATGACGCCCGTCTCGTCGCGCAGGTAGTCGCGGGCGGCTAGGAAGGCCGCGTCGCCTACCCGGCAGTTTATGAGCACGAGGTTGCCCAGGTGGGTGAAACCCTCGTAGAGGCCCAGCTCCTCCATGGGCATCTCTGCCGGACGGAAGAGGACGTTGTCAAGGTAGACGGGGCGGCCCGCAACGTTCACGCGCACGTGGTTGGTAAAGGCGCGGTAGCCAAAGCGCTCGCCGCGGGCGGCGCGGCCGCAGGAAAGAATTTCCTGGTAGACGAAGCGCGCGGCGGGGCCGGCCAGGTCGACCTGGGTCGTGGCGGCAAACTCGGAGTCCGCAAAGGGGATCATCGGCTGCGGAGAGTAGTCCAGGTAGGCGCCCTCAGCCACGCGCAGGGTCGTGCTGCGACGGGCAAAGGCGCTCTGGCCCATGCGATGGATCTTCTCGAAGGCTTGGCTCGTCACCTGGAGGGCAGCGCCGGGGGCAACTCGCACGTCGATGCGCTGGTCGTCGCCTGCCATGATGCCTGCCGAGGCGGACATGACCATGACCTGGGCGGCGATGGGGGCAAGGGGGGCGGTTGGGTTTGCGCTGGCCGCGTCGGCGGTTCCCGATGTGACGACGTCCGCGCCCACCAGTCCCGCCGTCGGCACCTCGAAGGGGTGCATCACATGGAAGGGCATCGTGGCGTGAAAGTCGGAGAGCACGGTCTTCTCGCCGCGCCTCTCGGCAACCAAGCGCAGCTCAGAGACCCTGCCGAACTTGTTGTTGGCTTCGGCGGTCACGCCAGGTCCTCAAGCAGGACGCACTTCTTGATCCAGGCCACCACGTCGTCGACGCCCTTATCGTCGCGGATGTCGGTGAAGACGAACGGCCGCTCGCCGCGCATCCGGCGCGAGTCGCGGTCCATAACCTCGAGCGAGGCGCCAACGTAGGGCGCAAGGTCGATCTTGTTAATGACGAGCAGGTCAGAGCGCATGATGCCGGGGCCGCCCTTGCGCGGTATCTTGTCGCCCTCAGAGACGTCGATGACGAAGATCGTGGCGTCGGCGAGCTCCGGCGAGAAGGTCGCGGAAAGGTTGTCGCCGCCGGACTCGACGAACATGATCTCGATGTCGGGATGGGCCTCGACCATGGCCTCGACGGCCTCGAGGTTCATGCTCGCGTCCTCGCGGATGGCGGTGTGGGGGCAGCCGCCCGTCTCGACGCCCACGATGCGGTCGGGCGGCAAGACGGAGTTGGCGCACAAAAACTCGGCGTCCTCTTTGGTGTAGATGTCGTTGGTCACGACCCCCATGGAATACTGGCCCGCCATCTTGCGGGTTAGGGCCTCTATCAGGGCGGTTTTGCCCGAGCCTACCGGCCCGGCCACACCGATGCGCACATAAGACATTGAAGTTTCCTAACTCATGTAGAGGCGCGAGTAGAGCGTCTCGTGCTCGATCGCGCGCGTGTCGAAGCCGGGCATGGAAAGGCCGAGCAGGTCGGGCGAGGCGGTGAGCGCCCGCTCGACCGCGGCCACTTGCAGAGGCCCAGCGGCAAACAGGATCTCCTGCCCGGCCGTCTGCGAGAGCGGCACCGTCTTCACGCAGTTCACGACCATGGCCGAGACCTGCGCGTACAGGTAGCGGCGCAAGAGATCGGCAAGGTCGATGCCCGCGAGCGCCGCGAAGACGCCGTAGCTGGCGTTGAGCATATGAGCCGCGCGCTCGGCCGCCGTGGCGCCTGCGTAGGCAATGAATGCCTGGTAGGCCGCGGTGTTCTCGCCGAGAAACGCGGCAGCCGTCTTGCAGAAGCGCGTGGCCATGCGGCGGGAGGCCTCGCGGCACTCGGCGGGAACCCTGGCGGCGGCGAGCAGGGCCTCGAGGTCAGCGACGCCCGCCCAGTCGCCCGCCGCAGCGCGCTCATAGGCTAGGCGCATGCCGAGAAGCTCCGTGTAGGTCAGCGGATAGCGAATCTGCTGCTCAACATAGGTGCGGGCAGTGGCCTCGTCATGGACGAGGCCCAGCTGGATGTAGGTCTCCAGGCCGAAGGAATGCGAGTAGGCCCCGATGGGGAACACCGAGTCGCAGATCTGAAGAAGCAGCAGCTCGCGGGCGGGGTCAGCCGTGGGCATGGTGGTGCGGGTGATCGTGCGGGTGATCGTGGTCGCGCGGGCCGTGTTCGTGCCCGCGCTCTCCCCCGTCGCCGTGCGGGTGCACATGCGCCGAGGACGAGACGCGCCGCGCCGGGTCGAGCACGCGCTCGCCCACCGTGACGCTCACGGCGTGAAGACCCAAGAGCAGGCGCTCGACCGGCTCGGTATACTCGCACAACACCTGGAAGGCGCCGTCCCCAAAGAAGAGCGGCGTGTGGGTGTTGCCCACCTCCCAGCCGACGCGCGCCAGCATGAAGGGATGATCCTCAGCCACATCGATGACCAGGCATTTCGTGGGCAGCAGCCGGACCGCGACGATCGTCTCGCCGCCTGCGCCGCCGTCGACCCCCAGCACGTCCCCGCTAGAAAGCCCGCGGGTCAGCACCCAGTCGCCCAGGCGCACGCCCACGTCGCGGCCACCCGCGCTCACCTTGCGGTGCAGCTTCTTGAAGGCCTCGTGCCAGTCGACGTCCACATAGTCGACGTCAGCGCCAGCCGCCACACGCGCGGCCCACTGCTCATCGGCCAGGTTCCCCAGCACCTCCTCGCACAGCATCGGCGCCTCCTAGAACAGGTTGTAGAGCTGCGCGAGCGGCAGCTTCTTGGCGGGCTCGCAGGTCGCGACCTCGCCGTCGACCGTGACCACGTACGTCTCGGGGTCGACCTCGATGGCGGGCGTCGCGTTGTTCAGGCGCATGTCGGCCTTGGTGACCGTGCGGCAGCCGTGGACGGCGGCGCAGTGCTTCTTGAGGCCAAGCTGGGCGGGAACCTGCTGGTCAAGGGCCGCCTGCGAGACGAACGTCAGGCAGCTGGCCGCACGGGCCAGGCCGTCGGCCGCGAACATGTGGCGGTAGGTCACCGGCTCGGTCGTGGGGATCGAGGCGTTGGCGTCGCCCATCTTGGAGGCAATGATCATGCCGCCCTTGACGATGATGTCCGGGCGCGAGCCAAAGAAGGCCGGGTTCCACAGCACCAGGTCGGCGAACTTGCCCACCTCGACGGAGCCCACGTAGTCCGAGATGCCGTGCGTGACGGCCGGGTTGATCGTGTACTTTGCCACGTAGCGGCGGGCGCGGAAGTTGTCGTTGCCGTGGCCCTCGTCCTCGGGCAGGGGCCCGCGCTGGTCGCGCATCTTAGAGGCGGTCTGCCAGGTGCGCGTGACGACCTCGCCCACGCGGCCCATGGCCTGCGAGTCGGAGCTCATCATGCTAAAGACGCCCAGGTCCTGCAGGACGTCCTCGGCGGCGATGGTCTCGGGACGGATGCGGGAGTCGGCGAAGGCCACGTCCTCGGGGATGGACTTGTCCAGGTGGTGGCAGACCATCAGCATGTCCATGTGCTCATCGAGGGTGTTCACCGTGAAGGGCATCGTGGGGTTGGTCGAGCTGGGCAAGATGTTGGGCTCGGCCGCCGCACGGATGATGTCGGGGGCGTGGCCGCCGCCGGCGCCCTCGGTGTGGTAGGTGTGGATGGCGCGCCCGCCGATGGCCGCGATCGTGTCCTCCACGCAGCCGGCCTCGTTCAAGGTGTCCGTGTGGAGAGAAACCTGCACGTCATAGGCATCGGCCACGTTGAGGGCGTGGTTGATGGCCGCAGGCGTCGCGCCCCAGTCCTCGTGGACCTTGAGGCCGATGGCGCCCGCCTCGATCTGCTCGGCCAAGGGACGCTCGTCGGAGCAGTTGCCCTTGCCGGTGAAGCCCAGGTTCATGGGGTAGTCCTCGGCGGCCTTGAGCATCATGTGGATGTTCCAGGGGCCGGGGGTCGAGGTGACGGCGTTGGTGCCATCCGCCGGGCCCGTGCCGCCGCCGATCATGGTGGTCACGCCGGAGTAGAGCGCGCAGTCGATCTGCTGCGGGCAGATGAAGTGGATGTGGGTGTCGATGCCACCGGCGGTGACGATAAGCCCCTCGCCCGCCAGGGCCTCGGTGCCCGCGCCCACGGTCATGCCGGGGGTCACGTTGTCCATCGTGTCGGGGTTGCCGGCGTGGCCGATGCCCACGATGTAGCCGCCCTTGATGCCGATGTCGGCCTTGTAGATGCCGGTGTAGTCGAGGATGAGCGCGTTGGTGATCACTAGGTCGAGAACACCATCGGCGCTGGTAGAGCGCACGTTTTGGCCCATGCCGTCGCGCAGGGTCTTGCCGCCGCCGAACTTGGCCTCGTCGCCGTAGGTGGTGAGGTCGCGCTCGACCTCGATCACGA
>CAVDTK010000021.1:0-16574 GCA_963611755.1 Oscillibacter sp. ER4
CGGACAACATGGGCGCCGGCCCCGCCTCCTACGGCATGACCGACACCATGGGCCGTATGCACTCCGACGCCCAGTTCGCCGGCTCTTCCTCCGTGCCTGCGCACGTCGACATGATGGGCCTCATCGGCATGGGCAACAACCCCATGGTCGGCGCTACCGTCGCCTGCGCCGTTGCTGTCAACGCCGCGCTGAACGCCTAAGTTCTTCTCTGTTGAGCCGTCGCCGGCTCGCTGATTGAGCTTGAGACCGCCGCCTCACCCCTGAGGCGGCGGTTTTTGTTTGGGCGACGATGGGGCTGCGACGGCTTCAGTCGCGTCGTGCTTCTCGATAGTGTACATAAATACAACGAACGCACCAGATATACGGCATATCCGGTGCGTTCGTTGTATTTATGTACACTAATTAACCTGTTGCTGAGAAGAATGGACGTCAGTGCGCCTGTTCTGCCCGCGCTACACCTGCTGACGGCGCACCAGGTCGGCAAAGAGACCGTCCTTGGCGATAAGCTCGTCGTAGGTGCCATCCTCGGCGATCTTGCCGCCGTCGATAAGGACGATGCGCTCGCAGCGCTTGATCGTCGACAGGCGGTGCGCGATGACCAGGCGCGTGCACCTGAGGCCGTCGAGGCTCTCGCTCACGATGCGCTGCGTCACGTTGTCGAGGGCGCTCGTGGCCTCGTCGAACATGAGGATTCTGGGGTGCCCCGCCACGGCACGGGCGATCATCAGGCGCTGGCGCTGCCCGCCTGAGATACCGCCGCCGCCCTCGGTGATCATCGTCTGCATGCCCATCGGCATGTCGCGGATGTCCTGGTCAAAGCCCGCCAGCTCAGCGGCCTTCCAGGCGCCTTCCTCGGTAAGGTCGGGGCAGCTGATGGCGATATTCTCGAAGATGGACCCGCCAAAGAGCTTGCCGTCCTGCAGCACGACGCCGATGTTCCTTCTCACGCTCTGCACGTCAAGCGAGCGCAGGTCGCGGTTGTCGTAGACCACGGCGCCGCGCTGCGGCTGCTCGAAACCCAGCAACAGGCGCATGAGGGTCGACTTGCCGCAGCCCGTCTTGCCGACGATGGCCACGTAGCTGCCCGGCTTGACGGAAAGGCAAAAGTCGTCCAGCACGGGGCGCTCGCTGTCGCCATAGCTAAACGTGACGTGCTCGAGGCCAAAACCGCCGCCCAGCCTCTTGACCGACTCCTTGCCAAGCGAGGTCTCGGGCACGGCATCCAGGATGGGGGCCGCACGCTCAAGGTTTGGCTTCACGGTCGCGAACTGGCTCGCCATCGAGGTCATGGCCGAGAAAGCGCCGCTCACCATGCCGAACGCCGAGGTATAGGCCATGTACTCGGCCACCGTGACCCCGCCGGCGATGGCCGCCGAGTAGATGGCCAGCGTGCCCAGAAGCGAGATCGCCAGGCTGAGGGCCGACGAAAGCCTGGTCAAAACTGGTCCGTTGTAGGTCAGCCACGCCACGCGGGAATAGTCGTTTGCCCACTTCGCGAAGGCGCGGGTCTCCGCACCGGCGAGCTTGATCTTCTGGATGCCGCTGATAAGCGAGTACTCCCAGCCGCCCAGCTTGCCCGTGAGCTCGAGCATCTCCTTCGAGCGCGCCTGCTGCACAAAGATCACGGCGATGGACAGGGCCGTCGAGCACAGCAGCACCACGAGCGAGGGAACGATGAGGCTGGGGGCAAAGGTCGCGATCTGCACCACGTAGACCAGCGAGAAGACCGAGGTCAAGGTGGATGAGAAGACCGCGTTCTGCAGGATCGAGGCGATGGTCGAGATGCTCGAGATCCTCGAGCTGAGCTCGCCGGTCTCCTGCCCCTTGAAAAAGTTGGCGGGAAGCGACAGCAGCCGCATCATGACCGCGGCCTCGAGCGGCAGCGACAGCTTGGTCGCGATGCGCGACGTCACGAGCGACCTCACGGTGCCAAAGAAGAGCTGCGCCAGCATCGCACCGATAAAAAGTGAAAGTATCGGCAGCACCAGGCGCGTGTCCTTCGAGCTCACCACGGGCCCAAAGATCACCTGGTTGACCAGCGGTGTGAACATGCCCAGGAGCATCGCCACCAAAGCCGACGAGAAAAGCGCCACGTAGTCGCTGCGGTCAAGGCAGCGAAGCGAGTAGACCAAAAGGTCGCGGATCTTGAGCTGGCGAGAAGGAAGCGGCCGGTAGAAGCAGTACGCCTCTTCCTTAAGCTTGACCGACGACGACCCCACCGGCTCCATCGAGCCCGTCTGCGGCGAGAAGACCGAGTAGCCGCCGCGTGCGCGCGGGAGCAGCGCCACCGGCGTGTCGTCCTCGGTAAAGCCCACGAAGGCGCCCACGGCGTCCTTGTGCCAGCCCGGGGTCAGGCGCACCGGGCGCGCCATCACGCCGGTGGGCGCCAGCCAACGGTCGATCATCTCGGCCACGCCGGCGTCCTTGTCGGGGGCCTTGCCCGCGTCGAGCTTCTCGCCGTAGTAGCCCAGGGCGGCGGCAACCGCGCCTTCCGCCTGCGCGGCGACGTCGGAGCCGCCGGAGTGCGCGCGCCCCATGATGGCGTCGGATATTGCCTGCAGAGACTCCTCGAGCATCTGGCCGTCCGTGCGGCGGCGCTCCTCGATCTGGTTCTCGAACCAACCCATGGTGTCCTACTCCTGCGAAACAAGACGCGCATAGGCGCCGTCGTGCGAATACAGCTCGTCGTGGGTGCCGCGCTCGACGACGCGCCCGTGGTCCAAGACGACGATCTCGTCGGCGTCGCGGACGGTCGACAGGCGGTGCGCCACCACCAGCAGCGTGATGCCGCGGTCGCGGACGGCGCGCATGAGCTTGGCCTCGGTGGCGGCGTCGAGCGCGCTCGTGGCCTCGTCCATGATGAGCAGCGTGGGGTCTGCCGCCAGGGCGCGCGCGATCTCGATACGCTGGCGCTGGCCGCCCGACAGGTCGCGGCCGTCCTCGGCCAAAAGGTGCTCGTAGCCGCCCTCGCGCTGCATGATGTCGTCGTGGATCTGGGCGTCGCGGGCGGCGAGAATGACCTCGAAGTCCTCGATCGTGGGGTCCCACAGGCGGATGTTGTTTGAGATCGTGTCGCGGAACAGGACCACGTCCTGATCGATCACGGCGATCGAGCCGCAGCGCACGGCGCGCGGGATCTGCGCCAGGGGCACGCCGTCGACGCGGATCTCGCCCTCCTGCGGGGAATACAGGCCCGCCACCAGCTTAGAGACGGTCGACTTGCCGCAGCCGGAAGGACCCACCAGGGCAATGCAGCCGCCAGGCTTCACGTGAAGGCTGAGGTCGGTCACCACGGGCGCGCCCAGGCGAGAATAGCCAAAGGTCACGTGGTCGAGCTCCAGCTCGCCGCGGAGCTTCAGGGCCGGGGCCGCCGGGGCGCCCGCGCCCTTCTCGCCGTCGGCCGCGTCGCCGTCCGCCGCGTTGCCGCCCACCGCGTTGCCGTCGTCCGCCGCGCCATCGGACGGGCCCGCGACCAGGTCGTCGTCGTTGGCCAAGGGGTCCAGGGGGTACTCCATGACGTCCTTCACGCGCTCCATGTCGGTGCGCATCTCCTGCATGGTCTGCGCCACCGTGATGAGCGAGGCCGCCGGCGCGGAGAAGCGCTGGATAAGCGACTGCATGGCCAGAAGCGAGCCCGTGGTGAACTCGCCGCGGACGATGAGCCACACGCCCACCGCCAGGATCGCCGAGTCGCACAACAGGCTCACCAGCTGCGGCAAAAGGCCATAGGAAAGGTTCAGGCGCTGCAGCTCGACGTTGCCCTTGTTAACGCTTGCCTGGTAGCCGGCCCAGCGGCGGAAGAACCCGGCCTCGACGCCTTGGGCCTTCAAGGTCTCGATCATCGAGATGCCGGCCATCGTGGTGGACGACAGGCTCGCCGAGTCGCGGGTCATGACGCGCGTCGCGTTGATGCGCTTGGCAGAGATCAGGCGCGCCGACACCAGGTCGACGACCATGGAGAAGATGCCCACGCAGGCCAGAAGCGGCGAGTACTGGAACATAAGGACCAGGTACACGATGAGCGTGGCGAACTGCACCAGAAGCGGCGCCAGCTGTTGCGTGAGGCGCTGGGAGATCTGCGAGTTGGAGCCCATGCGCTGGGTGATGTCGCCGGGCATGCGCTGCGAGAAGAAGTCCATGGGCATGTGCAGGACGCGCCACAGGAAGCTCGAGTTGGCCGAGGCGGCCATCTTGCCCTCAACGCGCAGCAGGTAGACGCTGTTGAGCGCCGAAACCGCGATCTGGATCAGGCTGAAGGCGCCCAGAAGCACCAGGAACGGCACGGCCCAGCTGGGGTTTCTCCCCGTGAGCAGGCGGTCGAGAAAGACTTGCGAGAAGACCGGGCTCACAATGCCCAAGACAGACGAGATAACGCTGGTCAGGGCCACAAAGAGCAGGGCCGACTTGGCGCCGTGCAGGCGGGAGACCGCGAAGTCGATGATGGAGGCGGGCTTGCCGCCGGGCTCGAAGGCCTCGGTGGGCGCGAACTGCAGGATGACGCCCGTGAACTCGCGGTCGAACTCCTCGGCCGAGATGCGCTTCTCGCCGGCCGCCGGGTCGTTGACGTAGACCTTGTCGCCGGAAAATCCGCGCAGGACGATGAAGTGGTTGAAGCCCACGTGCGCGATGCAGGGAAAGGTCCCGGACTCCTTCAAGGCCTCCGGCTCGTAGCGAAAGCCCTTGGCCTCAAGGCCGTAAGAGCGGGCGGCCTTGACGACGTTTAAGGCCGACGAGCCGTCGCGCGAGACGCCGCAGTCGGAGCGCACCTGCTCCAGAGGCAGCCACTTGCCGTAGTAGGCGCAGATCATGGACAGGCACGCGGCCCCGCACTCCAGGGCCTCCATCTGCATGATCTGCGGGACTTTCTTGGCCATCTTTCCAGGCTCAGATGGCTTGACCTGTGGTTTTCTTGCCATGACGCGCCCTATGACTTGGTGTTGAAGAGAAGCGCCACCGGGTCGGTCGAGACGACCGTCACGTCGGCCTCATAGGTGCCGTCGGGCAGGTCGATCGAGACCGTGGCCTTAGCGGCCCAGCTGGCCTTGCTGAGAACCGCCTGCTCCTGGCTGGACAGGGCGGTCACGGGCACCGTGGTCGAGTCGACCGAGACGACGGTGCCGGACACGCCGCCCACGACCACGGCGTCGCCCGGGTCAAGGTGCGAGGCCGAGGACTGGTCGAGGTAGCAGGTGGCCTGCCCCTGCGACACGGTGACGACGCCCTTCTGGACGTCGTCGATGCGGCCAAAGAAACCCCAGATGCACAGGCCCGTGAGAAACACGATGATGGCGCCCAGGACAAACCAGACGCTGGGGTTGGAGACCTTGATGTAGTCGTCGAGGTGGTCAGGCGATGCCCGGCGCTCGAGGGCCTTCTTGCGAAACACTTCGGCCATGGGTCACTCCACGATTGGTTGGGAACGAGACATATAGATGTTTATGATAGCGCCTTTTTTGATGCCCGCAGGCCGTTTGGCGCCGCGTGCCGCGTACGGTCGAGCGGCAGGTTTATGGCGAAATCCTAAAGCGCATCGACCGGGGCGCAAACGGGTAATCTCTTCTCAATGTCAGTCGTTTACGTTCGATAAGGAGAGACGTGGGCAGATCCGGTGGAGGAGGAGCCGGCGGGGGCGGCGGAGGTCGCCCCAGCGGCGGTTTTGGAGGCGGCGGACGCGTTTCCGGCGGCTTTAGCGGCGGCTCGAGGTCGGGCGGCGGGGGCGGCGGACGCTCCGGCGGCCCAAGCTTTGGCGGCGGTTTTGGCGGGGGCGGTGAACGTCCCGGCGGCGGTTTTGGCGGCGGCCCCGGCTTCGGCGGGGGCGGGCACCACGGCGGCCCAGGTCACGGGCCTGACCACGGGCCGGGGCCCGGAGGCGGGCCCCGGCCGCACGGCGGCTGGGGCGGATTCGGCTGGGGCGGCTTCGGCCCCACCTTCTACTTCGGTCCGCGCCGCGGCGGCGGGCCCAGGCCTGGAGGCGGGTGCGGCAGCGGCTGCGCCGGCGGATGCGGCAGCGTTCTTCTCGGCCTCATCATCGTTTTGCTTCTCGCCGTCGTCTTGTCGTCCAACGCCTGTAGCTCGGCCTTGGGCGGCGGGTACGGCTCCGGCTACGGGTCGTCCGGCTACTCACAAACGAGCAGCAGCTCAGCCACGGTTCGCGAGAAGCTCTCGTCGTCAGCGGTCACAAAGACGGCCTGGTACACCGACGAGGACGGCGAGTGGGTCTCCAGCGAGGCCAGGCTCACGGACGGCCTTTCGTATTTTTACGAGAAGACCGGCGTGCAGCCCTACATCTATATCCTCAAGAACGGGACCACCACCTCGACCGACGAGCTCACGGAGAAGTCCCGCGAGCTCTACGGCCAGCTCTTCACCGATGAGGGCCACTTCCTGCTGGTCTTCTGCGACGACGGCCAGGGCAGCTTCAACTGCGGCTACACCATGGGCTCCGCCGCGTCCTCGGTCATCGACTCCGAGGCGTTAGACATCATCTCGGACGCGCTGATCGACGCCTACAACACGGCCTCCACCGACGAGGAGGTCTTCTCGGACGCCTTCAGGAACGCCGCCGACCAGATGATGGCGGGCGCAGACCAAGCGGCCGCCGCGGCCCAGAAGAAGAGCCGCGAGGACACCATCGGCACCGTTGGCCTGGTGATCGTTGGCGTGGCCGTCGCGGGCGGCGTCGTGTGGTTCGTGCTCAAGAAGAAAAAGGAGAAGGACGCGGCCACCAAGGCGCGCGCCGACGAGATCTTGAACACCCCGCTCGAGAAGTTCGGCGACGCGCAGGCAGGCACGAGCGACAAGGACGTCGAGGACTTGGCGTCCAAGTACGAGAAGAAATAAAGCCCAGCTAGCGGGCTTGAAAGCATACATAAGAAAGGAACTGTCATGGGTATCTTGGATCGTTTTACCACCATCGTTAAGGCCAACATCAACGAGCTTCTTGAGAAGGCCGAGGACCCGGCCAAGATGGTCGACCAGTACCTCGTTGAGCTGGGCGACAGCCTGGCCAAGGTCAAGGAGGAGACCGCGGGCGTCATGGCCGAGGAGAAGCGCTGCCGCCGCCTGGTCGAGGAGAACGCCGCCGAGTCCGCCCGCATGGAGGGCCTGGCCAAGAAGGCGCTCTCTGCCGGCAACGAGGACGACGCTCGCGTTTTCCTGGCCAAGAAGCAGAAGGTCGATGCCGCCGGCGTCGAGCTTTCCCGCGCCGCCGAGGCCGCAAAGGCCAACGCCGACAAGATGCGCACCATGCACGACAAGCTCGTGAGCGACATCGAGGAGCTCAAGAGCCGCCGCGAGACCATCAAGGCCAAGGCGGCCGTGGCCAAGACCCAGGACATGGTCAATAACTTCACCGCGGGCACCGACAAGGCGGCCGGCGCCATCGACGCCTTCAACCGCATGGAGGCCAAGGTCGACAAGCAGCTCGACACCGCCGACTCCATGGCCGAGCTCAACGCCGCGCCCACAGACGACGCGGCGGCCCTCGAGACCAAGTACGCCAACGCCGCGGACGACGCGGCGGTCGAGGACGCCCTGGCCAAGCTCAGGGAGGAGATGGGGCTCTAGACCCGGTGGGGCGGCGCGGCGGCGCTGCGCGGCGCGGCGGCGCCCCGTCAACACAGGCGACTCTGGCGGTCTTCTCAGCAAGGGAAGGCCGCCTTTCTTGTATAGATCCGTCTGGTTATTGGATATTTACGCCCCATCCATACAGGCCCGCCAAATTGTCCGCCGCCCGCGGCCATGCTACCTTTGTCCCGCAAACAGAGTTGTTGACCTGCCTGGGAGGCCTATATGCAACTTAGTATGACGGGTATCAAAGCCTCGGCCGCGAACGACCTCGAGCTGGCCCGCGCAATCCTTATCGCCACCAAGGGCGCCACCTGCGTCGCCGTCTGCGGGGACGACATGCTCGTGAGCTTCGACAAGGGCGTCTCTCCCCTGCTTAAGTGGCTCGCCGAGGGCAAGAGCCTCGAGGGCTACTCCGTGGCCGACAAGGTCGTGGGCAAGGCCCCGGCGCTTCTCTACGCCCTTCTCGGGCCTGCCGCCGTCTTTGCGCCCGTGATGACCGAGTCCGCCCGCGCCGTGCTTCTCGCCAACAACATCGCCTGCGGCTATGACACGCTGGTCAAGCGCATCTCCAACCGCGCGGGCGACGGCCAGTGCCCCATGGACTCGTCGGTGGCCAACGTCTTTGACCCCAGCGAGGCCGAGCGCGTGATCCGCGATCGCGTGAAGCAGATGGCGATGCACGCCGCCCTGGCTTAACGCTTAAGCCATAGACGCAGGTCAGCAACGGTATTTAGGCCGCGTGTCTTTGTTACGTACATAGCGAGCCGCATCAAGCCAGCCTTCCCGCTGGCTTGATTCATATTCCGGCATCTTTGATTCGCTTTCCGCAACAAGATGCAACAAGTGCACGGCGAGCGGTACGAATTAAACCCCTGGGCGGTCAGTTTGGCTCATTTCGAGCCCCTGAGCTATCATTTTGGGATACTTCCCCCGAGAGGAGACAACATGTCAGACTATGTTCTGAGCTGCTGCTCGACCGTAGACGTCAAGAAGTCGCTGCTGGATGAGCGCGGCATCGCGTGCGTTTACTTCAACTATCAGCTCGACGGTGTCACGCTCAAAGACGACTTTGGCAAGACCAACACCCCCGCCGAGCTCTACGCCAAGATGCTGGCCGGCGCGGACGCCACCACCTCGCAGGTAAGCGTTGGCGACTACATCGAGCACTTTACTCCCTTCCTTGAGCAGGGCAAAGACGTCGTGCACGTGACCTTGAGCTCCGGCATCTCCGGCACGTACGGCTCTGCCTGCGCCGCAGCCGAACAGCTTGCCGAGACCTATCCCAACAACAAGGTCTACGTGGTGGATTCCCTCTGCGCGAGCGCCGGTTACGGCCTTTTGGTCGACCGCCTGGCCGACCTTCGCGACAACGGCATGGGTGCCGCCGAGCTGGTCGACTGGGCAAACGCCCACAAGCTCGAGGTCCAGCACTGGTTCTTCTCGACCGACCTCACCTTCTTCATCCGCGGCGGCCGCATCTCCAAGGCAGCGGGCCTGGTGGGCGGCCTGCTCAAGATCTGCCCCATCATGGACGTCGAGCCGGACGGCAGCCTGGCCGTCAAGGAGAAGATCCGCACCAAGAGCCGTGCCATCGACCGCGACCTGCAGAAGATGGCCGAGCTTGCAGCGGGCGGGCGCAACTACACGGGCAAGTGCTTCATCAGCCACTCCGAGTGCGTCGAAGACGCCCGCGAGGTGGCCACGCGCATCGAGGCCGAGTTCTACCACTTGAACGGCCCTGTGCACATCTTCGACATCGGCGCCACCATCGGCGTCCACACCGGCCCCGGTACCGTCGCCCTCTTCTTCTGGGGAGCGCCCAGGGCATAGGATTTGCCGAGAAACACGAACGCCCGCAGGTCACGACGGCCTGCGGGCGTTTTTCTTGCAGATCGAGGGGTTGTCTGATGGTTGCGGGCGCTCTTCCTTTCAATTCCCGGGGTTGTCTGATAGCTGCGGACGCCCTTCCTTTCAATTTGAGGACTTGTCTGATGCTTCGGGCGGCTTTCGCTTTAAATTTCAGGGGTTGTCTGATGGTTTGGAATCAGACAACCCCTGAAAATGAAAGCGGGAGGGCTTCCGGGCATCAGACAACCCCGATTCTTGCAGGAACGGCGGCGAGAAACCCTACAGTTCGCGGGAGAAGAACTCGCGGTAGAGGTCGATCTCCTCGTCACCAGGCTTGCTCGACGAGAAACTCACCTGGCCCACGCGGCCTTCGGGCGCCAGACGGCCCTTCTCGGCAAGGCGTCGGCGCAGCTGGCGAGCCGTGCCCTCACCCCCGTCGAAAAAGGTCACTCCCCCGCCCAGGACCTCATCGATGAGGCCGCGCACAAAGGGATAGTGCGTGCAGCCCAGGACCACCGAGTCGACGGTTCCCGCGTAGGATCCCACGAAGCCGCGGATGGTCTCGCGCACGTCCGGCGCGTCGACGTCGCCCAGCTCAAGGCGGGCGGCAAGGCCCGGGCACGGGACCGAGACGACCTCGCGCCCCTGGCCGTAGGTGGCCGCGAGCTCCTGATACTTGTCCAGGTGCAAGGTGATGTCGGTGGCCATCACAAGGATCCGCCCGTCGCCGGGAGCCAGGGTCGCCGGCTTCAAGGCGGGCTCGATGCCAATGATGGGCAGGTCAGGATACTGGTCACGCAGCGTCGGCGCGGCGGCAGAGGTCGCCGTGTTGCAGGCGATGACCACGGCCTTGGCGCCCTGCTCGACAAAACGCTCAACGATCGCGCGGGAAAGCTCCAGGACCTGTTCCTGGGTCTTCTCGCCATAGGGGGCGTTGGCGGAGTCGCCAAAGTAAGAGAAGTTCTCGTGAGGGAGCTCGGCCACCAGGGACTTGAGGACGCTGATGCCGCCCACTCCGGAGTCGAAGACGCCAATGAAGTCCTGGTCGCAGGCCGTGTTGTTATCGTTTGAGCTGTTGCCCACTTTGAGTGTCCTTCTTCTGGGCGCGCTTGGCGCGCATGGTGTCGACGCCGTGGCGCACCGTCATGACGGGGTGGCGCAGCAGCATCCTGGGACCAGCATAGCGCATGACCTCCTTGATGGCCTGCCTTTGCGCCGGCGCGTAACAATGGACCTTGCACTGCGAGCAAAAGGTCTTGGTCGCCATGAAGGGACAGCGAGAAATGCGCAGGTCGGCGTACTTGGTGAGGTCGGCGCACTGGTCGCAGAGCTGCCCGCGCGGCGTGCCGTGGTTGCCGTGGCAGTAGACCTCGATCATCTGGGTGACGACCGTGCGCTCGCGGTCGCGCTTGGCCTCTACCTGGGCTTCGTTTAACGTTTTGGGCATTTGGGGGTTCCTTATGGGAGCGGGACGGACAGGGCGGCGAGCAGGGCGAGCAAAGCGGGCGCGGTGAGCGCCCCGCCTAGCTCACGCGCCCGGAGTCCATCGAGTAGGTCTTGTCGGCGATCGCCGTGGTGGAAGGCCGGTGGCTGATGAGCACCACCGCTCGCGAGCCGCGCTGGTCGTCAAGGGCGCGCAGGACCTGGCCTTCGTTAAGCGAGTCGAGGTTGCTCGTGGGCTCGTCCAAAAGCAGCAGCGGCGAGTCGTGGAGAAACGCGCGGGCAAGGCCCAGGCGCTGGCGCTCGCCGCCGCTTAAGGTGTCGCCCAGCTCGCCCACCATGGTGTCGTAGCCGGCGGGCAGGCCCGCGATTAAGTCGTGGATGCTCGCGGCGCGGCAGGCGGCCTCAAGCTCGGCGTCCGTGGCGTCGGGTTTGGCGATAAGCAAGTTGTCGCGGATGCTGTCGTGGAAGAGGTGGGTGTCCTGCTCGACAAAGGCCTCGGCGGCACGCAGGTCTGCCGTGGGGACCTCGCGCACGTCGCGGCCCGAAAGGGTCACGCGGCCCTCGTCGACGTCCCAGAAGCGCATGAGCAGGCGGCACAGGGTCGACTTGCCCGAACCCGAGCGGCCCTGGATGGCCACGATCTGGCTGGGCTCGACCGTGACGCTCACGTCGTCCAGGATCTTCTCGGCGCCATAGGAGAAGCCCACGCCCTCGGCCGCGGCGCCCGTGAAGGGCTGCGCCTCAGCGCCATCGCTGTCGCTGGGCACCTCTTCTACCTGGGGTTTCTCATCCAGGATGTCAAGCACGCGGGCACCGGAGGCCAGCGTGGGCTGCAGGGTCGAGCCCAGGTTGGCAAGCGCCACGAAAGGCCCGAAGGAGCTGAAGGTCGCGACCGTGGCCAGGACGGCGCCCGCCGCCGTGGCCGCGCCCGAAGTGGCCAGGTTGATGGCCAGGATCATCTGTGCGCAGGACAAGACCATGATGGCGCCCGTTGTGGCCGCCTGGCCCTGGGCCGCGACGCCGCGCAGGCCGCGCTGGGTCTCGACCAGCTGGGCGCTCTTGCGGTCGAGCTCGGCCAGGCGGGAGCGGCCGGCGCCGTACTGCAGGATCTCGGTCAGGCCGCGCAGGCCCTCAAGGACAAAGCTGGAAAGGGCCGCCGCCTCGTCGCGGGAGGCGCGACCCACCTCGCCGGAGGACCTGGAGATCAAAACCGGTACCGCAACGCCCACCAACACATAGCTTGCCAAGGCAACGAGGGCCAGGTAGATGTGTATCTTGGCGAGAAACGCGGTCATGATGGCCGCCATCAGCGCGGCGATGCAGACAGGGCTGATGGTGTGGGCATAGAAGACCTCGAGCAGCTCGACGTCGGAGGTCACAGTGGAGATCAGGCTGCCGCGGTCGGCGCCGGCGAGCTTTGCCGGGCACAGGCGCCGCAGCGAGCCAAAGACCAGGTCCCTCACGTGGGCCAGCAGCTTGAAGGCGATGTAGTGGTTGCAGCGCTGCTCGATGTAGTGCAGCACGCCGCGGGCCACGGCCATGACGGCGAGAAGCCCCACGATGGCGGGAAGGCTCAAGGCCCCGGCCTCCGTTACAACACCGGTGGCAAGAAGGGCCGCCCACGAGGCCAGGACAGGGATGCCCGTGGCGCAGCAGAACCCGGCGACGCCGCAGACGACGGCCAGGACCATCCAGCCGGCAAGCGGCTTGGCAAGGCCCAGCATACGCCACATGACCTGGGCGTTTGTGCGTTTCTTATCGGTCACTTTGGGCCTCCTCGCCCTTCTCCGCGCGCTTCTCCCCCACCGCATAGGACTCCAGCTCGGACTGGGTCTGCCACAGGGCCTGATAGGCCTCGCAGCCCGCCAGCAGCTCCTCGTGCGTGCCACAGCCCGCCACGCGGCCGTGATCCAGCACGTAGATGCGCTGCGCGTCCACGGCGTTTGCCAGGCGGTGGCTGATGAGGACGACCGCGTGGGTGCGGGCGATCTTGCGGATCGCCGCCATCACGGCCTCCTCAGACTCGATGTCGATATTGCTCGTGGCCTCGTCAAAGACGTAGACCGGGCTGTTGCGCAGGACCGCGCGGGCCAGGGCCAGGCGCTGGCGCTGGCCGCCGGAGAGGTTGGCCGCGCCCTCCTCAAGGCGGGCGTCAAGACCCTGCTGCTCGCGCAGGAACGCCGCCAGGTTGGCCAGCTCAAGGGCCTCCCACAGGGCGTCGTCGGCCGCATCCGGGCAGGCCATCAGCAGGTTGTCGCGAACCGTG
The DNA here is from genome assembly GCA_963611755.1 of Oscillibacter sp. ER4. GTDB lineage: Bacteria > Actinomycetota > Coriobacteriia > Coriobacteriales > Atopobiaceae > Paratractidigestivibacter. Next base: position 13,127 of record CAVDTK010000021.1, read on the forward strand.
CCGGAAAACAGGTGCGCGCCCAGGCCCACCGTGGTCACGTAGCGCGAAAGCGCCGCGCGGTCGATGCTCGACACGTCCTTGCCGCCCAGCATGAACTTACCGGACGTCACGTCCCAGCGGCCCGACAGAAGGCCGGCGATGGTCGACTTGCCGCTGCCCGACTCGCCCACGATCGCGGTCATGCCGCAGGCATCGATATCCAGGTCAACGGCGTGCAGGACCTCGCGCTCGGCCGTGTAGCCAAACGAGGCGCGGCGCGCGGCGAAGTGGTCGCCCGCGCAGGGCTTGAGCGGGCGGGCCGGCGGCTCGGGCAAGGCCAGCAGACGGAAGATCTTCTCGCTGGCTGCGATCCCGTTCATGGCCACGTGGAAGAAGGAGCCCAGCTGGCGCATAGGCAGAAAGAAGTCCGCGGAAACTAGGATGATGAAAAGGCAACCAAAGAGGTCAAGGCTGCCCGCCGCGGCGGCAAAGAGCGCGACCGCGATGCCTGCCACGGCGCCTCCCAAGGCCACGATGTCCATCACGATGATGGAGTTGAGCTGCATGGACAAGACCTTCATCGTCACCACGCGAAAACGCTCGGCCTCCTTGTTCATGGCCTGGTGACGGGCCTCGTCGGCCTGGTAGATCTTAAGGGTGGTCAGGCCCTGAAGGTTCTCCAAGAAAGAATCGCCCAGGTTGGCGTACTGATCCCAGTAAGTGCCCAGGATGCGCTTGGCCACCTTCTGCACAAGCACGATGACGGCCGGGATCAGCGGCACGCAGACGAGAAGCACGATCGCGGCCGCAAGGTTCACGGGCGCCACCACGATGAACAGGGTGACCGGCGCCAGGACCGAGTAGAAGAGCTGCGGCAGGTACTGGCCGAAGTAGGTCTCAAGCTGCTCGCAGCCCTCGACGGAAAGCTGCACGACCTCGGCCGTGGGGACCAGGTCGGTGTAGTTGGGGCCCAGTGCCAGGAGCTTCTCGTAGATGCGGCGGCGCAGGGTGCGCTTGACGTCTTGCGAGGCGGCAAAGCTCTCGTGCGAGGCCAGGCGCACCGAGACCACGCGGGCGATGATGCCCACGGCCAACAGCGCCAGCAGGCTCTTCTCCAATAAAGCCCCGGTCAAAAGGGCTGCCAAGGCCCGGGCAATGACCCAGACCATGCAGACGTTGCCCACCAGGCCAACCCATTGCCACGCCACCGTGAGTAGCACGTGGCGCATGGCCTCGGGGACAAGTCCGAGGAGGCGCTTATCCATCATGTTTGGTTTCTCCGAATCCGCGAGAGCAATAACCATAGGTAACTTTTTCTATGGTAACCCATACCGCGGACGTTTAATCAAGGCGCGGGGCCGCACACCGCAACGCAAGGCCGCGCCTATGCCTGCTCTGATATACTCTCTGGTTTGTCTGTAACCCGGCGCGCCCGCGACGCGCGCCCAAAACAAGGAGCTCCATATGAGCAACGAGGGTAAGAAGGTCAAGGTCCACTACGTGGGCACCCTGGACGACGGCAGCAAGTTCGACTCCAGCCGCGACCGCGACCAGCCGCTTGAGTTCACCTGCATGGCAGGCCAGATGATCAAGGGCTTCGACGCTGCCGTCAAGGAGATGGAGGTCGGCCAGGTCATCGACGTCCACATCCCCGCCGCCGAGGCCTACGGCGAGAGGCGCGACGACATGGTCATCACCTTCCCCGCCGAGAGCGTTCCCAACCTCGACCAGATCTCCGAGGGCGACAAGATGTACCTGCAGGCCCCCAACGGCATGCCCGTGCCCGCGACCGTGGTCGCCATCGGCAACGGCCAGGTCGTCATGGACGCCAACCACGAGCTGGCGGGCAAGGACCTGAACTTCAACATCGAGCTTCTCGAGGTCGAGGAGTAGGGTTTCTCAGCACATACGGGTGCGGGGATGCGGCATGCTACGGCGTCGTGCCCGCCCCATTGACGAAATAAGGACTTGTCGGAAACGAGAACTTCCGACAAGTCCTTTTTACGTCAAAATCCAGGGCTTTTGGCTTCCGATAAGTCCGCAGAACGACAATCGCAAGCCCGTGGACTTCCGACAAGTCCGTAAAACGACAAGCCCGCGCCCGCGCCGACGCCGAGAAACGCTCGCGCGGCGAGAAGCTACACCATCGCCTCGGGGTGAAAGACCTCGTCGAAGCGCTCGGGCGTCAAGAACCCCAGCTCAACGCAGGCGTCGCGCAGGCTCGTGCCCTCCGCGTAGGCCTTCTTGGCCACCTTGGCCGCGTTCTCGTAGCCGATGTAGGGGTTGAGCGCGGTCACCAGCATGAGCGAGTTGTGCAGGTTGGCGTCCATCTTGTCGCGGTTGGCCTTGATACCTGCGGCGCAGCGCTCGTCAAACGAGAGGATCGCGTCGGCGAGAAGGTCGGCGGACTGCAGGAAGTTATAGGCGATCACCGGCATGAAGACGTTGAGCTCGAAGTTGCCCTGGCTCGCAGCGAATCCGATGGTCGCGTCGTTGCCCATGACCTGGACGGCCACCATGGTCACGGCCTCGCACTGGGTGGGGTTGACCTTGCCCGGCATGATCGAGCTGCCCGGCTCGTTGGCCGGGATCGTGATCTCGCCCAGGCCCAGGCGCGGGCCGCTCGCGAGCCAGCGCACGTCATTGGCGATCTTCATCATGTTTGCCGCTAGCGCCTTGAGCGCCCCATGGGCAAAAACGACGGCGTCCTTGCCGGAAAGCGCGCGGAACTTGTTGGGGTCCGTCACGAAGGGCAGGCCCGTGAGCTGGGCAATGTGGCCGGCGACCGCTGTGTCGAAACCGGCCGGGGCATTGAGGCCCGTCCCCACCGCCGTGCCACCCAAGGCCAGCCGATACAGGCCCGGCAGGCTCGCGCGGATCTCCTCCGCCGCGCCTTCGAGCAGGCCGCGCCAGCCAAAGATCTCCTGGCTAAAGGCGATGGGTACCGCGTCCTGCAGGTGCGTGCGGCCGCTCTTCACGACGCCGGCGTTTTCCTCCTCAAGGCGTGCGAACGTGGCCTCGAGCTTCTCGACGGCCGGCAGCACGCGCTGCGTGAGCGCCATGGCCGCCGCGATGTGCATCGCCGTGGGGAAGGTGTCGTTGGAGCTCTGGCTCATGTTGGCCGAGTCGTTGGGATGAAGCGGGCGCTCAAGCTCGACGCCGCGCTCGGCCGCGATCTGGTTGCCGCGGTTGGCCAGCACCTCGTTCATGTTCATGTTGGACTGCGTGCCCGAGCCGGTCTGCCACACGACCAGCGGGAAGTTGCCGTCGAGCTTTCCGGCCAAGACCTCGTCGGCCGCGGCGGCCAGAAGATCGGCTTCAGCCTCCCCCATACGGCCCAGGTCGCGGTTGGCGAGCGCCGCAGCCTTCTTGAGCTGGGCAAACGCGTGGATGATCTCAGGCGGCATGGTCTGCCCGCCGATGGGGAAGTTCTCGTGGCTGCGCTGGGTCTGCGCGCCCCAGAGGGCGT
>CAVDTK010000021.1:16627-22952 GCA_963611755.1 Oscillibacter sp. ER4
GAGTCGGCCACGGGTCTTCTCCTCACATCTCACATCAATCTTCGTATCAAAAAGAAAGGGGCGGCACGTGACCGCCCCGTTGATCTTATCTTACTCGGCGCCCCGCACGGAACCCGAGAACGCGGACCCGGCGAGAATGGCGCTCGCCACCTCGGACTGGTCGCGGGCAACCACGCCCAGGTCAGCCCGCACGCCGCGGAAACGTGGGCTTCCCGAGTAGTAGTCGGCCAGGCGCTCGTTGCGGTAGGCGTCGCCAAGCGCGCCCAGCTCGCCCTGGATGCTGTCGGTGTACTCGCTCGCGTCTGCGCGGGAGTCGCCCAGAACCGGTGCCAGGCAGCGGGCCACGAAGTGCATCTCCTTGGCGTTGCGGCGCACGTCGTGGACGGCCTGCGGGTCCTTGAGGTCCAGGCCAAAAAGCTCGTCGTCCAAGGCAGCGAGCTCCTGGTCAAAGTGGTCCTGGAAGTCCTTGGCGGAAAGCCCGGCCTTGAGCACGCGGCTCTTCCACTTGACGGCCGGCACCTCGTCGGCCAGGTTGTGCAGGCGGCGCTTGACGTGGCGCTTGTGCATGAGGGAGAGCACGCCCTCGAGCTCGAGCTGGCGCTCCTTGGCGCAGGCCACGGGCAGCAGGCAGTTCTCGCCCAGCTCGCCTGCCTCGACCAGGGCGTCCACAGAGTCCGAGAGGATATCGATCTCGCGCAGGGGCGACGTGGCGTCGAGAAGGGCGCGCAGGTCATCGGCGTCACGGTGGCCCTTCTTCTTGGACTGCCAGGGCGCCAGGAACAAGACGAGCGAGCGCAGGCGGCGCAGGTTCACGCGGAAAGCGCGCAGGGTGGCAGGGTCAGCCGGGTTGGCGAGAAACGCATCGCAGGCGTCGGCCAGCTCGGCCGCCATCTGCTCTACCTGGGCGTCGACCTCGGCCATCGCGTCCCAGGCCTGGGCGTCGGGGCCGGCCACGAACCAGGCCATCTTGCCGGGGCCGTCGAAGCCCTGGGGCAGCGAGATCGCCATGACGGCGCCCTTGTCGAACTGAACCTGCGAGCCGCAGAAGTGGTGCGCCAGGATGTCCATCAAGGGGGCGTGGCCCACCACGACCAGGGTGTCCGTCTCGATCTCGGCGGAGGCCAGCTCGTCTAAGACGGTGTCGATCTCCTGGTCGTAGAGGCTCTGGTGCACGTCGATGCCGCAGGCGTCCACAGCCTCGGCCACGACGCCGGCGGTCTGCAGCGCGCGGATGGCGGGGCTGCACCAGATGCTCACCTCGGGGTCTTCTCCCAAAAGCTGGAAGGTCTGCGGATAGGAGATCTCGAGGGCGCGGATGCCCGACGGCGTGAGCCGGCGGTCGATGTCCATGCCCGTTTCCGATACGCTCTCGACGTTTCCATGGCGAACAAGTACCAGCGTGCTAACCATGCCATCCCCCAAAATCACGCGGTTTTCGTACCCATCCATGCTAACAATCCGGCAGCGAGAAGGTCCGCTCAACTCGGTTCCACTCGGCCAGCGGCGGGCGTGCCTTGGCGAGAAGATCCCGGTCGCCAGGCCGCGCGACACGCGTATTCCAACCCGCTGCAAAAAGCGGGGTTGTCTGATACCTGAGGAGCTTCTCCCTTTCAAAACCAGGGGTTGTCTGATACCCACGAGCCCTTCACCTTTCAATTTCAAGGGTTGTCTGATGCCCGAGGAGCTTCTCGCTTTCAAAACCAGGGGTTATCTGATTCCCAAACATCAGACAACCCCTGAAATTGAAAGGAAACGACCCCTCGAGCATCAGACAACCCCGAAAAATGAAAGAAGAACCTCGCCGAACTATCAGACAACCATCGAAATTAAAATCCGACAGTCCTTCAGGGAATACTGACATTAAGGTCCCCCCAGCCCCGCCCATAGGACACCATCATGAAAAGACGTAGCTTCATTGCATACGCATCACTGCTAGGCGCGTCCTTTCTGTCCGGGTGTTCAGGCGTCAACAGTGCGCCGCAGGACAAGCAGGCCATCAGCCCCTTCGCGGCGCTCGTCGAGACCCGATCAAACGCCACACCGAGCTGCATCCACTGGCTGGACGAGAAATTCGAAGAGATCGGTTACACGGAAATCAACCACGCCTATCTATCGGGTTGGAATCCGCCGTCAGCGCACAACGGCCTTCTCTACCTGGCGCCGATTGGCCTCACCGGCAAAAACGACGCGCGTAGCCTCGTCACGGTCGACACCGCGAACGGAGCGGTCAAGGAATACCCGCTCGAAACAGTGAACAATTATTGCGTGACGGCGGCAGATGGCTTTGCTTTTGTCGCGAACAACCTCAACTGGCAGTCGCACCTAACCCGCGTCGACCTCGCAGACGCCTCGACCAAGTCCGTATCCCTCGGCGCCTATATCGCGGACTCGATCATTGCGGCAAACGACGTTTTGCTCGCCTTCTCATGGAACCCCGATCCCAGCAATGAGGGCTCGAAGCTCACGGTATTCGACTTTGACCTCAATCCATTGTCCGAGGTTTCGCTTACCGAATACGGGTCCGGTATTGAGCGCCCGAGGGTACTCGACGGCCTGGTTTACTTCGTTCCCTGGACCCCTAACCCATCCGCAGGCGAGAAACGCGGGCAGGTCGGTATTTTTGATATCAGCGCCAACGAACTGCAGGTCATCGATGTCGTCGAGGAGGTTGTCGACGCGGTCCCGACAAACGCCGGACTGGCGCTTGTTCACGGTGACATACACGTCAATAGCGCCACAACAGCAAACGTGAGCCTACTAAATTACGGATCTTGGGAGCAAATTGACGAGACGCGCGTTCCCTTTGCGACCTACCAGACAGAATCTACCGGCAGCGACCTCGTCATTCTCGACGCGTCTAACAACCTGCACAAAGTGGCCGTCGGCGGCAGTTGGGAAGAAAAGGCCACGTCAACGGTCGACTTTAAGTATTCGGACAGCCACTTCAGCTCCATCACGCTCACTTAAGGCGGCCGCGCAGCTGCGATCGCACGAAAACCGCCCCCTGGCGAGAGGGTCCTCGGCAGGGGGCGGCTTGTGTTCGGGCGGTCTTGTCGCGCCGAGCGCTACATCAGCTTGCAGACGTTCTGCGCGAAGGCAACGGGATCGTCGACAGGCAGGCCCTCGGTGAGCAGGGCCTGATCGTAGAGGAGCGAGCCGTAAAGGGCCAGCTTCTCCTTGTCGCCGGCCTCCTGGGCGGCCTGCAGCTTGGCGAAGACCGGGTGCGCGGCGTTGATCTCAAGCACGCGCTGGCTCTTGATGTCCTCGGGCGCGGGGCCGGACTTCAGGACCTTCTCCATCTCCAGCGAGACGGGACCCTCGGCGCTCACGCAGCTGGGGGCGTCGTCGGCCGCGGTCAGGCGAGAAGAGACACTGACCTTGGTAACAGCGTCGCCCAAGGCCTCCTTAAGGGCGCTGAGCAGGCCTTCGTTTGCCTTGCCGGCCTCCTCGGCGGTCTTCTTCTCCTCCTCGGTCGCAAGGTCGAGGTCGGCACCCGAGACGTTCTTCAGCTCGAGGGTGCGGTCCTCGGTCTCGGGCTCGGCGCCGTCGGCCACGGCCTTCTCGGCGGCCTCGCGGGCGGCGTCGTCGGCGTAGGCCTTGGGCAGGCCCTTGGCCGTGAAGTCGCGCATGGCCTGGAAGCAGAACTCGTCGACGTCGGCGGTGCAGAGAAGCACGTCGTAGCCCTTGGCCAGGACGGCCTTCACGACCGGCATCTTGGCCAGGCGCTCGCGGTCGTCGCCGGCGGCGTAGTAGATGGCCTTCTGGCCCTCGGGCATGGACTCAGCGTACTCCTGCAGCGTCACGAACTTCTCGTCGCGGGCGCTCCAGAACAGAAGCAGGCCGCCAAGCTCGTCTTTCTTCATGCCGTAGCTGGAGTAGATGCCGTACTTGAGGCCACGGCCAAAGTTGTCGAAGAACTTGACGTAGGCGTCGCGGTCGTTGTCGCGCATGGACTCGAGCTCGGAGGTGATCTTCTTCTCGATGCGGCGGCCCATCACCTGCAGCTGGCGGTTCTGCTGCAGGGTCTCGCGGGAGATGTTGAGCGTGACGTCGGCCGAGTCAACGACGCCGCGGACGAAGTTGTAGTAGTCGGGCACCAGGTCGGCGCACTTCTCCATGATGAGGACGTTGGAGCTGTAGAGCTCGAGGCCCTTCTCGTAGTCGCGGCTATACAGGTCGAACGGGGCGCGGGACGGGATGAAGAGCAGGGCGTCGTACTCGAGCGTGCCCTCGGCGTGCAGGCTGAAGGTGCGCGCCGGCGCCTCCCAGTCGTGGAAGGTGGACTTATAGAACTCGTCGTACTCGGACTGCTCGACGTCCGCGCCGCGCTTCTTCCAGATGGGGGTCATGGAGTTCAGGGTCTCGAGCTCCTCGTAGTCCTCCCACTCGGGCTTGTAGTCGTCGCCCGCGTCTTCGGGCTTCTCCTTCTGGCGGGACTTGGTGACCATCATCTGGACCGGGTAGCGCACGTAGTTGCTGTAGCGCTTGACCAAGTCCTTCAAGGTGTACTCGGAGGTGTACTCGTCGTAGCTGGCGTCGTCGGTGTTGTCCTTCAGGGTCAAGACGATGTCCGAGCCGCAGGTCGCGCGGTACGCGGGGTCGTCGGCGGGGACGGCCTCGATGGTGTAGCCCTCGATGCCGTCGGAGATCCAGCGGTTGCACTCATCGGAGCCGAAGGCGCGCGTGACCACGCTGACCTCCTTGGCCACCATGAAGGCCGAGTAGAAGCCCACGCCAAAGCGGCCGATGATGTCCACGGCGTCACCCTGGGCCTCGGCGTTTTGCTCCTTGAACTCCTCGGAGCCGGAGTGGGCGATGGTGCCCAGGTTCTTCTCAAGCTCCTCGGCGGTCATGCCGATGCCGTTGTCCGAGACGGTAAGTGTGCGCGCGTCCTTGTCAAAAGACAAGGTGATGGCGAGGTTTTCCTGGTCAACGGCGGCGGAGGCGTCCGTCAGGCTCTTGAGGTAGAGCTTGTCGATGGCGTCCGACGCGTTGGAGATGAGCTCACGCAGGAAGATCTCGCGGTTGGTGTAGATCGAGTTGATCATGAGGTCGAGAAGCTTCTTGCTCTCTGTCTTGAATTTGCGCATGGGCAGTCCTTTCGGGATACGACGTGTAACAGACATGACTTTACCCGAGTGAGCAAACATTATTCGCCAGGATGAGAAAACCTCAGTATTGTGCGCTTAGATTTTGTGGGTTAGGCGGCGAGAAGGGCTGAGGGTGCGGGTCGAAGCAGCTCCACCGCAGCCCCGTCGATCAAAAAACGCGATTTTTGGCTCGAGGACGGCCGAAAGGGACCGCGCGGCCAAAGAAACGCGGCGCTATGCAGGCGGCGCCGCGTTAAAGGGGGCGGCGCCCGGTCGAGGTCGGTGGCTGTGAACCTCTGAGTGGCGCCGCACCATTAGTTTGGCCTCGCAAGCGCGCGGGCGGTAGTGCCGTTTGAAGGCAAAATCGGCCAAATTGCCGCATGGGGCCGCCAAACAAAACGAGCGGGATGAGCGAAGGCGCGAGATCCACGTGTTTCAGCCCTGCGCCACGTCGCTTAACCACAGCTTAAGACGCTAAACTGGATGACGTCCGAACGTCCGGCCGCGTCTTAAGGAGAGTCCCATGCCAACTCACCCGCCAAACCAGAAAAACCACCGCATACCGATCTTGGCCCTCGCGATCATCTTCACAGCCCTGACCTGCGTGCTGGCCCTCCCCGCGCAGGCCCAGGCCAGCGAGTGCTACGTGAAGGACGCAAGCGGCAACGTGACGTACTACGACCGCTTCGAGGACGGCAAGAAGGCCGCGTACGGCAAGGACAAGGTCCTCGTTTTGACGTCCGACATAAACACCTTGACCACCATCGGCATCGACGGCGGCCAAGAGCTCACCATCGACATGAGTGGATTTAAGGTCTGCTATAGCGGCGGGCACACGACTAGAAGCTGCTTCCATCTCTACCCGAACTCGAGCCTGACACTTACGTCGAGCGTCCGCGATGGATCCATGACTTCCTTCCTGTTCTTGCCGGGGAGATCTAACTTTAAGTTGTACCAGCGTGAAATTGTCGCCGGAGGCCTCGTTACCGGGTCCGGCAACTCCAATGGCGCCGACGGCGCCGGAATCTACATGGAAGCCGGATGTCACCTGACCCTCGACGACATCACTGTTGCCGGCAACTATGCATTGAGCTCCAAGGGCGGCGGAGTCTACGCCGAGAAGAACTGCAAGATCGACCTCAAGAACAAGGCCTCGATACGCAACAACTGCGCAATCGGATACGGCGGCGGCATCTACATCGACGGCGACAACTGCACCGTGACCCTGGACGACT